>JAQWTF010000158.1:0-36738 GCA_029242825.1 Flavobacteriaceae bacterium | reverse complement strand
CGCATAGTATTCACATTCAAAAATTTGTCTATTGATGTTCACAAATCAGACTGAGAGAATAAATTTTGCATCCACTAAGAATATTCCGGCTTATCCAGATTTCTTAGACATTCAGATTAAATCGTTTCAGGATTTTTTCCAATTAGAAACAAAATCTGACGAAAGGGGCAATGAAGGATTGTACAACACCTTCATGGAAAACTTTCCAATCACAGACACCAGAAACCAATTCGTTCTAGAATTTCTTGATTATTTTATTGATCCTCCAAGATATTCTATACAAGAGTGTATTGAGAGAGGCTTAACTTATAGTGTTCCCTTAAAGGCAAGACTTAAGTTGTATTGTACAGATCCTGAACATGAAGATTTTGAGACCATCGTTCAAGACGTATATTTGGGAACTATCCCATATATGACTCCAAGTGGTACATTTGTTATCAATGGAGCAGAGCGTGTGGTTGTTTCTCAGTTACACCGTTCTCCAGGGGTGTTCTTTGGACAATCTTTCCACGCAAACGGTACTAAGTTATATTCTGCAAGAGTGATTCCTTTTAAAGGTTCTTGGATTGAATTTGCTACCGATATTAATGGGGTTATGTATGCCTACATTGATAGAAAGAAAAAATTACCAGTAACGACACTATTTAGGGCTATAGGTTTTGAAAGTGATAAGGATATTCTTGAAATCTTCGATTTATCTGAAGAGATTAAAGTATCTAATGCTGGACTTAAAAAAGTTTTAGGAAGAAAGTTAGCGGCGAGAGTATTAAATACTTGGCACGAAGACTTTGTAGATGAAGACACTGGAGAAGTGGTTTCAATTGAGCGTAATGAGATTATTTTAGACAGGGATACTGTTTTAGAAAAAGATCATATCGCAGAAATTATGGAAGCAGATGTGAAGACCATACTTTTACACAAAGAAAGTACTGGTGCGTCTGATTATTCTATTATCCACAACACCTTACAAAAAGATCCAACCAACTCAGAAAAAGAAGCGGTTGAACATATTTATAGACAATTGCGTAATGCTGAGCCGCCAGATGAAGAAACGGCGAGAGGTATTATAGATAAGTTATTCTTTTCAGACCAACGTTACAATTTAGGTGACGTAGGACGTTATAGAATGAATAAAAAGTTAGGTCTTGATATTGGAATGGACAAACAAGTCCTTACTAAAGAAGACATTATTACCATCATTAAATACTTAATAGAGCTTATTAACTCTAAAGAAGAAATTGATGATATTGACCACCTTTCTAACAGACGTGTTCGTACCGTTGGAGAACAACTATCTCAGCAATTTGGTGTAGGTCTTGCCCGTATGGCAAGAACCATTAGAGAGCGTATGAATGTGAGAGATAATGAAGTGTTTACGCCTATTGACTTAATTAATGCAAAGACTTTGTCTTCTGTGATTAATTCTTTCTTTGGAACGAACCAATTGTCTCAGTTTATGGATCAAACCAATCCATTGGCAGAGATTACGCACAAGAGAAGGTTGTCGGCCCTTGGGCCAGGAGGTCTTTCTAGAGAGCGTGCTGGGTTTGAGGTGCGTGATGTGCATTACACACACTACGGAAGATTATGTCCTATTGAAACCCCAGAGGGACCAAACATTGGTCTAATTTCTTCTTTGGCTGTTTATGCTAAAGTGAACCAAATGGGATTCTTGGAGACTCCTTATAGAAAGGTTACAAAAGGTAAAGTAAATACGGAAGAGTATGCTTACTTAAGTGCTGAAGAGGAAGAAGGAATGAAGATTGCTCAAGCCAACATTCCTCAGAAGAAGGATGGTGTAATTGATACAGATAAAGTCATTGCAAGAGAAGAAGGAGATTTCCCAGTGGTAGATCCATCTGAGGTTCACTATACGGATGTTGCTCCTAATCAAATTGCTTCTATTTCTGCGTCATTAATTCCATTCTTAGAGCATGATGATGCGAACAGAGCCCTTATGGGATCTAACATGATGCGTCAGGCAGTGCCTTTACTTAGACCTGAAGCACCTATTGTTGGAACTGGTTTAGAGAAACAAGTAGCTGCGGACTCAAGAGTTTTGATCAATGCAGAGGGAGATGGTGTTATTGAGTATGTAGATGCTCAAAAAATCACTATTAAATATACAAGAACTGACGAAGAGCGTTTGGTAAGTTTTGAAGAAGACTCCAAAACGTACAACTTGGTGAAGTTTAGAAAAACCAATCAAGGAACGTCTATTAACCTTAAACCAATTGTTCGCAAGGGAGATAAGGTTAAAAAAGGACAAGTGCTTTGTGAGGGATATGCGACTCAAAATGGTGAATTAGCCCTTGGTAGAAACCTTAAAGTGGCCTTTATGCCATGGAAAGGGTACAACTTTGAAGACGCGATTGTAATTTCTGAAAAAGTAGTTAGAGAAGACATATTTACTTCCATTCACGTAGATGAGTATTCTTTAGAAGTGAGAGATACTAAACTTGGTGCTGAAGAATTGACCAATGATATTCCAAACGTTTCAGAGGAGGCTACTAAAGACCTTGATGAAAACGGAATGATTAGAATTGGGGCAGAAGTGAAGCCTGGAGATATTCTGATTGGTAAGATTACGCCTAAAGGAGAGTCTGATCCAACACCGGAGGAAAAATTATTACGCGCCATTTTTGGAGACAAAGCCGGTGACGTAAAAGATGCTTCTTTAAAAGCGTCTCCCTCTTTAAGAGGTGTTGTAATTGAAAAGAAATTGTTTTCTAGATCTGTAAAAGATAAACGTAAACGTTCTGAAGATAAAGAGGCTATTACAAAATTAGAGTTGGATTACGAAGTGAAATTCCAACAACTAAAAGATGTATTGGTAGAGAAATTATTCTCTCTTGTCAATGGGAAAACCTCTCAAGGAGTTTTAAACGACTTAGAAGAAGAGGTATTGCCAAAAGGGAAGAAGTACAGCCTTAAAATGTTAAACTCTGTAGACGACTTCGCTCACCTAGTTGGCGGAAGCTGGACTACTGATAAAGCGACCAATGCTTCTATTGCAGACTTGTTACACAACTACAAGATTAAGTTAAACGACCTTCAAGGAAACTTGAGAAGGGATAAGTTTACCATTTCTGTGGGAGATGAGTTGCCAGCTGGTATTATGAAACTTGCTAAGGTTTACGTGGCTAAGAAGCGTAAATTAAAAGTGGGTGATAAAATGGCGGGACGTCACGGAAACAAGGGTATTGTTTCTAGAATTGTGCGTCATGAAGACATGCCATTCTTGGAAGACGGAACTCCTGTAGATATTGTATTAAACCCATTAGGAGTGCCTTCTCGTATGAACATTGGACAGATCTATGAAACTGTTTTAGGATGGGCAGGTCTTAAGTTAGACAAGAAGTATGCCACCCCTATTTTTGATGGAGCTACTATTGACCAAATCAATGGTTTCACAGAAGAGGCGGGTATACCACAATTCGGTCATACTTATTTACATGACGGAGGTACCGGTCAGCGTTTTGATCAGCCTGCAACAGTAGGGGTGATCTATATGTTGAAACTTGGACATATGGTAGACGACAAAATGCATGCACGTTCCATTGGGCCGTACTCTCTTATCACGCAACAGCCGTTAGGAGGTAAAGCACAATTTGGAGGTCAGCGTTTTGGAGAAATGGAAGTTTGGGCATTAGAGGCTTATGGAGCTTCTGCTACCCTTAGAGAAATTTTGACGGTTAAATCCGACGACGTGATTGGTAGGGCTAAGACTTACGAAGCTATCGTTAAAGGAGAAACCATGCCAGAACCAGGTTTACCAGAATCTTTCAACGTATTAATGCATGAGCTTAAAGGTTTAGGTTTAGACATTAGATTGGAAGAGTAACAAGATTCGGTCTTGAGGATTATAGATAATATACATTTTAATTAGTAGCACCATATTGTTATGGCTAGACAAAAAGATAATAACACGGTTAAAAGGTTTGATAAAATTTCCATTGGATTGGCATCTCCAGAATCAATTCTGGGCGCCTCTAGAGGGGAAGTTTTAAAACCAGAAACAATTAACTATAGAACCCACAAACCAGAGAGAGACGGTCTTTTCTGTGAGCGAATTTTTGGCCCAGTAAAAGATTACGAATGTGCTTGTGGTAAATACAAAAGAATCCGTTATCGCGGAATTGTTTGTGATCGTTGTGGGGTAGAAGTGACAGAGAAGAAGGTTCGTAGAGACCGTGTAGGACACATTAATTTAGTCGTTCCTGTAGCTCATATCTGGTACTTCCGTTCTTTACCTAACAAAATAGGATACCTTTTAGGATTACCTTCTAAGAAATTAGATATGATTATTTACTACGAGCGTTACGTAGTGATTCAGCCAGGTATTGCCAAAGGGGCAGAAGGAGAGGAACTTCAAAAAATGGATTTCTTAACAGAGGAAGAATACTTGAATATTTTAGAGTCTATTCCTGTGGAAAACCAATACTTAGACGACACAGATCCCAATAAATTTATCGCTAAGATGGGTGCAGAGTGTCTGATTGACATTCTTTCTAGAATTGACCTAGATACCCTGTCTTATGAACTGAGACACAAAGCCAATACAGAGACTTCTAAACAACGTAAGACTGAAGCCTTAAAGCGTTTACAAGTGGTGGAGTCTTTGAGAGAGTCTCAAGAAAACAGAGAAAACAGACCTGAGTGGATGATCATGAAAGTGATCCCAGTTATTCCACCAGAATTAAGACCATTAGTACCTTTAGATGGAGGGCGTTTTGCTACCTCTGATTTAAATGACTTATACCGCAGGGTAATTATTAGAAACAATCGTTTAAAGCGTTTGGTGGAGATTAAAGCCCCAGAGGTTATTTTGAGAAACGAGAAGCGTATGCTTCAAGAATCTGTAGATTCATTGTTTGACAACACGCGTAAAGCCTCTGCTGTAAAAACAGAATCTAACAGACCACTCAAGTCACTTTCAGATTCATTAAAAGGAAAACAAGGTCGTTTCCGTCAAAACTTATTAGGGAAACGTGTAGATTATTCTGCTCGTTCTGTAATTGTTGTTGGACCAGAAATGAAATTGTTTGAATGTGGTCTTCCAAAAGACATGGCAGCAGAATTGTACAAGCCATTCGTAATTCGTAAGCTTATTGAGCGCGGAATTGTGAAAACGGTTAAATCTGCCAAGAAAATTATAGACAAGAAAGAACCAGTTGTTTGGGACATTTTAGAAAATGTATTAAAAGGCCATCCTGTATTATTAAACAGGGCCCCAACCCTTCACCGATTAGGAATCCAAGCATTTCAGCCTAAGTTAATAGAAGGAAAAGCGATTCGTTTGCACCCATTAGTATGTACTGCCTTTAACGCAGATTTCGATGGGGATCAGATGGCGGTTCACTTACCATTAGGACCTGAAGCTATTTTAGAAGCGCAATTATTAATGTTAGCTTCTCACAACATACTCAATCCAGCCAATGGATCTCCAATTACGGTACCTTCTCAGGATATGGTCTTGGGTCTGTATTATATGACCAAAGAGCGTGTTTCTACTAAAGAGGTTCCTGTTCAAGGAGAAGGCCTTACTTTCTACTCTTCTGAAGAGGTAGTGATTGCTTTTAACGAAGGAAGGGTTGCCCTAAACGCAGGAATTAAAGTAAGGGCTAAAGACTTTAACGAAGCAGGTGAATTGGTGTACCAAATTATAAAAACTACTGTTGGTAGGGTTTTATTTAATATGGTAGTACCTGAAGCAGCCGGTTACGTGAACCAGGTCTTAAACAAAAAATCATTAAGAGATATTATTGGAGACATTTTAAGTGTAACCTCTGTGCCGGTAACGGCAGACTTCTTGGATAAGATCAAAACTATGGGGTATGAATTTGCCTTTAAAGGGGGTCTGTCATTTAGTTTAGGAGATATTATTATCCCACCAGAGAAACACGAAATGATTGCAGAGGCCAATGGTCAAGTAGAGGGCATTATGGCCAACTACAACATGGGTCTTATCACCAATAATGAAAGATACAACCAAGTCATTGACGTTTGGACTTCTACCAACGCCATGCTTACTGAATTGGCTATGAAACGTATTAGAGAAGACCAGCAAGGGTTTAACTCTGTTTATATGATGCTAGATTCTGGAGCGAGGGGTTCTAAAGAACAGATCCGTCAGTTAACAGGTATGCGTGGATTAATGTCTAAGCCTAAAAAATCTACTGCAGGTGGTGGAGAAATTATTGAAAATCCAATCCTTTCTAACTTTAAGGAAGGTCTTTCGATTCTTGAATACTTTATCTCTACCCACGGTGCTCGTAAAGGACTCGCCGATACCGCTCTTAAAACGGCCGATGCCGGTTACTTAACTAGAAGATTGGTAGACGTATCTCAAGATGTGATCATTAACACAGAAGATTGTGGTACCCTTCGAGGAATTGAAGTACAATCTTTAAAGAAAAACGAAGAAATTGTAGAGAGTCTTGGAGAGAGAATCTTGGGACGTGTTTCTTTACATGATGTTTATAATCCACTTACTGAGGAATTATTATTGTCAGCAGGTCAAGAAATCTCTGAAGCAGATGTAAAACGTATTGAAGCTTCTCCATTAGAGAAAATAGAAGTGCGTTCTCCATTGACTTGTGAGGCAGATAAAGGTATTTGTGGAAAATGTTACGGTAGAAATTTATCTACTAACAAAATGGTTCAAAGAGGTGAAGCAGTTGGTGTAGTTGCCGCTCAATCTATTGGAGAGCCTGGAACTCAGCTTACATTGAGAACCTTCCACGTAGGGGGTATTGCAGGTAACATTTCTGAAGACAACAAATTAGCCGCTAAGTTTGACGGAATTGCAGAAATTGAAGACCTTAGAACCGTTAAAGGTCAAAATGCAGAAGGTGAGGCAACGGAAATTGTTATTTCTAGGACCTCTGAAATTAAGTTAACCGATGCTAAAACTGGAATTGTACTTAGTACAAACAACATTCCTTACGGATCTGTTCTTTCTATTAAGAATGGCGCTAAGATTAAAAAAGGAGATGTGATTTGTTCTTGGGATCCATATAATGGGGTAATTGTTTCTGAATTTACAGGAAAAATTGCTTACGAGAATATAGAGCAAGGAGTTACGTACCAAGTGGAAATTGATGAACAAACAGGTTTCCAAGAAAAAGTAATTTCTGAATCCAGAAACAAAAAGCTCATTCCTACTTTATTGATTAAAAACAATAAAGATGAAGTGTTGCGTTCTTATAACCTTCCAGTAGGATCTCATATCATGGTAGATGATAATGAGAAAATTAGCGAAGGAAAAATCTTAGTTAAGATACCACGTAAATCTGCTAAATCAGGAGATATTACCGGAGGTTTACCAAGAGTTACCGAACTTTTCGAAGCACGTAACCCTTCTAACCCAGCAGTAGTCTCTGAAATTGACGGTGTGGTTTCTTTTGGTAAGATTAAAAGAGGTAACCGCGAAATTATCATAGAGTCTAAATTAGGGGAGGTTAAAAAGTATTTAGTAAAACTTTCTAACCAGATCTTAGTACAAGAGAATGACTATGTTCGTGCAGGTATGGCACTTTCAGATGGGTCTATTACTCCAGAAGATATTTTAGCTATTAAAGGGCCTTCTGCAGTACAACAATACCTTGTTAATGAAGTACAAGAAGTATATCGTTTACAAGGGGTGAAGATTAACGATAAGCACTTTGAGGTAGTAGTACGTCAGATGATGCGTAAAGTTAGGGTTCAAGATCCAGGAGATACCATATTCTTAGAGAACCAACTGATTCATAAAGATGACTTTATTAAAGAAAATGACGACATTTTCGGTAAAAAAGTGGTTGAAGAAGCAGGAGATTCTGAAACGCTAAAAGCAGGACAGATTGTGACCGCTAGAGAACTTAGAGATGAGAATTCTTTATTGAAGCGTAACGACAAAGCCTTGGTAACAGCAAGAGACGCTGTAGCAGCAACCGCTACACCAATCTTACAAGGTATTACTAGAGCTTCATTACAGACCAAGTCATTCATTTCTGCAGCTTCCTTCCAGGAAACTACAAAAGTGCTAAACGAAGCAGCAGTCGCTGGTAAGGTAGACGGTCTAGAAGGACTTAAGGAAAATGTTATTGTAGGTCACAAAATACCAGCTGGTACTGGTATGCGTGCTTATGACAATGTGCTCGTAGGTTCTAAAGAAGAGTACGATGAAATTCTAGCTAGAAAAGAAGCTTTAAAATTTTAATCTGAAGGTATGAGTGATAAAGAAAACCAAATCAATATAGAATTAGATGAGAAAACCGCTGAGGGCACTTACTCGAACTTGGCTGTGATTAATCATTCTGTATCTGAATTTGTGGTAGACTTTATTAGCTTAATGCCAGGAGCTCCTAAGGCTAAAGTGAAGAGTAGGGTGATACTCACCCCACAACACGCTAAAAAATTCTTGAAAGCATTGCAAGACAATGTGACCAGGTTTGAAAGTAGCCACGGAACCATTAAAGATTATGAACAGCCTGGCATACCCATTAATTTTGGGCCTGCAGGTGAAGCTTAACATAAAAAAACCCTACTCATTTTGAGTAGGGTTTTTTATTATAAATAGTGACTTGTATTATGCTTTCTTAGTTATAACTCTGCTTCTGAGGTAAATCTCAATTTTACGGTAGGATATTTTTGTTGGGTCATTTGCAATGAAAAGGCAGAATCTGCTAAAAACACCAATTGTCCTCTTTTGTCTTTGGCAAGAAATTTACTCTTTATTCTAGAGAACTCCTTAAATTCTTCATTGTTTTTGTCTTCTGGCACCACCCAACACGCTTTGTGTACTGGAAAGTTCTCGTAGGAACATTTGGCTCCGTATTCGTGCTCTAAGCGGTATTGAATAACTTCGTATTGAAGGGCGCCCACTGTTCCAATAATTTTTCTTCCATTGAGTTCCAAGGTAAATAATTGTGCCACTCCTTCATCCATAAGTTGGTCTACCCCTTTATTGAGCTGTTTGGCCTTTAGAGGATCTGCATTGTTAATATACCTGAAGTGTTCTGGAGAAAAACTTGGAATACCTTTATAATGAAGCGACTCTCCCTCAGTAAGGGTATCTCCAATTTTAAAATTTCCAGTGTCGTGAAGCCCTACAATATCTCCAGGATAAGAGATGTCTACAATTTCTTTTTTCTCTGCAAAAAATGCATTGGGACTTGAAAATTTCATGTTTTTATTGTTCCGCACATGTAAGTAAGGTTTGTTTCTTTCAAAAGTTCCAGAAACAATTTTAATAAATGCGAGCCTATCCCTGTGCTTTGGATCCATATTGGCATGGATTTTAAATACAAATCCAGTCAGGGCTTTTTCAGAGGGTGCTACAATTCTTTCTTCTGCTTTCTTAGGCCTTGGGGTTGGAGCTATATCTATAAAGCAGTCTAGGAGTTCTCTCACCCCAAAATTGTTTAAGGCAGAACCAAAAAATACAGGTTGCAGGTTTCCCTTTAGATAAGCGTCTTTGTCAAAAGGAGGGTAAACACCCTGAACCAGTTCAAGGTTTTCCCTCAATGCGTTAGCTTGTGTACTTCCAACTATTTTTTCTAGTTCAGGACTATTGAGATCGTCAAAAGCAAGGGTGTCTTCGATATTTTTTTTGCTGTCACCACTAAATAAATTAATGTTGCTTTCGTAAATATTATAAATCCCTTTAAAGTCATATCCCATGCCAATCGGAAAACTCATAGGGGTAACTGTTAAACCTAATTTTTGCTCTACTTCATCTAATAAGTCAAAGGCGTCTTTTCCCTCTCTATCTAACTTATTTATAAAGACAAGCATTGGAATATTTCTCATTCTACAAACAGACACTAGTTTTTCTGTTTGTTCCTCTACTCCTTTGGCTACATCTATTACTACTATAACACTGTCTACTGCAGTTAGGGTTCTAAAGGTATCTTCAGCAAAATCTTTGTGCCCTGGTGTATCTAGAATATTAATTTTTTTATCTCTGTAAATAAACGCAAGAACCGAAGTCGCTACAGAGATACCTCTTTGTCTTTCAATTTCCATGAAATCACTGGTAGCCCCTTTTTTGATTTTATTATTTTTTACCGCACCCGCCTCCTGAATCGCGCCCCCAAACAGTAATAATTTTTCTGTTAGGGTGGTTTTACCGGCATCTGGATGTGAAATAATTCCAAAGGTTCTCCTCTTACTAATTTCTTGTGCTAGACTCATGAAAAAAATTTGTACAAAAATAAGCTAAATATAAAAGGCTTAAGGAGTTTGATTTGAAAAATAATGCAGAAATATGGTTACAGCTCTTGTAGTTTTTTCTTACAAATAAAGATACTTTGAATTCACTTAATCGTTTTTATTGCTCACTTAATCTATAGTTAAGTGTTTTTTGACGACATTTTACTAGTTTGCGCTAGACTAATAAAGTATTGATTTTGAAAAAGCATCTAATAAAAAAGCGTACTTACTTTTTAACCATTTCATTTTTTTTGTGGTTGGGAACTATTTCGTTTGCGTCTCCTATTTTTAATATGTCTTCTCCTAATTTTTTACCCGTTCATTGGTGGCATCTTTTTTCATTTGAACAAGTACCGTCCATATTTGAGGACTCTTTTACTGTTTTAACAGCAGATGGATCAGATGGATCAGACGGTGCTACAGGTGCTAAAGGGGATAAGGGAGACAAAGGAGATGCAGGAGATTCATTTGATAGTTCAGATTTTTTCTTTTATCCTCCATCTGTATCATTAGATGTTTCAACTGCAGGAGCATCTCATTCCTATGATTTATATGCACTTTATGTAGATAATTTTTCCTTTCCAAGTGCCACTGCAAGTGGAGCTCCAACATCTATAAATGTTTTTGATAGAACAGCATTAAATTATTTTGTAACCGATTATGATACTTCAGTTTTTGAGAATTTATCGATAAGCTCAGGAGGGGAACTTGCTTACAGGGTAAAAGCAACTCCTACAAATGATAACACCATCATAAACATAGTTTTTGTTGTAAAATGAATCAATCCTCCAAAATATTCAATCGTTTAATTAATGTGTCTTTTTTTTGGATCATTCATATTAGTATGGCCTTCTCTCAAATTATTCTAGAAGCACCAAATGATCAAGATGAGACAAATTTTAGATGGTTTAATGCGATAAATCCAACCACAGTAATTGGCGAAAACTTTTCATTTGAGGTTTCTGAGCCTGGTGTGTACTATGCTTTATACAACGGAAGCTATTGTGGGGAAAATGCTACCACTTATTTTATTTTGACTTCATGTCAATCCCCTAATAACAATGTAACATTAGATTTGTTAAATGCTGTTGGTACATCTTCAAGTGTCATTTGGTCAGATCCGTCATTAGGTACAAGTTTATCGCCTACAGTAGTTTCTAGTCCTGAACCAACTGTTTATAAAGCTAGCTGGATTCGTGGTTCATTCTCTAAGGATTTACCCAGTTTCACGGTGATGTGTATACCTGAAGGCCCAATAGATTCAGATGGAGACGGTATTTTAGATGCCGTGGAAGATTTGAACTCAGATGGGGATTTCAATGCAGCGACCAACCCTTCAGATTCAGATGGTGACGGTATTCCAAACTATTTAGACATTGATTCAGATGCAGATGGTATACCCGATAATGTAGAGGCTCAAGACACTGATAATTATATTTCTCCAACAGGATTAGATAGTGACAACAATGGATTAGATAATGCGTATGAGGACTTGAATGGTTTGACCCCTGTCGATACAGATCTAGATGGCATACCAGATTATTTAGACACCGATAGTGATAATGATACGGTTCCAGATATAATAGAAGGACACGATAGAGATAGTGACGGGGTTGCTGAATTGTTTGCTACAGGAATAGATTCAGACGGCGATGGATTAGATGATGGATTTGAAGGAGATACTTTGAACGATGAAGATGTGAATGGTTTATTTGACAATCCACCTACCATACTTCAAGATACAGATTTAGACGGGATTTCAGATTTTAGAGACAACGACGACGACGACGAGGGAATTCTAACTAGAGATGAAGACACCAATGTTGATGGTAATTATGCCAATGATGATGTAGATAACGATGGCACTCCAGATTATTTGGATCCCACAAATGATTCTACTTCCATTGCCAATGAAAATGAGGTTGAAGTATTTAATGTACTCACGCCTAATGGTGATGGAATTAATGATGTGCTCACTATTGATAAAATTGAATTTTTCCCAAATAACACCTTAGAAATTGTAAATCGTTGGGGGGTATTAGTTTATAAAGTCAATGGATATAATAATTCAAATACTTTTTTTAATGGATATGCAAATCAAGGTAAAGTGATCTCTAAGTCCAAAAAATTACCTACCGGGACTTATTTCTATAAACTACAATTTAAACAGGAGGGAAATAAGGCATCCTTAACCCGTACAGGATATCTGTATTTAACGCACTAACTATGATAAATAGGACTAAAAAACATAGGGTAAATTTAATTGTTCTAAGCTTTTCATTCTTGCTTCTTGGACCATTATTGTACGGCCAACAGGAAGCACAATTCACGCAGTTTATTCACAGCACTCAATCGTATAACCCTGCATATGTTGGATTAGACGGAGAGAAGAGTTTGGTAGCCCTTTATAGGGCACAATGGATAGGTATAGAAGGAGCACCAAAAACACAGGTGATTAATTACGGCAGTCCAACACGTTGGAAAGGCTTAGCCATTGGTTTTGGTTTATTAAATGATAAAATAGGACCTACCTCTGAAACCTTATTGAATTTAGATATTTCTTATACTATAGATCTATCTAGTGATGCGCGAATCGCTTTTGGAATTAAAGCCAGTGCACATATATTGGATATTAATTTTAGTTTACTCAATCAAGATTATAGCCTTGGACCAGATCCGGTACTGAACAATTCTATTGACAATCGTTTGTATCCAAACATAGGTGCAGGAGTTTTTTATTACACCCCTGATTTTTATTTAGGTTTATCTGTTCCTACATTCTTGGAACCACAATACTTTGAAAACTCCTCTCTTTCAAAAGCAAAAGAAAAAATACATTTTTATCTCCATACTGGTTTTGTGAAGGAGGTATCTAATGAGGTTCTTTTAAGGCCGAGTGTCTTATTTAAAGCCGTTGCAGGGGCACCCTTACAAACAGACTTATCCTTGGCTATGTTATTAAAAGATAAAGTTACATTTGGTTTGTCATACAGAGTTAAAGCAGCTGTGAGTGGTCTTATTGGGTATCAGTTTTCTGATCATTTTTTCACAGGAATTTCATATGATAGGGCAGCGACAGATTTGGGGCAAGAAATTTTTAATAGTGGCTCTATTGAGTTAGTTTTAAAATATCGTTTTACAAAAACTCCCTCTAAGATAAGATTCAATTTTTAATAAAATACAGTGAATTTTAGATGTATAAGTCTAAAAAATGTATTTTTAAATCATGAAAGAATTTGTTGTCCTTGTGAACGAGCAAGATGAGCCACAAGGGCTCATGGAAAAAATTGAAGCCCATGAAAAAGCACTACTTCACAGGGCTTTTTCAATTTTCATCAATAATGACAAAGGAGACATAATGCTCCAACAAAGAGCGCTGTCTAAGTATCATTCTCCGGGTCTATGGACAAATACATGTTGTAGTCACCAGCGAGATGGAGAGGCAAATTTAGAGGCTGGAAAAAGACGGTTAATGGAGGAAATGGGATTTCAGACCCCTTTAAAAGAATTGTTTTCATTCGTTTATAAAGCAGATATGGGCAATGGCCTTACAGAGCACGAGTTTGACCATGTAATGCAAGGCACCTATAATGATCAGCCTGATCTTAATCCTGATGAGGCAGCTTCTTGGAAATGGATGTCTCCAGAAGCAGTTAAATTAGACATAGAAAATCATCCTGAACGCTATACTCCGTGGTTTAAGATTATATTTGAGAAATATTATATGTACCTTTCGTAAAAAATTGAAATGAGAGTTACTATCAGTAGAAAAGCACACTTTAACGCCGCACACAGACTACACAACGAGCATTGGAGTGAAGAAAAAAACACCAAAATTTTTGGCAAGTGCAATAATCCACATTATCACGGACACAACTACGACCTTGTTGTAAGCGTAACAGGAGACATTGATCCAGATACCGGCTATGTAATGGATGCAAAGATTTTAAAAGACCTTATCAAATCAGAAGTAGAGGAGGCATTAGATCACAAGAATCTCAATATAGAAGTTCCGGAATTTAAAAATCTAAACCCAACTGCAGAGTATATTGCGGTGGTGATTTGGAATAAACTCAAGCCTCATTTAGACGCTTCTCATGATTTGTCAATTACGCTCTATGAGACTCCGAGAAATTATGTTACCTATAACGGATAATAAAGCCAAACAATGTCATTGTATCCACTTAAGTTCACACCCATTTTAAAAGAGCGAATTTGGGGAGGCAACCGTCTTAAAACGGTTCTCTCTAAAGAGAATTCCTTTGAGGGAGTAGGGGAAAGTTGGGAGATTTCTACTGTAGAAGGAAGTGTTTCAGTGGTGGCCAACGGCATTTTTAAAGATACTTTGTTAACAGATCTAATAGCAAATTATTCCTCTGATTTGTTAGGTCATAAAGTGGTTAGAGACTTTGGCCTTCAGTTCCCTATACTCATTAAATTTTTAGATGCAGCGGCAAACCTCAGTATTCAGGTACATCCAAACGATCGGTTGGCCAAGGAAAGACATAATTCACTAGGAAAGAATGAGATGTGGTATGTAATGGATGCTACCCCTGAGGCTTCTTTAATTGTTGGGTTTACTCCAGGAATGTCTCCTGAGAAGTATCATGAGTGTATTGCAGATGATTCTATCGAAAGGGTTATGGAAAAGCATCCCGTTCGTTCAGGAGATGCATTTTTTATAGAAGCTGGAACTGTTCATGCCATTGGAGCAGGAATACTATTAGCGGAAATTCAACAGACCTCAGATGTTACCTATAGGGTGTACGATTTTAATAGAAAAGACGCTCTAGGAAATTTCAGGGAGCTTCATACTGAATTAGCTGTAGATGCGATTAATTTTAAAGCTAATTCCCAAGAAAAATGTGTTTATACCTCAGTGTCAAATACGCCTAATGAAATAATAGCAACGCCCTATTTCACGACAAATTACTTACCAGTTCAAGGGGAATATCATTCAGATAAAGTATCTCAAGATAGTTTTAAAGTATATATATGTGTGCAAGGCAGTGGAAAAATTCAGAACAGTCACGGAGAGGTAGATTTTCTTTATGGAGAAACGGTACTAATACCCGCTAACAGTGAATACGTTAAAATCATCAGTAATCAAGGCTGTGTTTTACTAGCCGTTCAATATTAGTTTTTTTCTATGCCTAAATCATAGTTGGAGTTACGTCTAAAAAACGTAATTTTGTCAAAATTTAAAAAATAGCATTATGGCTAGCATAAAAGACTTAAAAAAGGATATTAACTACGTATTAGGAGATATCATTGAAGCAGTTTACCTTTGGGAAGCTGCGACTAATAATTTAGATTCAAAAGAAGGATCTGCTTTAATCGATCAAGCTATTGAAGTATTTGATGGGCTTATCGCAAGAGTTAATGACAAAAAAGCAGACAATCGTTCTACTCATTTAAAGTCAGTTAAAAATGACCTTGAAACAAAAGCAACAGAATTAGTTACTGCACTCAATAAGCTTTCTGCTTAATATTGTTGTTGTATTCTTAAAAAAAAAAAGGCCCGCTATATAGCGGGCCTTTTTTTTAGGTAGGTTAAATACTTTTACTAATTATTGGATTTTATCTCCTCTATAAACAGCTCAAGCTCTTTTCCATATTTTGAAGTAGCTACTTCTGGTGTAAGTTTATTGTATATGGAATCTAAAAACTTGACGTTAGCATTAGGTGCGTCGTTTAAAGTAACATAAGGAGCTACATAAGAGTCTGAGTTATTTAAAGCAAAATTCAGCACAAATAAATACCTTCTTAAAGCATTTTTATCTGCTGCTTTTTGAAGTGAATCTAAAACCACTTGGTTATTATCATTTGAAGCTTTTACGGCTTTTTCCATGACCATCATGTCTTGGATATTGAACCTAGACATCATTTCGGTGTATTCCATGAAGGTGTCGTTAGTGCTTGTTCCTTTAATGACAGGGTCTGAATCGAATGTATTCCATTTGGTGTTGATCTCAATGACTCCTGGTTCTCCAAAAAATGTTATTCTATCATTAATGATATTGTTGTCCTTTTTATTTAAGTATAAATAAAATACTTCAGGGCTTTTAATTTTAGTGTCAAATTTAAAGTTGCCAGAACCATCAATTTCAATGGAATCAATTGTTGCTAAGGTACTATCTGGAATATGCTGCAGGTACAAAGTACCTTTCTTTAATCCTTTAACTTGCCCAGTCACAATCATGCTGTCCATAGATGGGGTTTGGTTACAACTGATTAATACAATCGTGAGTAATCCTAAAATGTAATGTTTCATTGGTTTTGAATCGTTTGCCACAAAGATGGCTAAACTCTTTAAGTTATGGAATAAAAATATTAAAAATTAGAAGCAATTTCCATTAGATAGGCACAAAATAGCGCTCCAGCAGTTCCAACAACATAACCGCCAACAGCTAGTAAAACACCAACAGAGGTCAATGATGGACTAAATTCAGCTGCAACTACAGGTGCAGAAGCTGCACCTCCTACATTTGCCTGGCTCCCCACCGCTAAGAAAAAGAAAGGCGCTTTGATTAGTTTGGCCACTAAAATCAATAGTAGGGCGTGAATGCTTATCCAGATAAGACCAATCAGAATGAGTCCTGGATTGTCTAAAATTTGATTGAGGTCCATTTTCATTCCTATGGTAGCCACTAGGATGTAAATAAAAACACCCCCTATTTTGCTTGCCCCAGCACCCTCATAGTTTTTAGCTTTAGTAAAAGATAAAATAATACCAACAGCAGTTGCAATGACCACCATCCAAAAAAATGAAGAACCCAAAAATGACGCAAAACTTCTTTTGTCTGCAACAAATGAAAACTGTTCCGTTAAAAATTCACTGAGGTAATTTCCAGCCAAGTGAGCCAATCCAACAGAAGAAAATCCAATGAATAACAATACCATATAATCTTTGGTTGATGGAATTCTATTGACTTTTTCTTGGAACTTAGCGACCTTAATTTTAAGAGATTCGAGGGCTGAGGTGTCTGCCTGAAGCCAACGGTCAATTTTTTCAGTTTTACCCACACCTAATAATAGTATTGCCATCCAGATATTGGCTACGACAATATCTATTAAAACCATACCGCCATACTTCTCTGGGTTATAGTTAAAGATCTCAAGCATTGCAGCCTGATTGGCCCCACCTCCAATCCAGCTTCCTGCAATGGTAGCAAGACCTCTCCAAATAGCATCAAAGTCATTTCCGCCAACAGTTTCAGGAGAGAAAAGAGATACCAAAAGAATAGCTATTGGGCCACCAATAACTATTCCTAACGTCCCAGTGAAGAACATAATGAGTGCTTTCTTACCCAAGCTAGCAATGGCTTTTAAGTCTATACTCAAAGTCATTAGCACTAAAGCAGCCGGCAATAGATACCTGCTGGCCATAAAATATAAGTTAGAATGACTGTCAGATATAATTCCTAAACTCACCAAGAATGAGGGGAGTAAATAGCACATCAGTACTCCGGGGATAAAGGTGTAAAATCTTTTCCAAAAGCTATTGTTGCTATTAGAGGTTAAAAAGACAAAACCTAGACAAGCAGCTAAAAGTCCAAATACAATAGTGTCGTTTATTATTAGAGGGTCATTCATTTTAAATAATCTTAAAAAGTGTATTGGTTTGTTTTTAAATCTTGAGGCCTACAAATGTTTGTCTAAAAATGCAGGTAAAAAACTAGCTACACCATCATTAACACATGAGTCAATAGTTTCTTTGGCAATTTCTTTCACGGCCTCTCTAGCGTTTTCTACTGCCACACCATAACCCACACCAGAAAGCATAGAAATATCATTAAAATTATCTCCAAAGGCAATAATATTTTCTAACCCAATACGGTGGTCTAGTAAAGATTTAATGCCGCTCAGCTTGTCTATACCTCCTGGGGTAATCTCAATTAGGGTGTCATTGGATCTATACACACCAAGATCAGAAGAAAATTGGGCAACAAGCGTGTTAAATAACCCGTCTATACTTTCTTTTGCCCCCATGAGCATTAATTTATGCGCTCCTATTTTTTGTGCTTCCCACTTATTAAGCGTGGTTAAATTGGATTCTATAATTACTTTGGTTTGGGTATTAAACTCCTCTTTGTCTATTCGCTCACTTCTAAAAGGAGCTGTCCATTGATCATGGGAATACAGACCAACAGCAGCATTAAATTCATGGCTAATCTCAGTTATTTTAGCCACCAGATCTAACGAAATATAATGACTACTTAAAGTTTTGGTACCCTTCATGACCAGTGCGCCATTATAGCATATTATGGGCTGTTCCTCAATGCCTAATTCTTTTTGAATGTAGTGCATGCCACTGGGCATTCTGGCAGAGACCAATACTATTTTAAGGCGTTCCCTGTATTTTTTAAATACTTCATTGCAATGAGGACTTGTTCTGTTTTTAAGTGCCAGTAAGGTACCGTCAAGATCAGAACAGAGCATTTTTAGTGTCATATTATATATTTAACCAATAAGTGAATTTTAAATTTAAAGATCTGAACTTAGGGGCGAAATCAGAGACAAAATAATTGTCATTATAGACTACAAATAAATCAGACAAAGGGGCAAACCTCCATTGTAATCTACTATTTAAGCCTAAATTATCATTTCTATTGCTGTACTGAATTAGTGTAGTCCAAAAAATTGATTTATTGAATGTTACAGCTACCCTTGGACTAATGAGCCAAATGTCGGTATCAGTATAAGGCTCAGGCATTCTCAATTGGTTGTATTCGTATTGTAATCCAATAGTGACCTTAGGCTGAAGTCTTAGGTTTAAGTTTCCTTCAATTTTATTTCTTTGACCATTATAAAATTGTCCAAATCCAGGTTCTATGCTGTAAGAAAAAACTTTTCTTCGGTCTGATTGGTAGCGCAATTCAAATGAAGTGTAGTGGTAGCCTACGTTTCCAGGCAGCGCAACGGCACCATCTGTATTACTTGGATCAAACCCTTCTGTGAGAAAGGTATATCTATTAAACATTCTTGCAGACCACTGAGATTGATTTTTAAACCTAGTAGTCCAGGAACTAAACATGGTAAAGTCTGTATTTTGCATATCTAGACCAGGCCGCCATATAGCATTGGGGCTCAATCTTAAATTGTGGTTATTCACCTTTCCTTTTTTAGGCCAGAATGAAAATTCTACAAATGGTCTGGCGGCAATAATATCTTTTCTTCTCACAAAACCCAGATCAGAATTAAATTGCGCTCCAACATAGTTGCCTCTTAACCCGAAATTAAAAAACCTAGAATTATAGACAAGCTCCGCTCCACCAGCACCATTTTTATCTTCAATTTCAGGGGTAATTGATTGGTGAAGGAAAAATTTACCCACCCATTTATTGTCTGCACTGGCTAAGTTATAGTCAATACCAAAAACCCTGTTGTACTTTTCTTGTTGGCTAATAAAGTCATAATCCTTAAAAGTTTCTCGGTTAATAAAGAACAGACCAATATTAGATCTTGAGAATAATTTTTTTTGAAGCGAAAGCATGGTGTTATTATTGCTTGCAATCTCATTTTCTAGATCTTCATCGGTTTGAATACTCAAAAGACCCAGACGCCAATCTTCAGATAGTTTTCCACTTAATCTCATTCCACCAATGATTCTATTTTCAATAATTTCACCGTCTTTATTTTTAGCCAATCCTATTCTTCTTGAAAAAAATGGATTCGAATCTCGCTCATTTCCAAATGTCCCAAATAAATCATTATTGTCTATGAAAAACTGCCTTCTTTCTGGAAGTGATATTTCAAATCGGGTGAGATTAGTAACCACATTGTCTACTTCTACATTTGAAAAATCAGGATTTAAAGTTAAGTCAAGATTCATTCCGTTGCCAATGGCCAGTTTAGCGTCACCCCCAATTTTATATTGGGCGTCTGAGTCTGCAATCGTAAAATCTCTCTGAGAAATGCCATTTACGTAAGGAATAAGCGCTAGAGGAGTTCTAGATTTACCCAATGGTTTTTCAAAAACCATATCTTCCATAAAAGCTAGATTAAATATGAGTTGGTTTTGAGGAATATTTGAATAGGTGCTGGTTTCATTTTCTTGCATGTCAAACCTATAGCTGTTAAACCGCCATTTGGTTTCTCCTTCTTTAAATTTCATTGAAGTAAGTGGAATAGCCATTTCAACAGTGTAGTAGCCGTCGTTGATTTTTGTTTCTCCCCGCCATTTCACATCCCAAGATGTGGTGAAACCATTAAGATCAGAACCTCCATTAGAGATCAAGGCCTCTCTTCTAACCCCAAGGGGGTTGATGCCGAAAAGGAAGGCATTTGTTCCATCGTTAAAAGTGTCAAATATAAAACTGATATTGTCATTGTTGCCTGCCCTAAAATCCCTTTGTAAAGAGGGAATGATAAAATCATTTCCGGAGGTATACACTTTAACACCCAAATAGAGGTTTACTTGGTCATAAAGCATTTTAATACTTGTTTTTTGTTTTGCTAGTATAGAATCTGAAGGGAAATATTGCTGGAAATCAGCAGCTTTAAAAGCTTCTTCCCATATATTTTCAGAAAGATCACCGTCAATTAATATGGGTTGATCTATAAATTTTACAAAGATTTCTTTTTCTTTATTCTGACCGAAGGCAAATGTGGTTAATGCTAGAAATAAGAACCAAAAGGTTTTATTCATGGGATTGAGTTTGGTGGTTTTTCAAATTTACGTTATTTAATATTTTTATTTAATGATAATTTCACATTCCCTTGCAAAAAATGGCTTAGGTTCTGTTATTTTTACATAAAATATGTTCACATGAGATTTTTAATTATTTTTTTATTAGCGTCACAATCTATTTTTGCTACTACTGAAGATTGGGGTAAAACAGGTCATAGAACAGTAGGAGAAATAGCCACTACAGTACTAAGTAAAAAGGTGCTCAAAAAGATTGAGGCACTATTAGACGGTGAATCTTTAGCCCTTGTTTCCAATTATGGAGATGACATAAAATCAGATAAAAAGTACAGAAAATACGGTCCATGGCATTATGTGAATTTACCTTTAGACGGAAATTACAGTTTAGAAACAGCCAACCCTAAGGGAGACATTATTCAAGGCATTCAGGTTTGTATCAATACCATAAAAGATGTGAATGCAAGTAAAGCGGAAAAAGCTTTTCACCTAAAATTATTGGTTCATTTTATTGGAGATCTTCACCAACCTATGCATATGGGTCGTCCAGGAGACAAAGGAGGTAATGACATAAAATTAAAATGGTTTGGGAAAAGCACCAATTTACATAGGGTTTGGGATAGTAATATGATTGATGATTACGGTATGAGTTACTCGGAATTAGCTAAAGAATCTCCAAGGCTTTCCAAGAGAGCGCGTAAAGAAATGATGCAAGGGACTCCTTTGGATTGGATGAAGGAGGGACATGAGATTACAAAAAAACTCTATGAAGATTTACCAGAAGACGGAGGGTTGGGGTATGAATATGCATATAAATACACCAGTGTCATGAGGAATCAATTACAAAAGGGTGGGCTTAGACTGGCAAAATTATTAGAGGCCTTATTTGGTTAAATAACAAAGGACATTTAAGACCTAGCGTATATAAATTCGCTATATCTTAAAACCTTTCAATTGAGTAAAAACTCAAAGAATTGTACCAGGCGTTTTTCAGGTAATTTATCGTTTGGAAATTTTATTACCACTAATTTGACGCTGCATATTGCATTTGAATCGGCCAACGGCCTCAGACCTTAGTTTGGCGTGTTTGGTAGCCCTTCCTTGAACCCTGGCGCGCCACATTCTAAAACTACTCGGTTTCATCTCACTGCGCATTATTTCAATAGTTTCTTGTTCAGAGATGCCAAATTGAAAAGTGATGGCCTCAAAAGGAGTTCTGTCTTCCCAAGCCATTTCTATAATGCGGTCTAATTCTATTTCTGTAAATTCTTTTTTCATAGCCTTACAAAGGTATAAAAGAAATTAGATCCAATAACTATATGACCAGTACATCAGTACAAATTGAAGTGGAATTCTTAAATACAATATGATTTTGGGTATTCCAGCGGCTTCCTTTTCTCCACTTAGCATATAAAAGTGTACCCATAAAAATAGTGTTAGCATAAGTATAATACCAATCAAAGCAATATTTCTAGTTTCTTTAAACAATACACCAGCCCCTAGTATTATCTCTGCGGCACCACTTAAATAGACCATAAGTAGCGGTTTTGGAATAGCCCTTGGCATAATTCTTAGATATATTTTGGGTTTTACAAAGTGCATAAAACCTCCAAAGAAATATAGGCTAGACATAAAGTATAGTGACAAAGTTGTTTGCATATCCTAAAGGTACGTTAAAAGCATTTTGTAGTAAATCTCAATTGAGTGAAAATTTATGTATTTTTGGCATCAGAATTTATTAATGATGAAATATAGTTTTTTACTCTTATTTAGTTTAGGGTGTTTGGGAAATTCTTATGCCCAGCAACAGCCTAATTTTTTGTTTTTTGAGCAAAATATGAGCTTGTATAACCCAGCGGCTACAGGTGCTCAAGGTGCTTTTGCTAGTATAGGTTACAGGGCTGCTTGGTCAGGGATTGAAGACGCGCCAAGGGCCACTTCATTCATTTATAACACTAAGGTTAAAAATAATGCCTCTTGGGGGTTTAGCTACCTTTCAGATCAGGTGTATGTAGAAAATCAAGGTGTTGTCTCAGTAGATTACAGCTATAAACTTCAAATTTCAGAAGGAACCAAACTTCATTTGGGTATTAAAGCAGGGGGTATTTTTAATACCATTGACCTCAATAAATTAAATAGAATTACCCAAGAATCAAATGAATCTTTAGGTAATGTAGATAATTACATGAACCCAGCAATTGGAGTAGGGGCTTTTTTACAGTCTAAAAAGTTTTTCGCAGGTATTTCTGTGCCTAACTTCTTGAACAGTAAACGCTTTAAAGAGTCTAATGGTATTGCTACTACGGCTACCGATAAACCTCATTTTTATGGTACAGCTGGTCTTTCCATTCCTTTAGGGAATTCTATTTTATTAAGGCCAATGATGTTATATAGGGTAGTGAGTGACGCTCCTAATCAAATTACAGCTTTGGGACAAATTGAATTAAAAGAACAACTTTCCATTGGTGTAGGCGTGAGTAATAATGATTATATCTCTGCCATGTTATTGTTCAAAGGAATGCAGCGATTGGATTTCGGTTATGGTTACGAAATGGGTCAGAGAACTTCTTCTACTGCCTTAAGAGCCAATACACATGAACTTATTTTAAGATATAAATTTGGCGCTGTAGCTGAAAAGAATGGGGCAAATTAAATAGAAGACTAGCCATTCTAGCTGAACGTAAAAAAAACCACCCTTTGGGTGGCTTTTTTTTTACTTCTGATTAATATTGATTATTTGATCATTTCATAGCTTCTAGAAATAAAATCACTTAGGGCAGCTCCTTTAAGTAATCCCTTAGAGAGTTTCGCTAGATCTATAGATTGACTGATCAATCGCTCTTGTTTCTTCTGTGTTTTGGTTTGAAGAATTTCACTGACCAATGGGTGGTTAATATTCACAATTAAGTTGTGCATGTCAGGCATACTTCCCATGCCAAACATTCCGCCACCGCCACCGGTTTGCTGCATCTCTTTCATCCTTCTCATAAACTCTGGTTCAGTGATTACGAAAGGAGCACTATCACTATCCATGGCTTCTAATTGAACGGTCAAACCGCCCTCTCCCGTAACTTTTTCAATTTTTTCTTTAAGGCTTTCCTTTTCCTCATCTGAAAGTTTAGAAATGGCATTTTCTTCCTTTTGAATGAGTTTATCTATTGGATCTGCGTCTACCCTTGCAAAGGAAATTTTCTCTTTTGATGTTTCAAGTTTTTGCATCAAGTGAGATACTATAGGAGAATCTAACAGAAGCACTTCATACCCTTTAGCTTTTGCAGCTGCTATATAAGCATGTTGAGACTCTTTGTCTGAGGCGTATAGCAGAATTAACTTACCATCCTTATCTGTCTGATTGTCTTTTAATTTTTCTTGCAACTCCTCAAAAGTAAAATAAGAACCGTCTACTGTTGGGTATAGTGCAAACTTATCTGCCTTGTCAAAGAACTTATCTTCAGATAGCATACCGTATTCTATGACAATTTTAATGTCATTCCACTTTTCTTCAAAAGCAGCCCTGTCATTTTTGAATAAACTACTCAGTTTGTCTCCAACTTTCTTTGTAATATAGGTAGCAATTTTTTTAACTGCTCCATCTGCTTGAAGGTAAGACCTAGACACGTTTAATGGAATATCTGGAGAGTCAATTACCCCTCTGAGCATGGTCAAGAATTCAGGTACTATTCCTTCTACATTATCTGTGACAAATACTTGATTTTGATAGAGTTGTATTTTGTCCTTTTGGACATTTAAGTCGTTGGTTAGTTTTGGAAAATATAAAATTCCTGTGAGGTTAAAAGGATAATCTACATTCAAATGAATATGAAATAATGGCTCTTCAAATTGCATGGGATACAATTCTCTATAGAATCCTTTGTAATCTTCCTCATTTAAATCTGCAGGGGCTTTGGTCCATGCAGGATTTGGGTTGTTTATGATGTTTTGTACTTCTTGTGTTGGCGCTGGATCTTCTTCTTTAGCACCTTCTGGTTTTGGAAGGGTTTCTGTTTTAGTTCCAAAAACAATTGGAACAGGCATGAATTTGTTGTATTTGCTTAGTAGCCCACTAATTTTACTTTCCTCTAAAAACTCTACTGAATCTTCAGCTATATGTAAAATGATTTCGGTACCTCTATCTTTTTTGTCGGCTGCTTCTAGAGTGAAATTTGGAGATCCATCACAGGTCCAATGGGCTGCTGGCTCATCTTTGAAACTTTTTGTTATTATTTCTACAGTATGAGCAACCATGAAAGCAGAATAAAAGCCTAAGCCAAAATGACCAATGATTCCGGCATCTTTACCGGCGTCTTTGTATTTGTCCAAAAATTCTTCAGCACCAGAAAATGCTACTTGGTTTATGTATTTTTCTACCTCATCAGAAGTCATACCAAGACCTTGATCCGTAATGTGAATTTTCTTTCCTTCTTTATCAATTCTAATTTCGATTTGAGGATTTCCATAGTCTACTTTAGCTTCACCTATAGCTGTGAGGTGTTTTAACTTAAGTGTAGCGTCAGTAGCATTAGAAATTAATTCTCTTAGGAATATTTCATGATCACTGTATAAAAACTTTTTAATCAGGGGAAAAATATTCTCCACTGATACATTAATCTTGCCTTTGGCCATAACTTATATGTTTAAAAATTATACAAAGTACTTAGCAATTAAAATACCAAGCCTTAACAATATGACAAACTGACACAGCATCCGACAGAATTTCATATCGTAATATGTTATAGCAATGTTAATTTTGTTTATTAATTTGCTTAAATGATTAAACATTCGTTATATTTGTATCGGAGATGGGAAATACTTTGCTATGAAAAAGTCAAAATCAATATTCGCAACTCCTTATGTTTATTTATTGGTTAGGTTTGAAACGCACTTTTTTACAAAGTGCGTTTCTTATTTTAAATCTTCTTATTTAGTTTTATTTTTTTGTAATTTTACTTAAACAAAAAATCATCAATGGCCACAAAAAAAGTATCCCCAAAAAAAGCAAATGTTTTAGACGCAGACCAGATTATTTCTGCTTATATGGAAGATGTGTTAAATCACGAAAAAAAGCCAGTGACTGTATACGGCTTTTGCAAGGCACATGATTTTGAAGAAGTCTCTTTTTATCAATTTTTCGGAAATATTGAGGCCTTAGAAAAAGGTGTTTGGGAAGCATTTTTCTCTCAAACCATGCGTTTACTTCAGAAAAATCCAGATTATGCCAATACATCTAGCAGAGAAAAAATGCTTGGATTCTTCTTTAGTTTTTTTGAATTACTTACACTAAATAGATCTTACGTCTTATTCACGCTAAAGACAGATAAAAATATGTTACACAGTTTAATGGCTTTAAGCGGTCTGCGTAATCATTTTAAATCTTTTGCTAAGGATCTAATAGATCTTGACAATTCAAGTGCGCAATCTAAACTAACACAATTTCAGCCCACTGTATTTTCTGAAGCTGCTTGGGTACAACTGCTCTTTACCATTAAATTCTGGATGGACGACAATTCCCCAGGTTTTGAAAAAACAGATATTCTGATTGAGAAGTCTATCAATACTGTTTTTGAAGTATTCAATAATACACCTCTTGAGCAGGTATTAGACTTAGGAAAATTTTTATTTAAAGAACGCATGGCTTAGTCCAATTAATGAAAACATTAGACCATATTCCCACGGGCAAGATTGAAAGAGCCACTACCTTAGTTAAAACAGGTATTAAAATTGGTGGTAATTATGCAAAGTACTATTCCAAGAAGATAATTAGCCCAAGTTTAGACAAGGAGCAGCTCAATCAAGATAACGCAGAAGATATTTACGATGGCTTAAAAGACCTTAAGGGCAGTGCACTTAAGGTGGCTCAAATGCTGAGTATGGAAAAAAATCTACTGCCAAGAGCATTTGTAGAACAATTTTCTTTGGCGCAATTCTCTGTTCCTCCGCTTTCAGCTCCTCTAGTGCGAAAAGTATTTAAGAGATACCAAGGCGCTTACCCCGAAGAGGTGTACGATACATTCTCTAAAGATTCTGTCAATGCAGCGAGTATAGGTCAAGTGCACAAGGCGACCAAAGATGGAAAAACACTTGCGGTCAAGATTCAATATCCAGGTGTTGCAGACAGTGTAAAATCTGATTTAGCACTCGTAAGGCCAGTTGCTTTAAGAATGTTTAACTTAAAAGGTCAAGATACTGACAAGTATTTTAAAGAGGTAGAAGACAAGCTGATCGAAGAAACGGATTATGTGTTAGAGGTCGCACAAAGTCAAGAAATTTCTAAAGCTTGTAGTGTTATTGAAAACATTTCTTTTCCTGCTTATTATCCCTCTATGTCCAATACGAGGATTATTACAATGGATTGGATTCAGGGAGTGCATTTGAGCGAATATGTGGCTAAACCATTTTCTGAAGTACATGGGAACCTTCTTGGTCAGGCTTTGTGGGACTTCTATATGTATCAAATTCATGTACTTAGAAAGGTTCACGCAGACCCTCATCCAGGGAATTTCCTCATTAGAACTTCTGAAACCCAAGCGGGAAATCCAGAATTGGTTGCTATAGATTTTGGTTGCATTAAATCCATTCCTGAAGATTTTTATGTGCCCTATTTTGAGTTGGCCAATGAATCAAGCCTAAAAGATCCAGTATTTTTTATGCAAAAGTTAAAAGCGCTAGAGATCATAACTCCTTCAGACACTGCAGCAGAAATAGATTATTTTAAAGCATTGTTTCATGAAATGCTCAGTCTGTTTACGGCGCCTTTTCACAAAGAGGTTTTTGATTTTGGAGATCCTGTGTTTTGGGGTAATATTGCTTCACTAAGTGAGCGCTACGCCAATGATCCTACCATTCGTAAAATGAATGGGAATAGAGGTTCTAAACATTTCTTGTATATTAACAGAACCTTCTTTGGGCTGTTTAATTTATTGTTTGATCTCAAGGCAAAAGTAACAGTAAACACCTACAAAGACTTGCCGTTAGTATAAGAGAATTCTCACTATATTGCAGTCTCAAGAAATATTTTAAGATGACATACCATTCAAAAATTATTGGTTTAGGCCATTACGTACCCGAAAATATAGTGACAAATGATGATTTATCTAAATTAATAGATACCAATGACGCATGGATTAAAGAGCGCACTGGTATAGAACAGCGAAGGCATGTAGTAAAAGGCTCTGGAGAGACCACCACAACAATGGGTGTTAAAGCTGCTCAAGTAGCTATAGAAAGAGCGGGTATAGACAAGCAAGAAATTGATTTTATTGTTTTTGCCACCCTGAGTCCAGATTATTATTTCCCTGGCCCGGGTGTACTGGTTCAAAGAGACTTGGGTATAGATACGGTAGGCGCTTTGGATGTGAGAAACCAATGTTCTGGATTTGTCTATGCACTATCTGTAGCAGACCAATACGTGAAGTCGGGGATGTATAAAAATGTACTTGTTATTGGGTCTGAACTCCAGTCCCATGGGATGGATATGACCACAAGGGGGAGAAATATATCTGTGATTTTTGGCGATGGCGCAGGAGCAGCAATTGTTTCTCGAGAAGAAGATTTAACCAAAGGTATTTTGTCTACACACTTACATTCTGAAGGAGAACATGCAGAAGCACTTTCTTTATTAGCTCCTGGAATGGGAAGTAGGTGGGTAACAGATATTTTAGAAGACAATGACCCTGAGGACCTTTCATACTACCCTTATATGGATGGTCAATTCGTATTTAAAAATGCGGTAGTGCGTTTTTCTGAAGTCATTAATGAAGGACTCAGGGCAAATGAATTAACGAAAGAAGATATTTCACTCTTGGTGCCACACCAAGCAAACCTAAGAATTGCACAATTTATTCAAAAGAAATTTGGCTTGTCCAACGACCAGGTGTTTAACAATATAATGAAATACGGAAATACCACTGCTGCATCTATTCCAATTGCGCTTACGGAAGCTTGGGAGCAAGGAAAGGTCAAAGAAGGGGATCTAGTGGTATTGGCTGCATTTGGAAGTGGATTTACCTGGGGCTCAGCCATTATTCGCTGGTAACAGATGCCCTTCTCATTGTAATTATGTTGCAGTCAAATTTTCTATAAAAAAACAAGGGGCTCTGGCCTCTTTTTTTTTGCTATTTTTTACGGATAAGGTACAAACCTATAAAGGTAAGTAGTCCATTTAAAGGCAATAATTCATACCCAATAATGTAGCCATTTAACCATGCCACAGGGAGGTTGGCAATGGTAATAATGAGTCCCAAAACAACTAGCGCTACTACCCAGGCGTATTGGTCTTTAATCTGATGTTTGGTCAATACGCCAAAGGCAAAAAGCCCTAAGAGGGGTCCATAGGTATAAGTGGCCACTGTGAGAAGGCTATCAATAATATTTTTATCCAATACGTATTTGAAACTAATGATCACCAAAACTAGCAAAGCGCTCATTCCTATGTGCACTTTTTTTCTGGTACTTTTCTGTGTGTTTGCTGCCTGTTTTTCAATGCCCAAGAAGTCAATGCAAAAAGAAGTAGTTAAAGAAGTTAAAGCAGAATCTGCACTACTATAAGCTGCAGCAATGAGCCCTAGCATAAAAGTAATTCCAACCCATATCGGTAAACCACTATTGAGTGCTATTTCAGGAAATAAAAGGTCTGTTTTAGGACTACCATCTAAAAGTGGCATGGCTATATTGAAACGCTCTGCATAAATAAATAGCAAGGCACCTAGGAGTAAAAAAATCAAATTGACCACAACGAGAACCAGGCTAAAACTAATCATGTTTTTTTGTGCGGCTCCTATATCTCTACAGCTTAAGTTTTTTTGCATCATATCCTGATCTAAACCAGTCATACAAACTGCAATGAAAAGCCCTCCGAAAAATGATTTGATCAAGTGATTTTTTTCAAAAAAGGAATCTGTTACCCAAAGATCACTTAAAGGAATTAGTGCTTCACTTGAAAGAAATTCCCCCATTGTCCAACCTAATTTTTGATTGATGAAATAGATCGAAAACCCTACTGCTAAGAGCATAAATAAAGTTTGCAGGGTGTCTGTCCATACAATTGTCTTTATGCCTCCTCTAAAGGTATACGCCCATATTAATAGTATGGAAAGTATTACGGTAGCTTCAAAGGGAACACCCCAACTGTCAAACACAAATTGTTGCAATACTATAGCCACTAAGAAAAGTCTAAATGAGGCCCCAAGCACCCTAGAGATAAAAAAGAAAAATGCCCCTGTTTTATAACTAACTACCCCAAATCTATTGTTTAGGTACTCATAAATAGAGGTGAGCTTGGCTTTGTAGTAAATAGGCATTAAGACAAATGCAATAATAAAGTAACCAGCTAGGTAACCAAAAACCACTTGCATATAACTAAATCCTGTACTAGCAACCCATCCAGGGACTGAAATAAAAGTCACTCCAGATAAAGAAGCTCCTATCATACCAAAGGCAACTACATACCAGGGGGATTTACCTCCGGCTTTAAAAAAATCTTCATTGGAGTCGTTTTTTGAGGTGGCAAAAGATATGCCCATGAGCACTAAAAAATAAAGGCTGATTAAAACGACAATAGCAATTGGACTCATTTGAATGGGTTTTGTGACCACAATATACATCAGTTTCTTTTAAATAGATCATGACTTTTAATTCTGTAATAATACATTGAGTTAGAAAGTTATAATTGCCGTGTTGATGTCTGTTAAATATTGTATTTTTACCCTATGGAATTTTCTTCTAAATTATTGGAAAATGCAGTGAATGAGATGTCTCAGTTACCGGGTATTGGTAAGAGAACAGCTTTGCGATTGGTGTTGCATTTACTCAGGCAGGAGGCTTCGCAAACCACCGACTTAGCAGCTGCTTTGGTGCATTTGAAAACTGAGATTAAATATTGTTCTAACTGTTTTGGTATATCAGATACCGCCCAATGTCATATCTGTGCCAATACCAAAAGAGATCAGAGTTTGCTTTGTGTGGTAGAAGACATTAGAGATATTATGGCCATTGAAAATACCTCTCAATACAACGGTTTGTATTTTGTTCTAGGAGGTAAGATTTCTCCTATGGAAGGCATTGGTCCTGGAGATTTAAACATTGCGCCATTGGTAGAGAAGTTGAGGGAAGGTGTGGTGAAAGAAGTTATTTTTGCCATGAGTGCTTCAATGGAAGGAGATACCACCAACTTTTATATTTTTAAACAAATAGAAGGTTTGGCCATTAAAACATCTACCATAGCTAGAGGAATTTCTGTTGGAGATGAATTGGAATATGCAGATGAGGTTACTCTTGGTAGAAGTATACTTCAGCGAATTCCGTTTGAAAACGCATTAAAAGCACAGTAAATTAAAGTAAAGTCAGTAATGAAGACTTTTTTATGCTATTTTTGCAAAAAAATAAACAAATAAAGCACTATAATTATACATATGGCAAGATTTGAATTAAAACTGCCTCAGATGGGGGAAAGTGTTGCAGAAGCAACCTTGACCGCTTGGTTAAAAGAGGTTGGTGACACTATTGAACAGGAGGAAGGTGTTCTAGAGATTGCTACTGATAAGGTAGACACAGAGGTTCCGAGTGAGGTTTCTGGAATACTTGTTGAGAAACTTTTTGAGGTAGATCAGGTGGTTCAAGTAGGTGCCGTAATTGCAGTGATAGAAACAGCTGGAGAAATGCCTCCAATTGCCAAAAGCCAAGAAACGGTTGTGGCAGAAAATACTGTTACTGATGATGTAAACCACTCTGTGCAGAAGACGGAAGAAATGGATGTTGTAATTGCAGCAGAGGTGCCATACATTCCAACAGCTTCTGTGGCGGTTACTCCTGGGGCCAATGACAAGCGTTTTTATTCGCCATTAGTGAAAAATATTGCCAAGCAAGAAGGACTGTCCCTTTTAGATTTGGCGCAAATTACGGGTTCTGGAAGTGAAGGTAGGGTCACTAAAAATGATATTTTATTGTTTGTTGCGTCAAGAAAAACAGTGGCTCCTGGAGCAGCTGTTCAAAGTGCAATTAATCATGAAGACAATGCGGTCTCGAGGGAACCTAAAACAGCCTCGGTTGAATCTGCAACAGTTTTTGGCGAACCTAAAACAGCTTCTGCTCAGCCCTCTATTCCCTCTGGAGTGGGCAATGTAGCTTCTGAAGTGGTAGAAATGAGTAGGATGGGGAAACTTATCGCTCAGCATATGGTGAGTAGCGTACAGACGTCTGCCCATGTACAAAGTTTTATTGAAGTAGATGTGACTAAAATTGTCGCCTGGAGAAATAAGGTAAAAGATGTGTTTACTCAAAGGGAGGGGGAGAAATTTACATTCACCCCAATTTTCATGGAGGCAGTTGCAGTAGCTTTGAAAAAGTATCCTATGATGAATATTTCTCTTGAAGGAGATCGTATTATAAAGCACAAACATATTCATATTGGCATGGCTGCTGCGCTTCCAGACGGAAATCTTATTGTACCCGTAATCAAGCATGCAGACCAATTGAATATGACAGGAATGGCTAAGGTGGTGAACGATTTAGCGACTAGGGCTAGAGGCAATAAATTGAAGCCAGATGAGATAAAAGGAGGGACTTATACAGTCACTAATGTGGGGTCTTTTGGCAGTGTTTTTGGTACCCCGATCATCAATCAGCCACAAGTAGGAATTCTTGCTTTAGGGGCCATTAGAAAAGTGCCTTCTGTAATAGAAACCAATGAGGGAGATTTTATTGGAATTCGCTCAAAGATGTTTTTGTCACATTCATATGACCACAGGGTCGTTAATGGGGCGCTTGGTGGAATGTTTATTAAGACAATTGCTGAGTATTTAGAAGCTTGGGATCTTAATAGGGCGGTATAATGAAAACGGTATTAACTTTTTTATTGGTTGTTTTATCATGGGGATTTTTGGCAGCACAAGATACTACTGAAACACCTTCATATGAAAAGAGGGTCTTTCAAATGGATGAAGGTGAAATGCCCTATGCTATTTTATTACCAGAAAATTACGATACTTCTAAGTCTTACCCATTGGTGCTGTTTCTCCATGGAGCCGGAGAAAGGGGGTCAGATAACGAGCGTCAATTAATTCATGGGGCGTCTCTTTTTAGGGCCCAATCATTTAGGGAAAAATACCCAGCCGTTATTCTAATACCTCAATGTGGGTCTGGTGATTATTGGAGCAATGTGAAAAAAGAAGTGGCTCAAGGCGGAGGTCCAGATTTTAGCTTTTATAAAAAAGGGTCCCCAACTAAGGCAATGCTTCTTTTAGAAGGGCTTTTAGATGAGGTGCTTCAAAGCTATTCATTGGATAAAAACCGCTTGTATGTAGGTGGCCTTTCTATGGGAGGTATGGGGACTTTTGAATTGGTCAAACGCAATCCTAAGTTGTTTGCAGCGGCTTTTCCTATATGTGGTGGGGCGTCACCCAGAGCAATCAGAAAATATAAAAGACCATCATGGTGGGTTTTTCACGGAAATGCAGACCCAGTAGTTCCTGCAGATTTTTCTACTCAAATGGTGAAGAGGTTTAAAAAACGTGGTTTCGAGGTGCGCTATACCCTTTACGAGGGGGTTGGGCACAACAGTTGGGATCTCGCATTTAAAGAGCCTGGATTATTTCCATGGTTGTTTTCAAATACCAAATAAAGCCCCAAAGAGCGTTAGGAGGTAGGGCTTGTATATCTTATCTTTGGGTATGGAAAAGACACAACTTAAACTTCACAGGCCTATTTGTTTTTTTGATTTAGAGACTACTGGAATAAATGTTGCCAAGGATAGAATTGTAGAAATTGCAGTGCTTAAGGTGTTCCCCAATGGAAACAAAGAGAGTAAAACTTGGCTGGTCAATCCTGAAATGTCCATTCCAAAAGAGGTAATTGCTGTACACGGTATTACAGATGAAAAAGTAGCGAATGAACCCAATTTTAAGACGCTTGCACCTCAAGTATACGCGCTTATTAAAGATGCTGATTTAGGAGGCTTTAATTCCGACAGGTTTGATATTCCTTTGTTGGCAGAGGAAATGTTAAGAGCTGGAATAGACTTTGATATGAAAAATAGGGTTTCTGTAGATGTGCAAACTATTTTCCATAAGATGGAGAAGAGAACCTTAGGAGCGGCTTACCAGTTTTATTGTCAAAAAGAATTGAAGAATGCTCACGCTGCCGCTGCAGATACATTAGCTACTTATGAGGTGCTGTTGGCGCAATTAGATCGTTACGATGATTTGGAGAATGAAGTAAAGTGGCTTTCAGAATTTTCCAGTAGAAAAAAATCGTTGGATTTTGCAGGTTTTATTATTGAAGATAAGAATGGTACAGCAGTTTTTTCTTTTGGGAAGCACAAATTTAAAAAAGTAATAGAGGTTTTAGAAAACGAGCCGGGCTATTACAGTTGGATAATGCAGGCAGATTTTCCGCTATACACTAAAAAAGTTTTAACTCAATTAAGGCTTTCGGCTTTAAATAACGCTTTGTAAATAATACTACGTTAATAACGCTTTGTAAATAATATTATATGAAGATTATATGTATTGGTCGCAATTATCAAGACCATATTTCTGAACTTTCTAATCAAAGACCTAAAGATCCAGTAGTCTTTATAAAGCCAGACTCTGCTGTTTTACCTAAAGAACAAGATTTTTATATCCCTGATTTTTCTTCAGACATTCATTACGAGGTAGAGGTTTTAGTGAAAATTAAAAAAGTGGGAAAACACATTAGCCCAGAATTTGCGCATTTGTATTTCGATGAGGTGGGCCTAGGTATTGATTTTACTGCGAGGGATTTGCAAGAGGAGCTTAAATCTAAAGGTTTGCCATGGGAAAAGTGTAAGGGCTTTGACGGATCTGCTGTGATAGGCGAATGGAAGTACTCAAAAGACCTTCCTCAGCTCAATAGTCTTGATTTTTCACTTGAGAAAAATGGTAAAATGATGCAACAGGCTAATACCAAAGAGATGTTATGGTCTATTGAGCAGCTAGTGTCATATGTATCTACTTTCTTTACCCTTAAAAAGGGCGACATTATATTTACAGGAACACCTGCAGGAGTTGGAGCTATTTCAGCGGGAGATTATTTAGAGGGTTTTCTAGAAGGGCAATCTATGTTTAAAATAGGCGTTAAGTAATCACAAGCAATTCAAGAAGAGACATGAAGTACGACTTAACTAGATTAGAGGCTGTGGCAGAAGGGGATAAGGACTTCATAGTAAAAGTGTTGAAGGTTTTTATTACAGAGGTCACTGCGGATATTCAGAAAATGCAAGATGCATTTGAATCAGAGGATTTGTTAGATATTTCAAAACTAGCTCATAAAATAAAGCCTAATTTAATTTTGCTTGGCTTGGATCAGGCAACAGCACTGTCTGTGAAAATTGAAAAAAATAGATTGAAGCCTTTGCCCTTGTCTATTTTAAAAAATCAATTGGATGAACTTCAAGCTTTGGTAGCTAAAGTGGTGGTTTTATTAAAAAGAGATTTTTCATTAGTATGAATGCAAAAATAATCACCATTGGAGATGAAATTCTCATTGGTCAAATTGTAGATACCAACGCTACCTATATGGCTCAAGAGCTCAATAAGATAGGGGTTAGTGTGGTAGAAATGCTTAGTATTAAAGACCAAACATCGGCTATTTTAACTGCCTTAGAAATGGCGCAAAATCAGGTAGATTTGGTGCTTATTACTGGCGGATTGGGCCCCACAAAAGACGACATTACTAAGGCTGCACTTTGCACCTATTTTAACGATCACTTGGTAGAAAATACTGAGGTACTTGCACATATTAAGATGCTTTTTGAAAAGTATATTTCTACTAAAATGAATGCGAGTAATCTCACCCAGGCATTGCTGCCGTCTAAAGCTATTCCATTAAAAAATAATTACGGTACAGCTCCAGGAATGTGGCTTAAAAAGGAAAGCACCGTTTTTGTTTCTATGCCTGGAGTTCCTTTTGAGATGAAGTCTCTAATGACGGAATCAGTGATTCCTAAAATTGTGTCAGACTTTAAAAGACCTCATATTATTCATCAAACTATACAAACCTATGGGGTGGGGGAGTCTGCAATTGCAGAGACTATTGCAGATTGGGAAGACGCTTTACCTCCTCATATTAGGTTGGCTTATTTGCCTAGTTTGGGGAAGGTTCGCTTGCGGTTGTCGGCCGTAGGCCCAGATAAGGACCTTTTAGAGAAAGAGGTTTCAGACCTAGTGAATGAAGTGCTGCCCATGTTGGGAGATATTGTCTACGGGATGGAGACTGCAGATCTTTTAGAAGAGGTGGTGGCTAAAACACTCACTTTAAACAAGCAGACACTAGCTGTAGCAGAGAGTTGTACAGGAGGGAAATTGGCAGCAGCTTTTACGGCTTTGCCAGGTGCGTCTGCCTATTTTAAAGGGGGCGTTGTCGCTTATGAAACCCAACAGAAAACGAACATCTTAGGGGTTAGTGAAACGCTTATAAATCAGTATTCAGTAGTGAGTGAAGAGGTGGCTTCTGCTATGGCTCTGGGGGTCCAAAAACTAATGGGTGCTGATTTTGCCATAGCTACTACCGGGAATGCAGGGCCCTTAAAAGGAGACTCAGACGCTGCTGTTGGTACCGTTTGTATTGCTATTGCATATCCCAAGGGGGTGTATTCCGAAATTTTCTCCATGGGGAACCATCGGGAACGCATTGTACAGAAGGCTGTTAACAAGGCTTTGGAGCTTTTACAAAAAGAAATTATAAAATTCTAAAAAAGATTTTTGTAAGAGAGATAAAAAAGATATAAATTTGCAGCCTGTTTAAAATAACTCATAAAGAAGCGAAATGTCTAAAGTTTGTGAAATTACTGGAAAGAAGGCTATGGTTGGGAACAATGTTTCCTTCTCTATCAACAAGACCAAAAGAAAGTTTGAAGTAAACCTTTCTAAAAAGCGTTTCTA
>JAQWTF010000153.1:0-1741 GCA_029242825.1 Flavobacteriaceae bacterium | reverse complement strand
TTAAGGCATTGGATAATATGGTGTTTCCTACTAAACCTAACTTCATATTTTTAGTGAGGTAATCTTGAACTTTATTTCCTGAAGCTAACGCCGATGCTAGAAAATCAGGTGCTTTTGACTCTTCTGGCTTTAAAACATAAGCTAATTCCTGACAATCCGTATTGAGTCTCAAATAAGTAATCCCAAAATCACAATGCAATAAATCTCCGGGCAAAATAACTTCTTTTTCGGGCCTTCCTGAAAAAGAGTACAAATGAGATACTAAAACTTCTTCACTTCTTTGAATATCTACTGTGGGGTGAAACCATGTTTTTAGGCCTAAATCGGACACCTTTTGACGCATCCACCATTCTACATCTGTTGTGGTAGTTACCCCAGGAGTGATCACTTTTTCTGAAAACGCTTCTGCTATTATTTCATGGGTTATGGAAACCAATTGGTTGTATATCACCATTTCTTTTTCAGTTCTAGTCTCTATCCAACCTACGGCTAAGTGCTCCGCAGAAACAACCTTAGCATGCATATTTTTAGGCAAATATGCCATAAACTCCTCGTAATCTGTCTTGTCCAACCCATCTGCTATGTTGTGGTCTTTAGAAAAATTTAAGCCGATTTTTTTTGGATTGCGTTCTTTTATAAGTGCAATAAGTCTGTCCCATTGATCTGGTGTTTTTTCTTTATCCCAAGCACTTACGATTTGCTTTCCTACATTATAGCGTGCAACAGCTAATTTTTCAATAGTATTATTTTTTTTATCCCTGTAGAAGAGTAAAATTGTTCTTCTCCTCGCATTGAGCCAAGTAGCTGGCAGCATGGTCTTGATCACAGGATCTTCATTGTATTCTCTCGAAATAACAACCCACATATCAATCTCAGCTTGATCCATTAATTTAGGTAGTAATTGATCAAAGCGTTCCTCTAAAATTTCATCAATTACTGTGGCCTGCTCCCTAACAGATAAAATGGCCTGTGCGTGAATAGAAGTAATTGTAAAAAAAACAAAAATGGCTAAAAGAAATTTCATAGGTCAAAAGTGAATGGTTATAGATAATTGGTTTGGTTACTTGTAGTGGATTAAAGTGGGTAAGTTATAGTTGATTATTTGCAATTAATTGGTACTGGTTGATTGGTTTAATAAATTCATTTAGTGGAATCATTAGCCATTACAATTTAAGCATTTTATTCAAAAATCGGATTGAATTACAGCATTCAATATTTGATTCAAAAAAAGCCTACAGAGAGATTTCAATTGTACATCTGTGAGCCCGACTAAAAAATACACAAAACGCTATAGCTGGTGCATATTGTATCCTAGGGCCAAAGTGTCTTTTCTGCGAAGCTTTAAGCTATGGGTATATAAAAATTCAGGAACCGTTAAGATCCCTTTAGGCTTCTGAAATTTCTGGTCAAAACTAATTTTAGTCAAATTTGCTCGTGCATTTTTTAAGTCTTCTTCTAATACGACTAACACCAATTGTTCTCCAAGTAAGTCATGCGGAATTCCGGAATAAAAAAAAGGAAAGGAAAAATATTTTTCCTGGGCTTTCTCCAAAGATTCTGGGTGAATCTTCACGCCACCTGAATTAATCACAAAATCTAGGCGTCCCATCCATTCAAAATGCGAATTGTCTAAAATTCGTACAACATCTGTAGTGTGAATGGGGTCAGGTCCAATATAAGGTGCTATTACACTTAAACAACCGTGTGCATTCTCCTCAATAGTGATCTGGGGTAGAACTGA
>JAQWTF010000109.1:0-26066 GCA_029242825.1 Flavobacteriaceae bacterium | reverse complement strand
GCCCTGAGCACTGGGTTCAGGTCTGCGTCGTTGTACATTTTCATTTGCTTATAGACTTTCATGTACTTGTTTCCGGCTTCAAAATCTGCCAACAACTGGTCTATGGCCAAACATAGGTCTTCCTTTTGAGTGAGCAACACTTCTAGTTTCTCTTGGCACTGCGCTGTGTGAGCAGGGCTAGCGTCTTCTCTGAGCACCTCTTCCCTCATATGATATACTTTCAAGGCCAAAATAGAGAGTCTGTCTACGGCCCATGCAGGACTTTCTGTATTAATGGTAGTATTTGCCTGTGCATTGACCCCTTTGTATTGTTCATAAAAATAACTGTCTATATACTCTACCAAATCAGTGCGTTCTTGGTTGCTGGCGTCTATCTTTCGTTTGAGCTCAAGGGCACCTACAGGATCAATGGAAGGGTCACGAATAAGGTCTTCATAATGCCACTGTACCGTATCTATCCAGTTTTTCTTGTAGAGTAAATGGGCAATCTCTTTAGCGTCGTGGGGGTTCTGGAATTCCTGATCTACACGGTCTAAAAGATGGTACTTCTCTATACTTTCATTGAAAATTTTCCAAGCGGTGGCAGCAAACATATTCTAGTGATTTTAGGCAAAGGTACCCATTTAATTTTGAACCAAATAAACGATTAAACTCCAGAGGGGTGCGCTTAACATACTCCACATTAAGACTTCCTTCTGCCAAGTTTTGGGTAATAATTCCGTGGTGTTACTCCAAAGAAAAGCCAAGGGAAAAAAAGAAAACACTAATGCGCTGTGGTTGTCTGCTGGAGAAAAGAGGTAAAGTAGCCCACCTAAAAATCCGGTCAAGGTCAGTATAGCCAAGCTATTTTTACGCCCCAATGAAGCCACTTTTGCGCTCGCTTTCCTGCTATAATTCCACAACAACACTAAGGTACTACTACCAAAAAAACCAATAATTAACAAGCTTATTTTAGAAGAAAACCCTTGGGGGGGAATATTAAAAAGATACTGCTGATTGAAAAAAGAACTAAAATTATCTCTAATAACAAATCCCCAAAGCAATACTGCATACACCAAAATGGCCCATAGAATTAATCCCCAATACCGCGGATTGTTTTTGTCATAAATAAAGAGCGATGCCACCAAAACAATGAGGTATAATAGGGTCCAATCATAAAAATAACTGGCGACCAAAAACCACAAACAGGCTTCAAAAACTTTTCTTCTAGAACGTTGCTTGGTCTTTAAGCTCAAGATACGCCTGAGTCCTAGAAGGACAAAAAAGTGAGCCAAAAGGAGGTCTGTATGGGAAAAAATAGCAGGAAAAAGACCACAAAAAACCACGAAATAAAAGAGGGTGTAGCTGTGGGTGAGCACCAGTTTGTTTCTTTTGAGTATAAAGTCTATGAGAAAGAGTGCGGGAACAAAAAGTGCCAAACCTTTTAAGAAAAAACCTATGTTTTGCATTAAATAGGCCCAAAAATCACGGCTGTCCCCAGAACCAATGCCTATAAAGCCCTCGAAAGAAAGTATATAAACAGCCAATAAGAAGCTAAGCAGCAAAAAATTTACAGGCTTTGTTTTGCTAAAAATGTGGCTTATCATGAGAAGATTTTATACTTTTGTAAGCTGAGATGGTATTTAAGATCCTTCTCAAGGATAAAGTTACGCTAAATAATAAAAATGTTGGCCTTGTTTTATTGAGGCTACTTAAAATAAATTGTCATGATGATTTCTCTTTTTAAAGCCATTGAAAGTCTTTTTGTAGATTTTTTATTCTTGCCTTTTGACGCCTTACGCAGTATGGACAACTGGTGGGGAGCCAACGCACTGAACTGGGTTTTTATGCTCATTGGCGCTGCCGCAATGGTGTATTGGATGCTTCAATTAAAAGGTTTCAGTGATTCAGGAGAAGAAAACAAAGACGTTTCTGCTCACTCTTATATTTAATACTTAAGGCTTAGGCCATGTATCATATTAAAAAAGCCCGCTTTCAGCGGGCTTTTTTTTGGGTCTTAATCCAAATCAAAACCTAAATCTTCTCTGTAGTATATGTCTTTAAAAGAAATGCCTTTTAATCGATCGTAAGACCTGGACAAAGCTTCTTTGTAATCGTTTCCAAAACTAGTTACCGCCAAGACCCTTCCTCCATTGGTTACCACCCTGCCGTTTTGAATTGTCGTTCCTGCATGGAAAATTAAAGCATCGCTAGGGGTTTCCAAACCTGATATTTCATGCCCCTTTTCATAGGCTTCTGGGTAGCCGCCTGCAACGCTCATCACTGTGGTGGCTGTTCTTGGGTCTATTGTTAAGTCTATCTGATCTAATGTTTGCTTGGCTACGGCATTAAAGACCGCAACTAAATCTGTTTTTAGCCTAGGCAAGACTACCTCTGTTTCTGGATCGCCCAAACGCACATTGTACTCTATGACAAAAGGATCATCCCCTACTTTTATTAGGCCAATAAAAATAAAGCCTTTATAAGGGAGGCCGTCTTTTTCTAAGCCTTGAATGGTAGGTTCCACTACCCTTGTATGAATCTTATCCATAAAGGCTTGGTCTGTAAAAGGGACGGGAGAAATAGCGCCCATACCTCCGGTGTTCAGACCGGTATCTCCGGCGCCAATTCTTTTATAATCCTTGGCGGTAGGGAGTACTTTATAGTTTTTACCATCTGTTAAGACAAAACAAGACAGCTCAATACCGTCTAAAAACTCTTCTATCACCACTGTGGTACTGGCCGCACCAAACTTGGCGTCTACCAGCATGTTTTTCAATTCTTCCTTAGCCTTTGACAAGTCATCTAAAATTAGCACCCCTTTACCAGCCGCCAAACCGTCTGCTTTTAATACATAAGGAGGCTTTAATGTGTCTAAGAAAGCATAGCCCGCTTCCAAGTTTTTGGCTGTAAAAGCTTGGTAGGCTGCTGTTGGTATGCTGTGACGCATGAGAAATTGCTTGGCAAAATCCTTACTGCCTTCTAAGGCAGCAGCAGCTTTCTGAGGGCCTATCACAGGAACATCCGAAAGGGCTGGATCTGCTAGAAAAAAGTCATGTATTCCCAATACTAGCGGGTCTTCTGGCCCTACCACAACCATTTGTATGTCGTGGGCCAAAACCGCTTCCTTAATGGCTGGAAAATCGGTGACACCAATCGCTAAATTAGTCGCTATCTGAGCCGTTCCTGCATTTCCAGGAGCTACAAACAACTGGGTAGGGGTTTGGCTTTCTTTGAGCTTCCATGCAATGGTGTGTTCACGCCCTCCGGCGCCTAGAATGAGAATATTCATGAGGTAAAAATTTTTGTAAAAATACACTTTGTATGAGAAACCCTTTGGCTCTCCGTGAATTTATTTAAAATCTCGGTGTGCCTTAGCGTTTAATTCTTCCAAAGGCAGGGACTTAAAATAGTCAAAAACCTTGGCAATCCCCTCTTCCCTAGATACTTTAGGGGTCCAATCCAGTACTTTTCTAGCCAGTGAAATATCTGGTTTTCGCTGGAGTGGGTCGTCCTGAGGTAGGGGCTTAAAGACTATTTTTTGATCCGTCCCACTGAGGCGTTGAATTTCCTGGGCAAATTCTAGAATAGTCGTTTCGTGAGGGTTTCCAATATTGACAGGCTCCGCATAATCAGACATAAGCAGGCTGTAAATACCGGCTACCTGATCTGAAATATAACAAAAGGATCTTGTCTGACTGCCGTCTCCAAATACGGTGATGTCTTCTCCTCGGAGTACCTGTCCCATAAAAGCCGGAACTACTCTCCCGTCATTGAGCCTCATCCTAGGACCGTAGGTGTTAAAGATTCTCACAATACGGGTCTCTAGACCGTGAAAACGGTGGTAGGCCATGGTAATGGATTCCATAAAGCGTTTGGCCTCGTCATAGACGCCCCTGGGCCCTACAGGGCTCACATTTCCGTTGTAGTCTTCTGTTTGTGGGTGTACCAAAGGGTCTCCGTACACTTCTGAGGTAGAAGCCACTAAAATTCGAGCGCCTTTCTCCTTGGCCAAGCCTAATAAATTATGGGTGCCCAAGGCCCCCACTTTCAGGGTTTCTATGGGAATTTTCAAATAGTCTATAGGACTTGCAGGAGAAGCGAAATGTAAGATATAATCCAAGGCACCAGGCACGTGAACAAAAGTAGTGACGTCGTGGTGGTGAAACTCAAAATTGGGTAAAGAGAACAGGTGGGAAATGTTTTTTAAATCTCCTGTGATGAGGTTGTCCATACCAATGACATGAAAATCCTTTGCGATAAAAAAATCACAGAGATGAGACCCTAAAAAACCAGCGGCTCCTGTGATTAAAATTCTTTTTTTTGTCGGTGTTATATGCGTCATATTATGGGGTGAACTTTAAAAGGGCATTAAGCGGTCTTTAATATACTGAGCACCTCAGCCAAGGCTTCTTTCCAAGGTCTTGCCTTTGGGTCTAGCGTATTTTCTAATACGCTGTAGTGGGGGCGAGGCGCTGGTGCTGCGAAATCTTCGGTGCTAATGGGTTTTACTGTGATGGGTAAATTACGCTGTTCAAAAATAGCGCCAGCCAACTGAGCCCAATGGGCAGGGCCTGCATTGCTGTAATGGTGTATGCCATAAGGCTGGGCTTTTAAAACGATCAGTTGTATTAGGCATCGAGCCAAATCTAAGGCAGAGGTAGGGCAGCCAAATTGGTCTGCTACTACAGAAATACTTGGAGGTTTACGGTCTGATCTTTGCTGCGCCAAACGCAACATGGTTTTTACAAAGTTGTGCCCAAAAGGACTAAATAGCCAAGAGGTACGCACAATATAATGAGGTCCTGAAGCGCTTTGTACCGCCTTTTCCCCTGCCGCTTTAGAGCGAGCATACACACCTTCTGGGGCTATGGGATCTGCCCCCGTAAAAGGTTTTTGATGGTGGTTTTTACCGCCAAACACAAAGTCTGTAGAAAGATAAATAAAAAGAATGTTTCGCTGGGCGCAGGCTTTAGCTAACAAGTCAGTGGCAGTTTCATTCAGGTGAAAAGCGGCTTGTTCGTCTGATTCTGCCGCGTCTACCTGAGTATATGCTGCAGCGTGTATAAAAGCCTTTGGCCTGTACTCCTCTAAAAGCCTCTCAATATCCTGAGAAAGGGTCTCCCTAGGGCTTAAATCTAAGTGGTCTCTGTCTAAAAAAATAAATTCATGTGCTGCCGCAAAAGCAGCCATTTGTTCATGGGTAGAGGTACTGTCCAGCGCATCGGAAGCCTTTAGATTGGTAAGCTGATGTTGAAGGACATACTGTAAAGACTGGCCTAGTTGGCCACTAGCTCCCGTAACCAAGATCATGTCTTTTTGTAGCATCTCCCCCATTATAAAATATCTTTTAAAAGCGGGAGGGCTTGGTCTTTTTCAGATAATAAAGGGGTACTGTCTCCAAGGCCCCAGTCAATATTTAAGGAAGGGTCTGCGTAATACACCCCGCCTTCTTGATCCTTTTGATAAGGCGCGTCACAGGCGTACACCACTGTAGCAATTTTACTCAACACAGAAAATCCATGGGCAAAACCCTTGGGTATATAGAGCTGCTTGAGGTTCAAAGCACTTAATTGTATTCTATGGTGCATGCCGTAGGTAGGAGAACCCGGCCTTAAATCTACCACTACATCTATAATGTCTCCTTCCAGTACCCGAACCAATTTGGCTTGTGCATAGTCTCCTTTTTGGTAATGAAGCGCTCTAATCGTTCCTTTCACAGAAGTAGACTGATTCTCTTGGGCTACCTCAAAAGAAATTCCTGTGGCCGCTAGAAAATGGACCTTATTAAAAGCCTCAAAAAAAGAGCCGCGGGCGTCTTTAAATAGGGTTGGAGTTATTTCAAAACAACCTTTTAAAGGGGTTTCTATATAAGCCATGCCAAAAGGGGTTTTGCTATTAAGGTTGTGTTCGTGGAGTTTCTATTCATGATACTAATGAAGATTTCTCAATAGGTTTTTTCCGTAGCCACTTTTCTCCAGTGGTTTTGCCAAGGCAATAAAAGCATCTTTGCTTATATAGCCCATTTCATAAGCCGCCAACTCTATAGATCCCACGCTGAGTCCCTGTCTGGTTTCTATCACTTCTACAAACTGAGCTGCATGTCTAAGAGACTCAAAAGTTCCCGTGTCTAGCCAGGCAATCCCGGCGTCTAGTTTTTGAACATTTAATTTCCCTTGTTTTAAGTAAGCGCTGTTAATGTCTGTGATTTCCAATTCTCCCCGTTGACTAGGTGGTATAGATTTGGCAATGGCCACTACCGAGGCGTCGTAAAAATAAATACCTGGAACGGCATAATTAGAGGCCGGATGCTCCGGTTTTTCTTCTATAGAAAGGGCTTTTTGTTGGTGGTCAAAAGTCACTACGCCATAACGCTGCGGATCTTGAACAGCATAGGCAAAAATGGTCCCTCCTTGTGGGTTTTTAGCCGCTTGTAGGGTTTTTGACAAACCACTTCCATAAAAAATATTGTCTCCTAAAATTAAAGCCACATCTGAATCTCCAATGAAGGATTCTCCTATAATAAAAGCCTCCGCCAATCCATTTGGTGCCTCTTGAACCGCATAAGAAAACTGACAGCCCAAGGCGCTTCCATCTCCCAATAACTGTTTAAAAAGTGGTGCATCTGTAGGAGTGGTAATGATTAAGATCTCTTGAATACCCGCATACATCAGGGTAGAAATAGGGTAGTAGATCATGGGTTTATTGTAGACAGGCATGAGTTGTTTACTTACCGCCAAAGTAATGGGGTGTAGTCTGCTTCCGCTCCCGCCTGCTAAAATAATACCTTTCATTTTCTTTTTTTAAACGGGTTTTAGGCCGCTTTGTAGCGCCTCAAACCCTGTCGCTAAAATAACACTTTCTATTCCGATTTGTATTGGTTTTCGTAATAGGATTTGTAAGCGCCAGAAGTAACCTGACTTAACCAATCTGGATTTTCTAAATACCATGTGATGGTAGCGGCAAGTCCTTGTTCAAAAGTATGGGCAGGAGTCCAATCCAAGCTTTGCTGAATTTTACTGGCATCTATGGCATAACGAAGGTCATGTCCTGGACGGTCTTTTACAAAAGTAATCTGCTTTTGTGCTGTTCCTTGGGGTCTGTTTAAGCGGGCGTCCATTTGGTCACACAAAAGGCGAATAAGGTCTATATTGGTGTATTCATTGTGCCCCCCTATGAGATAAGTTGCTGCATTTTCTCCTTGATGGTAGACCTGATCAATAGCCAAGGCATGGTCTTTTACATACAGCCAATCCCTGGTGTATAAGCCATTGCCGTAAATGGGCAGGTCTTTACCTTCTAAGATATTATGTATACATAGCGGGATGAGTTTTTCAGGGAAATGATTGGGACCGTAATTATTAGAGCAATTAGAGATCACATAGGGCAAACCATAGGTTTCTCCATAAGCGCGTACCAAGTGGTCTGCGCTGGCCTTTGAGGCAGAATAAGGAGAATTAGGTGCATAAGGGCTTTCTTCTGTGAAATAGCCGGTATTTCCCAAAGCGCCAAAGACCTCATCGGTAGAGATCTGATAAAAGCGTCTTCCCTCAAAGGATTTCCAATGGGTCCTGCAAGCGTTTAAAAGCGCTGCTGTACCTTTAATGTTGGTATCTATAAACGCCATAGGATCTTTGATAGATCGGTCTACATGGCTTTCTGCTGCGAGGTGAATAACCCCTTTTATGTCGTATTGTGTAAAAAGGCGTTCTAAAAGCGAACTGTCTGTTATACTGCCTTTGACAAAGGTATAGTTGGGCAACTGCTCTATATCTTTGAGGTTTTCTAAATTCCCTGCATAAGTCAGTGCGTCTAAATTAATGATATGGTAGTCGGGATATTTTTGTACAAACAAACGCACTACATGTGAGCCTATAAAACCTGCGCCTCCTGTGATAAGTAATGACATGATTATGAGCTTAAAATTTGGGTGAGTATTTTCTCTGTAATGAGGTAAGTAGGTTTTACCCCTGTAGTACCAAGCCCTCCAGAGGCTAGTGTACTACCTGTTTCCAATGGGTTGTCTGAGGCGTAATACGCGTAATTCACTTCTACGTCTTCACGAATGCTCCTACGTACCCTAGAAGCAGACTGTATGGCTTTTTGATAATGCACCCCTTCCATCTCTAAGCCAATCACATTCCAAGTAGACTCGTGGAAGTAGGTCAAAATGTCTTTGTTCTGAAGCGATGTCCCTAAAACAGAAATCATAGCCCCTTCTAACACCAGTAGATCATGGCCTTCAAAATCTGCCGCACAAAGCTGGTTCTTAAAAGGATAGTTGTCTGCAGATCCTTCAAAAATATGGGCATTTGGAATCATCAAATCTCCTTTTCCTCCTTCTAAAATTCCGGCCTTTCCCATGATAGAAATAGACTGAACGTCTAAAAACAAAGGCATTTTTCTGTTCACTTTATAGGGCTTTAACAACTCGTCCATGGTCTCATAAGCCTGCTCTCCAAAGGCGTAATCCATCACGAAAATGACAGGTGCTTTTGCTGGGTCTTTAAATGTAGGCAGAAAGTGACTCTGCCCGACTGCTTTGGCTAAATCAAAAATCTGTATGTCTATGTTGGTCCCAGATTGGTCTGGGATAAAGGTCATTCCATAGGCTGTGGCAAATTCAGTAACCTGGGCCCTAAGGGCTTCGTTTTCTGGGGCACTGAGGGCTTCGTATATGGCTAGATCGGTGCTTTTTTCAAAGGCTTTCCCTAAAGCTTTCCTCGCGAAAAGGGCATTCATTACTGAGTGCATATTAGCGCTAATAATGTGCAAAGGACGGCCTATAAGGTCTTGTTTAATGAGCGACTCTTTAATGGCGTTGGCCCAGCGCTCTCCGTGAATATGGTGGCCCAAACGCTCCCTGAGTAAGGGGCTAAAGGTAATGGTGCGCTTTTCTCCTGTGGTCTCTTCTTCTATGGCCAGATTCCCCAACCAGTAAATCACTTTTAAAAAGCGCTCTGGTTGTGTTTTAGTGGCTAATTTTTTATGCATTTCTGATACTTCAAGAAAAGAACGCCCCAGAAAATTAGACATATGTATTAGGGCGGTTTCTCGCTCTGCTACAGTGAGTTTTCCCTTGGTAATGGCCTCTGAAAACTTGGTCCAATCTCTGGTTGTTTTCTGACTGTCTTCAAGGTAAACACGTTTTAAAATCTTGTGTGATTCTATAAACAAGAACGTCAAGTGGGTGAGAATGTCATAAATATCCGAACGCCCTCTAGTAATTTCCACATTCATTTGCTCGTGGTCTATCCTAAAGCAATTTCTTCTTCTCTTTGGGGGTACAATCGCTTTAAAATGGGCTGCACCATAACCTTCATCTGAGGTGAGGTTTATAAAGCGACATTCCTCAATCCCTTCCGGCAAACGTTCCAACACATAGATGAGCCCATTGAGCTCTGCTTTTTCCTCTGCTATACTTCCGTAAATTTCGGGCCTGAGTTGTAAGAGGGCATTTCTTAGGGTTTCTCCAGAAACCCCCATCGGCTTGTAAAAGCCCCTATTAAATAGGTGCCTCATGGTAATATAAATACGCTCAATGGCGTTAGTAGACTCTCTGGCCCTGGTGTTTTTATTAGACATGGTCTTTCATTTTTAATAAGGCATCTGCAATTTCTCGGTCGTTGGCCAAGCGCTGCACTTTATTTTGCCCGCCCAATTTGCCTTTGGTTTTCATAAACTGGGTAAAAGCGTCTGTAGGAAGGGAGGTGATTTTTAAGCCTTGCAATACCTTCCCCACAATGAGGTCTTTATAATAACTGTTTTGGTCTTGTAACGATTGGTCTAAGATACTGGAAAATAGACTTATATCTGAAGGGGCTTTTTCAAAGGCTACCAACCATTCGTGATAAGGCAACCCACTACTTGGGGCTATCTGAGGCGCTACCGTAAATTCCAGCACCCTCGCGTCTGTTTTTTCTATGGCCTCTTGCATGGCGTATTCTACCTCTTTGGCAATAACGTGTTCTCCAAAGGCAGAAATGAAATGTTTAATACGCCCTGAAACTATCACCCTGTAGGGTTTTAAAGAGGTAAATTGAACCGTATCTCCAATATTGTAACCCCATAAACCCGCATTGGTAGAGAGTATCAGGACATAGTTTACACCCAAAGATACTTGGCCAATAGTGAGTCTTGGCGGGTCTTTTTCAAAGAACTGGTCTGCGGGAATAAACTCGTAAAAAATACCGCTATTCAAGAGCAGTAACATGCCTTTTTCATCGCGCAGGTCTTGGTAGGCGAAAAAGCCTTCGCTGGCAGGAAATAGCTCAATGGTGTCTACTTTTCTTCCTATTAAATTTTCAAAATTAGCTCGGTAAGGCTCATAATTAACTCCCCCATAAATAAAGAGCTTAAAATGCTTAAATAAGTCTCCTACAGGTTTGCCGCTGGCCGCTTTGAGACGTTCAAAATACATTTGCACCCAAGAAGGAATTCCAGCAATCACGCCCATATCTTCTGTAATGGTCTCTTTGACCACGGCGTCTACTTTTGTCTCCCAATCTTCTATACAATTGGTCTCCCAGCTGGGCAATCTATTGCGCTGTAGGTAGGCGGGAACATAATGGGCAGATATTCCAGAAAGCCTTCCTGTCGGAATATATCCAGAGGTGTCTAAAACAGGACTCCCTTGTAAAAAAATCATCTTTCTGGTCACGAAATCACTGTTTCCGCTCTGGTGTATATAATGCAGAATAGCGTCTCTCGAGGCCTTTACTTGTTCCTGAATAGATGCTTTGGTAATGGGAATGTATTTGGCGCCAGAAGTGGTGCCTGAGGTCTTGGCAAAATAAGCCGGTTGTCCTGGCCAGAGTATGTCTTTTTCTCCAGCAACTACTTTTTGAACATAAGGCTTTAGGTCTTCATAATCCCTCACGGGAACACTTTTTATAAAATCCCCGTGGGTCTTTATCTGATCAAAACCGTGGTCTTTCCCAAACTGCGTATGGCGGGCTTGGGCTATTAGAGCGGCAAAAACCGCCTCTTGAGTTGCTATAGGCTCATTGGCCCATTGGGCGGTTTGTTGTACGATGTATTTAGCAAATATCTTTGCTGCAAATTGCTTTAGGCCCATAGGTTAATTAAAGTCTATATAATTTAGGGGGTTTACCGGTCGGTCTTTCTCCCACAATTCAAAATGTAAATGTGCGCCTGTGGAATACTCCCCTGTATTCCCCACGGCAGCTACTACCTCGCCCGCCAATACTTGGTCGCCTTGGTTTTTTAACAAGGCCCCATTGTGTTTATACACAGACAACATCCCATTTCTGTGTTGAATCATGATCACATAACCCGTGTCTGAAGTCCATTCTGAAAAGACCACAGTACCTGAAGTAATGGCTTTAACAGGGGCGTCTTCTACCGCGGTTATATCTATAGCATAATGCTTTATTTCAGGATCAAACCCTTGAGTGATTAAACCACTTACCGGAGGGAACAAGGCCGTTTCTAGAGCGTTGGTGTTGCTTTCAAACAAATTGTATCGGTCTTCTAAGGCTACTCTGGCGCGTAAAATAGAGTCTTCTCGAATAGGAGTGAGTGCTACAGTAGTAGTGTCTAAATTAAAAGGAAGGTCCAAAGAGTCATTCTCAATTTGGCTGGGCGCGTAATCTCCTTTAAGCACCATGCGAATGCGCTCAATATAGCGTTCGTTATAGGAGATAATCTGGCTCAGAGAGTCCGTGACTTCTGCTAGAGAAACAGCCTGTCTTTTAAGGTCTGTTGAGGCGTAACCTGGAATGTATTCTCTAAGGGAGGTAAAGGCCACAAGCACAATTGTAGCTGCAATTAAAGCAACAGCAGAAAGGGTGCCTACCACAAAAACATTCAGCCTAGAGAGCTTAAAGGACACCTTCTCTTCAAAGGTGTCTTCATTTAAGACCACTAGCCGGTATTTGTAACGCCATTTATTTTCGGAGCGCTCCTTTTTTACTGCTTTCTTAGCCATACACCACAAAGATACATTTAGTATCACGATTTGCGAGGGAAAAATACAATCTTAGAACTTTTTTAGTACTTTTGTCAGAGATAAAATTATTGATTATGATCAGTTTAGTCCCTTTTTTAGCCTTTGGCCCCATGCAAATAGTTGTAGTAGTTCTTGTTGTATTACTACTTTTCGGAGGAAAGAAAATTCCAGAATTAATGCGTGGACTGGGAAGCGGTATTAAAGAATTTAAAGACGCTTCAAAAGACGACGCCAAGGACGTAGATCCTAAGATTGAAGATAAAAAATAAGTAGAAATCACTCCATTTCTACTAAAAAACCCCTTCCAACACGGAAGGGGTTTTTATGTTTTATAGGTCTTATTTTACCTTTGAACAGGGTGTAGCGTCTTCACTATCGCTTCTAATTCAAACAAATGAGGCCTTTTTTCTTTGTTGGGGGCAAACACAAAACCCTCTAAGACTATTTTTCTGTCTCTAGAAGGATCATTTAAAATATAACTCACAAAAGGTCCGGCCATAGGGTAGTTATGCATTTCCCAAATACCTCTAACCTCTACGCCTTTCATACCTCCAATTTCTACTGGAAACACATAAGGCATGAAAACAGTTTCCGTTTTCATATAAGTCTTTTTTCCAGGCACATCTGGCCCTGGAATATGAATTTTTACCACAGAATCCCTAGCCGCTACAATGTCTTCTATAAAGGTCTCTGGATTGTCGAAACTATTATAGGGTAGGGCGTAAGCAATTAAGTTGGTGCTTCCTGCTGGAATAGCCCTGTCTATCCATGCAAAACTCTCGGTCTGCATTCCCAACCTATACGCAGAAGGGATGTCTACCCCAACACCCAACAAATTTTCAATGCCTTTTTCCTGATTTAAGGAGCGCTTAAAACGCTCTTGTGTTTGGTCTATTTCCAATGCCTTAAAGGCAGTGATAAAATCGCCTTTCTTCGCTTGAAACTGCTGCATAACATCTGCTTGGTCCACGCCTTTAACCACCCCTATTAATTGTGGTCTTGCATACACATCTTTTTTGATGTGTGCGAGAGACAAACTGTCTAGGCCCACTGCTAAAACTGTCCTGTTTTGCTTTACCGTTCCTTTAAAAACAGAAGGGGGTATGTATTGAATATGGTGTGCTGGTTCCGCTACAGCCAGTCCCTTAATAGGACTCATAAAAGCTTTTCTAACGGAATCTCCCACAGCACTCTCCCATAAATCTTCCTCCATAACCACTAAAATAGACTGCACCTGACCAATGGATTCGGGCAGGTATTTATAATTGGATTTTTCCTTACATGAAGACAGCAGGAAAAGTATAGAAAAGAAAACCGCAATATTTTTCATAAAATGTTTTTTAAGGAGTGCACGAACAAAGCTTGATCGTAGTGCCTGGTTTAAGTTGGTTGTTCCAAATATCGTTCCATTTTTTAAGATCGGCCACACTAACGCCTTCTACCTTTTGGGCAATGCTCCAAAGTGAGTCTCCTACAGCCACGGTGTAGGTCTTTTGATCCGCAGCAATTGAAGGGGACTTCTGGGGGCTTTTTTGGTCGTTTTTTTGGCCTCCGGCCGATGCGCTACCAAACCCACTCACTGGAAATCTTTTAGGATATAAAGTAAGGCGCTGACCAATGGAAAGATTGTTGTTTCTAAGCCTGTTCCATTTTTTGATGTCTAAAACCCTTAGTCCATATCGCTGTGCTATTTTGCCCAAATAATCTCCAGACTGCACCCTGTACCTCAGCGGAGCGCCCACGGTCTGAAGGGCTGGAAAGGGTTTTTTTAAGATTGCCATTTCTGCAGCCACTGCAGCGTAAATACTATCTTGTTGGTCTATAAAAAGTGCTGTAGACGCTATTGGAAGTCTCAGTACCTGAGGTTTCCCTTCGATCTGTGGAATAATTCCTATTTTATATACTGGATTGAGTTGTTCTATGGTTTGTTCCGACAAGGACAAAGCCTTAGAGAGTTGGGTAAAACTAATGGCTTTTTTGAGGTGAATGGTGTCTGTAGCATAGGAAGCTGCCACCGTTTTAGGCAACTCAAAACCATGGCTTTCTGCATATTCAAACAAGTACATGGTGGTAAGTAAAGCAGGAACATAGCCTGCTGTTTCCCTAGGTAAAAAACTTCTTATGGCCCAGAAATCTTTCACACCCCCAGCGCGCCTAATGGCTTTTCTAACATTTCCTGGTCCAGAATTGTAGGCTGCTAAAGCCAAATTCCAATCCCCAAACATCCCGTGTAATTTCTTTAAATATTTAAAGGCTGCTTGGGTAGATTTTAATGGGTCTTGGCGCTCGTCAATATAATTATTAACCTCAAGGCCCATCATTTTTCCAGTGCCGTACATAAATTGCCAAAGCCCTGTAGCGCCCACCCTAGATCTAGCCTTGGGGTTTAAAGCAGACTCTACAATGGCCAAATATTTAATTTCCATAGGCATGGAAAGTGCGTCTAATTCTCTTTCGAAAAGGGGAAAATAATACGCGCTTCTATGCAGCATTTTTTGAATAAGAATCCTCTTAGAACCTAAGTACATCTTAATAACCCTCTCCAATGAAGGGTTGTAGCGGCTGTCTAAAATAGTTTTCTGATCTAAAAGCGTCAAACGGCTTTTTAAGCTGTCTTTAGGTGGATTAAAAAAAGTAACACTGTCTTGAGCGGAATAACTGATCTCTGGATCTGGAACCACATGAGAAGCCATTAAAATAGAGTCTAAAATTACCGTAAAAGCTAAGGCCTCTAAAGAAGGTTTTGAGATGGTGTCTGTTAGAGCAAGCGCTGGCAATTCTTGAGATAAAGAAGCCTCTTGAGATATGCGTATAGAAGATTCTTGGGCCACTAATGGCCCAAGAAATATTCCTAAAAAAAATGCTGCGTAGTATTTTTTCATCACTTACACTAAGGAAATGAGCTTAAGCCATGGCCTCAATAGCCGCAATGCCTGGAAGGGTTTTTCCTTCTAAGCTCTCCAACATAGCGCCGCCTCCTGTAGACACATAACTCACTTTGTCTTCGAATCCAAATTCTTTAACCGCGGCTACAGAATCTCCTCCTCCTACAAGAGAAAATGCCCCTGCAGCAGTGGCCTTAGAAATGGCCTCACCTATGGCGATGGTTCCTTTAGCAAAGGTTTCTATCTCAAAAACACCTACTGGTCCATTCCATAAAATGGTTTTAGACTGGGCTATGACTTCTGCAAATTGCGCTAAGGTTTTTGGTCCAGCGTCTAAACCTTCCCATCCTTCAGGAATAGCAAAAACATCTGCTACTTGTGTATTGGCATCTTTATTAAAATCGTCAGCAGCCAATACGTCCACAGGTAAATGAACCTGAACTCCTTTGGCAGACGCTTTCTCTAAAATCTCTAATGCTAAAGCCATTTTGTCGTCTTCACAGATAGAGTTTCCAACGCTACCACCTTGTGCTTTAATAAAGGTGTAGGTCATTCCGCCTCCAATAATCAAATGATCTACTTTGTCTAAAATATTTTCAATAATGGTAATTTTAGAAGAGACTTTAGATCCTCCTAAAATTGCCGTAACTGGTTTTTCTCCACTGCTCATGACCTTGTCAATCGCTAAAATTTCTTTAGCCAATAAAGCACCAAAGCAACAAGACCCTTTAAAGAATTGTGCTATAATAGTGGTAGAGGCATGTGCTCTATGCGCAGTACCAAAAGCGTCATTGATATAAATGTCTCCCAAACTAGCCAGTTGTTTGGCAAAGGTTTCGTCTCCAGCCTCTTCTGCTGCATGGAATCTCAAGTTTTCCAAAAGCAAAACCCCTCCTGGCGCCAAGGCGTCTACTGCAGCCTGGGCTTTTTCTCCCACACAATCTTCACTAAAAGCAACCGGTACGCCTAATACGTTAGACACCGCGTCTACAATTAAAGAAAGAGACATGCTTGGGGTTACTTGTCCCTTTGGACGCCCAAAATGGCTCATTAATACGGCTTTTCCTCCTTGCGCCAATACGGCGTCTATGGTAGATTTCGCTGCTGAAATTCTATTGGTGTCTGTGACTTGCTGTGCCTCGTTCATAGGAACGTTAAAGTCTACACGGATCAGGGCCACTTGGTCCTTAAAATTAAAATCTGAAAGTGTTTTCATGGGGTTTTTTAAAAATTGTACAAAAACAAATATACCTAAAATAAGCCCTTCAAATAGGGCTAAAAGATAAAAATTGAACTACAAGGTTTTCGTTTAACTATAAAATAAGTTATATAACTATTTTTTTAGTTATACATTAGTAGTGAATTTAAAACACATTTTTTATGAAACCGTTAACCAATAAGGAGGAAGAAGTGATGAAAATCCTTTGGAGACTTAAGAAGGGGTTTGTGAAAGAGATTTTGGAAGCCTACAAGGGCCAGCAAGAAATCCCTCACTACAACACCCTGTCTACCATGGTTAGAAACTTAGAGGAAAAAGGCTATGTGGCCTATAAAGCATACGGAAAAACACATGAGTACTTCCCTGTAATAAGTAAAGAATCTTATAGAGCAGTCTTTATGGAAAAAGCCATTTCAGATTTTTTCAGTGACTCCTACGCCCACCTTGTCTCTCAGTTTGCTAGGGAAGAAAAAATTTCCATCAGTGAATTAAAAGAGATTATTAAGCTCATAGAAAAAAACAAGTAAGCATGGATACTTTTGTGGATTTTGCTTGGAAAAACACGGTCATTTTAGGCCTATTCTTTGTGGTGTACCGCTTTTGGCTGTATCCCAGAAAACAATTCTCCTTTAACAGACATTTTTTACTATCGGGCCTATTGCTCTCTGTTGTGCTGCCGTTTATTAGCGTTAAAAAAGTAGTCCAAATGACTTGGAACCCGCTCATGGCTCAAGGTACTTTTGAAACTGTTCAACAGAACGGAACGGATACCATCTCCATTGAAGCGGTATTAATGGGAATTATTGGAGTAGGAAGCGCCTGTATTTTAGGGTGGATTATAGTGAAACTAAGCGGCATAATTAAACTACTCATTCAAGCCAAAACCATCCAGAAAACACCGCCAAAATTACTGCTCTCCAATGCGGTTAAGGGGCCATTTTCATTTTTAAATACCATTGTGTTTCCCACGCATTTATACCGCTCTGAGGCCTATGAACTCATACTTACCCATGAAAAAATTCACGTGAAACAGTGGCACTCTTTGGACATATTGCTCACAAACTTTCTATTGGTAATGGCCTGGTGGAATCCCTTTCTATGGGCCTACAGAAAAACGGTGGTAGAAAACCTAGAATTTCTTACAGACCAACTCACTGTAGCCACCACCAAAGACTTAAAAACCTACCAATATATATTACTCAAACAAACCGTGCCCTTAGACCATTTGAGTCTGGTGCACCCATTTTATCATTCATTTTTAAAAAAACGTATTATGATGCTCAACCTTGAAAACAATAAAAAAAATCCCTGGGCCAGTGTATTACTCGCCCCGCTTTTAGTAGGCTTTGTATTTGCATTTAACACGGAAGTCGTGGCTCAAATAGCGCCGCCACCTCCGCCAATAAGCCCAAAGGTTTTAGATACCATTCCACCCCCGCCACCGCCGGTTTACAAGACAAATGGCTATTCTGTTCCACCACCACCACCGCCTACTTATGAAAAAAAGACGGCTTCAAGCACAAGGATTTCTGTGGCCGTGACCCCCACATCTACGGATGAAGATTTAAAAGGAGAGAATGGCTACAAAAAACTTTTTAATAAATACGGTGTGCAGCTTTCATTTAAAAAGATCAAACGGAATGCGGCAGGAGAAATTACTGGAATTAAAGCGAGCTTTAAGTCAGATAATAGGAAAATAGGCGTGTATTCGGTAAGTGGTACCGAACCTATCAGTGACTTTGTCTTTGAGGTTTCTTTAGACCAAAATGATCAATTGACGGAGGCTGTTTTTAAAGCTGCTAAAAGCAAGTCTAAAGTCGCTAAAGGATACAAAAGCAGTAGGGTGGTAGTGAGGAATGAAGAGGGCGAGATTCTGACTGAAAATGTCTATGGCAGCAGTGATGAAAATATTTTTATTATTAAAGATACTGAAGGGAGTAGCTTGACTGAAAAAATAGAAGGTTTAAAAGGAGAGAGTATCTTTATTGCAAAAGATCTTAGTGGAAAAGTGGTCTCAGAAAATATTTTAGGTAGCGAAGGGAAAAATATTTTGGTCGTGCGCACAGGGCAAAAAAATAAGGACTCTATAATGGTTATTGTTAGGGCTGAATTTGATGAAGATTCCCTCATAGACTCAGAAGAACAAATAGAATTGCTGGTCAAAAAAACCAAAGACATGAAAGCCGCAAAAGAACAGAAAGCTGCAAAAGGCCAAAAAATGATCGTGGTTAAGGGAGCAGCCAATAGCTGGACGGCAGAGAGCAAAAATAAACCGCTCATTGTAGTTGATGGAAAAATCATGGACAAAGGCAAAAACCTGAATGAAATAGATCCAAACAGTATTGAAAGTGTCAATGTATTAAAAGGCAAGTCTGCTCAAGAAAAATATGGAGACAAAGGCGTGAATGGGGTCATTGAAGTTGTGACCAAAAAAGAATAATAAGCCTTTTTAAGAAATAGATCAAAAGCCGCCTTTAAAGGCGGCTTTTTGTATCTTTGGAATATGCATTTTTCAGAAGTTCTAGGACAAGAGGCCATTAAGAGCCGTTTAAAAACGGCTATAGCGTCTAACCATCTCGCCCATGCACAATTGTTTGTGGGAGCAGAGGGTAGCGGGACGCTGGCTATGGCATTGGCTTTGGCTAGAGAGGTGCTTTGTAGTGCTGAGGGTTTAACCGAAGAACAGAAACGAGCGGGCCATTTAAAAATGGATCATCTAAACCATCCAGACCTTCATTTTGTGTTTCCCGTTGCTACTTCAGATATAGCTAAAACAAAACCCATTAGCGATCATTACGCAGCGCCTTGGAGGACATTTATTCAAACCCAGGTTTATGGCAACCTTTTTGACTGGTACCAACTTATGGGCACGGAAAAAAAACAGGGAAATATCTCTGTAGAAGAAGCAAAAGACCTGAGCCAAAAACTCTCTTTAAAATCTTATGAAGGCGGTTATAAAGTGATGCTGATTTGGGGTGTAGAAAAAATGAATACTGCAGCGGCAAATAAAATCTTAAAGCTGCTGGAAGAGCCCCCAGAAAAAACCCTTTTTATACTCATTGCAGAAGACGAAGAGCAATTACTTGCGACCATTAGGTCCCGTTGCCAAATCACCTATTTTAAGAAACTTCAGGAAACAGATATTGTAAAAGGGCTTGTAGCAGAAGGAGCGGTAGCGCAAAATGCCAAACAAATAGCCGTTATGGCAGAGGGTAACTTCAATAAGGCACTTGACCTCTTTAGACAAGATTCAGAAGAATTGCGTTTTGGCGAATGGTTTGTATTTTGGGTAAGGGCCGCATTTAAAGCTAAAGGAAATAAAAGCGCTATAAACGAATTACTCAATTGGAGTGGGGAAGTGGCTAAGTCTGGTAGAGAGATCCAGAAAAACTTTCTTTTGTACTGTTTGTCTTTATTTAGAGAAGCGGTTTTAATGGAGTATGGTTTAGAGCAATTGCAACACACACAAATTGTGGTGTCCAATTTTGATTTTAAAAAGTTTGCCCCTTTTGTACACGAAGGAAATATAGAACAAATCACCGTGGCTTTAGAAAGTGCTGTGTACGAAATAGAAAGAAATGGAAACGCAAAAATGGTCTTTACAGACCTAGCTATTTCTCTTACTCGCTTACTGCACGCGCCAAAAGCCGTCTCAAACTAAACTTATTATGCTACATTTCGAAAACAACTTAACGGTATTAATACTACTCGCTTTCCTCTGTATTACTTTTATACAAAGCGCATTAGACAAATTGATCGATTGGAAAGGAAACCTTCAATGGCTCAAAGGCCACTTTAACAAAAGTTTCCTCAAAAATACCGTGCCCTTTTTACTGGTGACTATTATTGTCATGGAGGTTATAAGCGGTGTTTTAGGTATTTGGGGAATAATGGATATTATTCATTACAACAAACCCAGCGTTGCACTAAGTGCAGCAGTTGTAGGGTGCATTACCCTACTCATGTTGCTTTTTGGACAAAGGGTTGCCAAAGACTATGACGGCGCTAGAACAATCGTCATTTATTTAGTGCCTGCGATCTTGCTTGTTTTCTTTTTAGAAATGTTTGGCTGGTAAATTACTTGTTTAAAAAGCCCTTAAAACCAGCCATAAGATTAATTTATAAAATAATAGAGGTTCTATAAGTTTTTAGAATAAAAAGTGGCTGCCATAGATTGGATTTAAGGCTGTTTTTAAGAAAATCTATATGCTAGTGTCTTGTGGTTTAAAAAAAGCAAGCAATCGCTTTAAAAGCGCTTATTCTGGTTTTTTTAATACATATATGATAGAGGAATACTCTTTTGACCTTAAAGCAGACAAGTTAGAATAAAGACCTTTAAAAAAGGCACTAAACAAAGGGGTTCTTTTTTGAGCGTATCTTTCAGATAGCAAAGACACATAAAAAGCGTCTAAAAGCATTGGTCTGGTTTCTTCCAAAGACAGACCGTTTTTGTCTGCCAATTTTTTTATGCCTCCTTGAGAAAAATGCCACAAATGCCTTGGAGCATCATAGGCAGCCCAATAGGATCCGTAATGTTTTGCGTCCCATGAATTATAATTAGGCACTGCAATAATGAGTTTCCCTCCAGGCGCTAAAGCGCCTAATAGTTTCTGAAGGCTTTGTTCATAATGAGGTAAATGCTCTAAAACATGCCAGAGCGATATTACAGAAAACTCTTGCTTTGGTATGCTGTCTAAAGAGGGGTGTAATACACAATTATTTTCCAAAGCAACGGCCCTAGCAATTTTATTGGGTTCTACCCCTAAAGCATGCCACTGCCTATTTTTTAGATAAGAAACTAGAGCGCCAGAACCAGCACCAAAGTCTAAAAATTTCTTTGGACCATGGCAATGTTGCTCTAATAAAGCAGCCTTCTTTTTTAACTGATAATTTTTAGCTATTTCATACAATCTATCTGTTAAGCTGCGTTTATTGTTCTGATGAGAAATGTAATTGTCTTCAGGATAATAGGCCGCTATTTCAGCTGGAATAGGTGTAGTCTGAAGCACATCTAAACCTGGCACACAAGCCACGCTAAACGATTCTTTACTATGTACATGGTCTAAAACCTCTAAGGGAAACCGCTCTTTTCTTTTAAGCATTTGGGTATTAAAATAATATTGTTCCACGTGGAACACAAAAAACTATCTTCCTAAAAAAACCAACAAAACAGAAATATCAGAAGGAGAAACCCCTGAGATTCTTGACGCTTGCGCAATGCTCACTGGTTGAATTTCTTGAAGCTTTTCGCGAGCTTCATATGAAAGCGATTTTAAAAGCGAATAATCGAAATCTGCAGGAATTTTTACATGTTCTAGACGCTGTAATTTGTCTGCATTGTTTTTTTCTTTTTCAATATATCCTGCGTACTTTATTTGAATTTCTGCTTGCTCTAATACTGCTCTTGAGAAATTATTTTCACGTACATAGGAACCTACACTGTCTACAGAAAGCATATGGTCCATAGTGACATTGGGTCTTGAAAACACTTTAAACAATTTACCGGATTGAGAAATGGGGGCAGAATCTACCGAGGCCAATTGATCATTGATTTCTGCAGGTTTAACGGAGGTTTCTCTAAAAAAAGAGACTAGGTTTTCAGATGCTGTTGCCTTTAATTCCATTGCCTTAAGTCTTTCTTCAGAAGCTAAACCTATAGCATGACCCATTGGTGTTAACCTAAAATCTGCATTGTCTTGTCTTAAAAGCGTTCTGTATTCTGCTCTAGAAGTGAACATTCTATATGGCTCATCTGTTCCTTTGGTAATGAGGTCATCTATTAAAACACCTATATAAGCTTCATCTCTTTGGAGGGTAAAAGGCGCTTTTTCTTGAACTTTTAAAGCAGCGTTTATCCCAGCCATTAGACCTTGTGAAGCAGCTTCTTCGTAACCAGTTGTTCCATTTATCTGGCCGGCAAAAAATAAGCCGTCTATCAACTTTGTCTCTAAAGTGTGAGTGAGTTGTGTAGGAGGAAAATAATCGTATTCAATAGCGTAGCCAGGTCTAAAAAACTTCACTTTTTCAAATCCTTTAACAGATCGTAAAGCTTTGAATTGAACGTCTTCTGGAAGGGAGGTAGAAAAGCCATTTACATAAACCTCCACAGTTTCCCATCCTTCTGGTTCTACAAAAAGTTGGTGGCTGTCTTTATCTGCAAACCTATTTATTTTGTCTTCAATAGAAGGGCAGTACCTAGGTCCAAGACTCTGTATAGATCCATTAAACATAGGAGACCTATCAAAACCTTCTCTCAACAAATCATGCACCAATGAGGAAGTATGCGTCATATGGCAATCACGCTGAGTGGTGAGCGAAGCTGTATTGGTATAAGAGAATTTTTCAGGAAGGGCATCGCCCGGCTGAGGGATCATTACAGAATAATCTAAAGACCTTCCGTCTACTCTAGGAGGCGTTCCCGTCTTCATTCTTCCAGACACGAAGCCAAGGGCAACTAATTGCTCTGTAATGCCAGTAGAAGCTTTTTCACCGGCACGACCTCCTCCAAGCTGACGTTCACCAATATGAATTAGCCCATTGAGGAATGTCCCGTTTGTTAGCACAACAGTTTTACCGTAAATGGGAATACCTAAAGAGGTTTTTACCCCAGTCACCGTGTTGCCCTCTATAATAAGGGAAGACACCATGTCCTGATAGAAATCTACATTTGGGGTACGCTCCAGGGCCAAACGCCATTCTTCTGCAAAGCGCATTCTGTCGTTCTGTGTTCTTGGGCTCCACATAGCAGGGCCCTTTGATTTATTGAGCATTTTAAACTGAATGGCTGAAAGGTCAGAAACAATCCCACTATAACCGCCAAGGGCGTCTATCTCTCTCACTATTTGACCCTTTGCAATACCACCCATAGCTGGATTGCAAGACATCTGGCCAATAGACTGAAGGTTCATGGTAACCAATAGCGTGCTTGAACCCATATTGGCAGCTGCGGCAGCAGCCTCAGCACCAGCATGACCTCCACCTACTACAATTACGTCGTACTTATCTTGAAACATAACAATTATTGTTCCACGTGGAACATTTTAATTTTTTCATTTTCTTTATTAGACATAATCTCCTGATCCTCAGCGGTTTTGTCTTTATATCCCATTAAATGAAGGAGACCGTGGGCCATGACCCTTAAACGCTCTTCTTCAAAGGAAACTTTAAAAATTGCTGCATTTTCTTTAAGGCGGTCTACAGAGATAAAAATATCCCCAGACACTACAGTGCCCGCTACATAATCAAAGGTAATAATATCTGTGAGGGTGTCGTGTGAAAGATAGGTTTGATTAAGGTCTAACAAATATTGGTCATTACAAAAAATATAGGACAATGCAGACAAGCTATAGCCTTCAGATTCCGCCACTCTTGACAACCAATCCATAAAAGGACGGTCATTTTCAATGGGAGCTACGTCTATAAAATTAAAATCTATCACCAGCAAATTTTTGGCAAAGGTAAGCATAAGCGATTAGATTCCTAAAAATGTGTAACTTAGAAATAAAAAAAATGACCTCGTTCAAATACTTAGCGGCCTATACCATCCCAATGACCACAGCCTTAGCGTTATATTTAAAAGGGCCGTTTTCTTTTGCAGCACTCATTTATGCATTTGGAATAATCCCTTTATTAGAAATAGTACTCAAAGAAGATGCTAGAAATGACCCCAAAGAAATTGTGGCACTTAAAAAAGTGCGCAAAGTGTACGACTATCTATTGTATGTAAATCTACCTATTGTCTATGCCTTAGTGGGATGGACGGCTCTTGAATTTTACCATGGGGCATTGAGCGCCTTTGAGACTTGTGGTTTAGTGCTTTCATTGGGGGTTTCCTTAGGAACCAACGGAATTAATGTAGCCCACGAACTGGGCCATAGAAAAAATAGTGTAGAGAAGACCCTCGCAAAAGCATTGCTTTTACCCAGCTTTTATATGCACTTCTTTATAGAACATAATTGGGGACACCATACTTATGCGGCCACCAAAGAAGATCCTGCAACGGCTCAATACCAGCAAAGTGTTTATGGATTTTGGATCAGCAGTGTAAGCAGGCAATATGCCAATGCATGGAAAATTCAAGGCAAACGCAATAGAGAAAATGGATGGGGGTTTTGGAGTATTTATAATGATATGATGTGGTACACTATACTGCAATTGGTGTATTTAGTGACTATTTGGTTTCTGTTTAATACAAATACCGCTTTGCTGATGCTCGCCGCTGGCGTGGGGGGCTTTATACTGCTTGAAACGGTTAATTATATAGAACATTACGGCTTACTTAGGACTAAAAATGCGCAGGGTCGCTACGAAGCGGTTCGCGCCATTCACTCTTGGAATTCCAACCATATTATTGGTAGAATTGTGCTGTATGAGCTTACCCGCCACAGCGACCACCACTATATAGCCTCTAAAAAATACCAAAGCTTGGTGTGTAGGGAAGAAGCGCCTCAAATGCCCTTTGGTTACCCTACCTCAATGGTCATTTCCTTATTTCCGCCTCTTTGGTTTAAACTGATGAATCCAAGGGTACCAGAAGCGATGAAGGCATTAGCAAAGGCGCGTTAAAGGTGTTTTTTCTAAGGAAATGATAGCTTACTAAAGTCGGAGCGCTATTGGCGCTTTAAAATTCAACGCAATCCATTATGGATGGTTGCGACACTTAAAGTATCTTTGCCCCAATAAAAAAGAGATCATGACTGAGAAAGTTAGGGTGCGTTTTGCGCCTAGTCCAACAGGTGGGCTTCATATTGGTGGGTTAAGAACTGCCCTTTTTAATTATTTATTTGCCAAAAAACACGGGGGAGATTTTATCTTAAGAATAGAAGATACGGACCAAACTCGTTTTGTAGCAGGTGCAGAAGAATATATAGAAGAAGCATTAAATTGGGCTGGAATACCTTACGATGAAGGTCCTAACAAAGCAGGTGACTTTGGACCATACAGACAGAGTGAAAGAAAAGATAGTTATGCCGCTTATGTGAACACACTAGTAGAGAAAGGATCGGCTTATTACGCATTTGATACGCCTGAATCGCTCGATTTTCATAGAACGGATCATGAGTCTAAAGGAAAAACATTTATCTACAATGCCCACAATAGGTTAAAGCTAGACAACAGTCTCAGCCTTTCAGAAGAAGAAACGGCCTCAAAAATTGCTGCGGGAACACCTTATGTAGTGCGTTTTAAGACGCCTGAAAACACCACAATTACCACTGCTGATATCATTAGAGGAACGGTTTCTTTTAAAACAGATACTTTAGACGACAAGGTGCTTTTTAAAAGCGACGGGATGCCTACCTATCACTTAGCTAATGTGGTAGACGACCACCTCATGCAGATCAGTCATGTCATTAGAGGGGAAGAGTGGTTGCCCTCTCTGGCCTTACATATTCAATTGTACCAAGCATTTGGTTGGGAGGCTCCTAAATTTGCACACCTACCCCTGATCATGAAGCCAACTGGGAAAGGAAAGCTGAGTAAAAGAGATGGAGAAAAAGGCGGTTTTCCGGTGTTTCCTTTGGCTTGGTTAAACTCTGAAGGATATAAAGAAGCGGGTTATTTTCCAGAAGCGGTCATAAACTTTTTAGCCTTGTTGGGTTGGAATCCAGGCACGGAACAAGAATTGTTTGGTCTGAATGAATTGGTGGCCACTTTTGAATTGGAGCGGGTACAAAAATCGGGTGCTAGATTTGATCCCGAAAAAACAAAATGGTTCAACCAACAATACCTGCAAATATCTACTGCAGCAAAAATTCTACCCGAATTTAAAAAAGGGGTCCTTGCAGCATTTGGTGCAGCGGCTGTTGAAAATAAAAGTGATCATGTTCTAGAAACCATCATAGATCTGGTAAAAGAGCGTGCTGCTTTTACCCACGAACTCATTGAATTGTCTGCCTACTTTTTTGTGGATCCAACCAGCTACGATCAAAAGGCGCTTAAAAAGCAGTGGAAAGAAAATACCCCTCAAATTGTAGCTGCGCTGACAGAAATTATTAAAGGCCAAACAGATTTT
>JAQWTF010000060.1:0-5068 GCA_029242825.1 Flavobacteriaceae bacterium | reverse complement strand
TAAAGATTTAAAAAAAAGCAGCTGCCCCTAAGGACAGCTGCAAGATTTCTAACGCATGACCGACAAAAACCAGTACGTTATTAAGAAACCTACGTGGCTAGCACGCTGTACAAAGGTGGTGTGCATTTGTATTTTAAAAATGAACTAAACGTTAATAAACCATTAAATGCGTGCCACTACCTACTATTATCTTAAAGATACCTACAAACCAAATTGGTACTGAAATTTAAAGTAGAGGTTTACCCCATCTACGCGCAGGTCTCCAATTTGTTCTGCGTAGGAATATCCATTGGTGCCCCCGATGTAAAATATGGTGAACGGATTGGGGTTCCATTTGAGCAAAGTTTGCACAAATGCCCCTTCGCTAAAGGAATTTACTTCTGAAACCAATCGAAGAGAGAGGTTTTGATTGAACTGAAAATTGGTATTTCCCCTGAGAATATAACCTTCATAAAAAGTATTTTTCCCGTCTAAATGACCCAATTTTGAGTAGCGAATACTTGGGCTTACGGACCATTTAGGACTGAGTTGGAAATTGTTAAAACTCCCTAAGAAGAAGTTTTTACCCACTTCAGGAGTGTTGTCGTAAAAAATATTCTCTCCCCAAGAAGTGAAAATTCTCATATTTACTTTTTCGGAAGGGCTGAAACGAATGAAAAAGTTGTTTTCGGGCATATTGGTGGCGTTAAAACCTTCAAATTCCTCATTGAGTACCAGCCATTTGCTGAATTCCATATAAATATTACCCGCCAATTGCATGGAAAGTTCCCCTCCTAAAGTGCTGTATTTTTTTAAACCGTCGTAATTGTGAATGACCTCACTACCCGTAAAGACATTCAATTGCCTCAGGGTATTTTCTTTTTCAAAAAAGTGCTGGTACCCATGACCTAAAAACACCCTTTTAATACTGTTTCGTGTAATAAACCCAAGGGGCGTCTGATAATGGGGACTATAATGTTCATAAAAGGCTTCTGAATTCCAATGCTTGGTATTTCTAGTCACCTTTAAGGCCAAGGCATCTCCCTTGAGAGACTCCCCATCTAAGGCAATACTCTTGTCTTTAATACGCCCGCTATTGTCTATCCAATCTGCTTCAGGTTCTTGTACCATACTCTTACTGAATTCTGCCGTAAAAGCATATTTTTCCTTCATCCTATACAGGGCGTTGAGTCCAAAGGTATTTCCTGTGCCTCCATCTGTAAAAAATCGGTTGGTGGTTAAAAAGCCCACATTTGAACCCCCTTTAAAAGTGCGCTGGTACCTTAATATATTTGCATAAGACGCTCCCCCTTGCTCTAGTACGGACTCGTTTTCTCCTGCCACTAAATACGGAGAAGATTCGTCGTAGGCAGTGAGCCAATACACCCTATTTTTCTCCCCCTGAGAGATGAGTTTTGAAGAAAAAAGCGGTTGATTAATAGCCCTGGTGTACACCGTATTAAGTTCAGAAGCAATCATGTCATTTCCCTCGTTAAAATAAGGACGACGCTCCGGAAATTCCACTGCAAAAGTATTGTTTACGGTGACTTGAGAAACGTCTGCTTCTACCTGAGAAAAGTCTGGATTAATGGTGTATTCCAAAGAGGCCGTATTGTTGAGGTCTATGAGTCCGCTAAGCCCCACGCCAGCGTCTAAGGCCCCATATGACAAAGCACCCGCTACTTTTTCACCGGACCAACTTCCCACCATATTAGGGGTAAAAAGCAACCTGTTTTCTGATTTAATCCCTTCTAGATGAATGGTGCTCACCGCCTGACAGGGAAGGCAATTGTTGTTTCTATCTATGGCAATATTTAGGTTTTGGCTCCTGTTTTCCCCTGTGTAGGTTGAGCGGTATAAAAGGATGTTCCAATCATATTTAAGCGCCTTTTTAAACTGAAGGACATTAAAAGGAATTTTGAGTTCTACATGGTAAGCGTTTTCTTGTTTGCTGGCCTTGGATTCAAAATTTATATCGTAGGATTCGTCGTCATTTCCGTCTGCGGTGAATTTCATATCTACCTGATTGCCTTCTGCATTGGCACCAAAATTAACCAAATACCTGCCGTCTCCATAGGTGTCTATCCCAAACATCACAAGGTCGTCATTCCACGCTTCATCCCTGTTTCTAATTGAAGATCTCAGGGTTTTCATATCTGTGTAAGCTATAAATCCAACGTATAAATGGGTTTCAGAGTAGCTCACAAATACTTCGGTGAGGTTTTCAGAAGGCGTATTATTTCCGGGATCTATCTCGTAATTGATCAGGAATTTCTGTGTATTCGCCCACTCCTGTTCCCCTACCACTCCGTCAAATTCAGGCACCTGAAACCTTTCTATTTTCTGAGCGGTTTCTTGGCCCCACAGGGCCGATACCATAAAGAGTGCACCTAAGAAAGGGGCAAAAATATTTAAGCGATGTTTCATAAGTAATAGGTCAGTCTCCATGTGGTTGTTACCCTTTAAAGACGACACAGAAATGCAAACGTTACAAAAGTGTTTAATTCTTGAGTATTTTAAAGACAATTTGTATATACAATTTAAAAAAGACAACTTTCCTTTACATTTTAAAAAAATTGATTACATTTGTCAAATAAACTTTACAAAATAGCAAGTAACATTTACATTTATAACTTATGAAAACTACAGAATCTTTTAAAGAATTACAGCACAAAAGCACCAAGAGATTGGCTGTTTGGACCATGATTTGGGTGCTCAGTACAGCACTAGCTACTTTTGGCCCTGAAATGTTATGGGAGAATTCTCTTTACACTTACGCAGGTGTAGCTTTGTTTTTAATTACAGGAGCTGCCATGATTTTGGCCAACAGAAAACACATTTTAAACCTTGATGAGCTGCAACAGCGCATGCATTTAGAGGCCATGGCTATTAGTTTGGGTGTGGCAGTAGTCTTGGGTTTGGGATTGTCTATCTTAGAGCAGCAAGATTTACTGGGTTTTAAAATGGACTTTGCTTTTATGACTATTGTGATTAGTTTGACATATTTGGCGGGATTAGCCATTAATACAAGGCGTTATAAATGAAAAATAGCATTAAAGAACTCAGGGCTAGGCACCAATTAACACAAGAAGATTTGGCCCACAAAGTAGGGGTATCTCGCCAAACCATCAATGCCATTGAAAAAGGAAAATTTGACCCCTCTTTGCCTTTGGCTTTTAAATTGGCCCATTTGTTTCACACCCCAATTGAGGGTATCTTTACCCATGAATCATAAATAAATGATTGTTATGGCAAAATATGTGTTGGGTTTTTTTGGATTGTTGCTGTTTTCTTGTGGGTTAACGCCAGAAATGGATGCAGACAGTCTCATTCAAAAAACGGTCGCAGCCCACGGATGGAACCTAGGAAAACCCACTGAAATAGCCTTTGATTTTAGAGATTACCACTACGAGGTGAACAGGGACGCTTTTGGTGTCCGTTATTCCAGAGAAAAGCAAGACAGTTTAGGACTTACGAAAGACGTCTGGACCAATTTCAGCACTTTTGAAAGGACCCGAAATGCCCAAGCTGTAGTACTTTCAGATTCACTACAGACGGTCTATGCCAATTCTTTAAATTCGGTGCTTTATTTTGCACAGTTGCCCTTGGGACTTCAGGACCAGGCTGTGATGGCAGAATACAAGGGTTTAACTCAGTTAAACAATCAAAGCTACCACCAGTTGGCCATTACTTTTAAACAAGAAGGGGGTGGTGAAGATTTTCAAGACCAATTTTACTATTGGATACACAGCCTGCGTTTTGAAATTGATTTTATGGGGTATTCTTACCATACCAATGGGGGAGGTACCCGTTTTAGGGTAGGGAAAAACAAACAGCAAGTCAAGGGCCTTCTTTTTCAGGATTTTGACAACTACAAACCCAAACAACATCCCAGCCCTTTAGATAGCCTCGCCATTTTATGGGAGCAACAAAATTTGGAGTGGCTTTCTGCCATAGAGAATAGGGCTATTGAGGTGTACAGGGATTGAGTTAATTTTATATCTTAACGCTGGTAAAATTAACTAAGCGCGAATTCTTCTTGAAAAAATTAAAGTTGTTCTTATTTTTTATGGTCACCACATTGGCCTCAGCCCAATTTTCTTTTGGAGTTGTGGCGGGTATAGATTTTGATACCGTCAATAATATAGATGCAGAGGTAGCGGCATTGGATAAAAACATCAACATATATGTAGGCCGTTCTGGCCATCATTTTGGCGGTTTTTTAAAATACAACTACCAAAATTGGTTTCTGAGGGTAGAAGCGCTTTCTCTGAGAAGAAACCATTCTTATAAGATACCTATTGTACTTACGGACACCAAGCGCATCATAACAGATTTTGATGTGACCCAATGGGACGTTCCTTTGCTTTTTGGATATAACCTCACTCGAGCTTTAAGGGTTTTTGCAGGTCCAAGATGGACTTTAAATCAGGCAGCAGTCTTTGAAGACAACCCCATTAATGCATTAGAGCGCGCCAGGTTTGTAGGTACTCAATTGGGTTTGGGTTACCAGTACAAAAGATTTGAAATAGATGTGAGGTATTCTCTAAACGGACAGGACCACGAGGTTAATTTTTTGCCAGAACCCATTGAAAACAAAAACCAATATATAAATTCACAGGGACAATTTGTGCTTTTAAGTTTGAGTGCTCACATTTTGTAAACTTTTTAAATAAAAAATTATGAAAAAATATTTTTTCCTTTTAGTGGCTATTGCCTCAGCTAATATTGTTTTAGGACAGGTAGAAGAGGCCTTTTCCTCCATGGTGAAATACAGAAATATTGGCCCTTTTAGAGGCGGCAGGTCGGTAGCGGCTTCTGGGGTGGTTCAAGATCCATTGACCTATTATATGGGTACGACGGGGGGTGGATTGTGGAAGACAGAAGACGCGGGCCAACATTGGAACAATGTGTCTGATGGGTTTTTTAATACGGGCTCTGTTGGAGCGGTGGCGGTGTCTGAAAGCCATCCCAATATTATTTATGTGGGTATGGGAGAGCACGCACCAAGGGGGGTTATGACCACTTATGGAGACGGGGTTTATAAATCATTAGACGGCGGTAAGACCTGGCAACATTTGGGTTTAGA
>JAQWTF010000096.1:0-18765 GCA_029242825.1 Flavobacteriaceae bacterium | reverse complement strand
CCCCTTCTTTTCCAAATATATAGTACTTATTTTCCGGTAATTCTTCTGGCGTAAAATAAGCCATGTTTTCTACCACCCCTAATACAGGTACATTTATGGCTTCTTGCATAAACATAGCAACGCCTTTTCTAGCATCGGCCAGGGCCACCTCTTGAGGCGTACTCACTACAACTGCACCAGTTACCGGTAAGGATTGCATAATACTGAGGTGAATATCTCCGGTACCCGGTGGAAGGTCTAATAATAAGAAATCTAATTCCCCCCAATGGGCGTCAAAAATCATTTGATTCAAGGCTTTAGCTGCCATAGGCCCCCTCCATATCACTGCCTGATTGGGCTGGGTAAAAAAGCCTATAGAAAGTACTTTAACGCCATAATTTTCTACAGGTTTCATCTTAGATTTCCCCTCTATATTAACTGCCAATGGTTTCTCAGAAGAAACGTCAAACATCAAAGGAATAGATGGGCCGTAAATATCTGCGTCTAAAACACCTACTTTAAAACCCATTTTAGCCAGGGTCACAGCCATATTTGCTGTTACAGTAGATTTTCCAACCCCCCCTTTTCCTGAAGCAATTGCCACAATATTTTGGATGCCTGGTATGGGTTTGCCTTTAATTTCATTAGATGCGGCTTTTGGCGGAGTTACTACCTTAACATTCACTGTTATTTTAGCCTTTTCATATACCTCAGAATGAATGATTTTAAGCACCTCTACCTCCGTCTTTTTACGTGCTTGTAAACTTGGATTACCAATACTAATATCTACTGTTACCTCATCCCCAAAAACCTGGACATTAGTGACTGCACCACTCTCAACAAGGTTAACACCCTCACTAGGTGCAGATATTTTAGATAATGCCTCTAATACGGCTGCCTTTTTTATTTGCATACTACTCTAGCTTGTGACCTAAGGCCTATTTTGCTGGGGAATTCCCCTAATTAAACTGATTCTAAATTACAAAGATACAGCTTATCACTCAGATTTTAAAGCCAAATTTGGGTCCCAAAAATAGCTTTCTAAGCCCACTATAGCATGCTCTTTAATCTGCACCCCTTCACTCTCTAAAAGTTGCTGCATAAGATTGGTTCCGCCAAAATGGTGTTTGCCTGTAAGAAGGCCGTTTCTATTCACCACCCTGTGCGCGGGAATACTCATATCTCCGTGAGAAGCGTTCATGGCCCAACCGACAATTCTAGCAGAACCCCTGCTCCCTAAATAGGCAGCTATAGCGCCATAAGAGGTCACTCTGCCGTAGGGAATGAGCCGCACTACAGCGTAAACTTTGTCAAAAAATGAAAGGGTCTTAGGACTGTGTTTCATGGTAAATCCTGAATAAAGTCACAGAGGCTAAAAACAACATTAGTCCGGCCAATATATAATTTGCTTTAGAAGAAAAAACCCTGTTTTTCTTTTGCAATTTTTTGAAATATACCGTGTATAAATACAGTACAGAAAAAGTGCCCGCAGCAGTGGCTAGCATAAAAACAAGGGTGTCTTCTAAGGTAAATGATATCCATCCGGAGGCTTTCCACATGGCATTTAGCCCACTGTAATATGGTATGCTCAATAAATTTACGGCTGCTAGAAACATCCCTTTGAAAAAACTACTGCGTTTTTTTACTTTTAAAAAACCTGTCTTAGGCTTTTTTTGGCCTCTGGCCGACACAAAAAAGTATACTGAAAAAGCACAAAAAATACCAACAGCCACCTTCATTAAAAGGGCAATAACTTCTGGATGGCTAAATAAAAATTTAGAGATTAAAACAGCTACATACGCCTGAATTAACACAACAACTACTACACCTAAACTAAATATATACGCGTTATTTGGCCCTTTTTCTACGCTTATTTTAGCGGCGCTCATATTTAATAGCCCAGGGGGTACTGTGGCCATAAAAGCGGCGGAAAAAGTAACAAAAAAAAGCACTAGCAAATGAGACATAAAAGACGTTTAAACGCTTAGCGCATTGCCCTAAGTGCTTTCTATTAATATACTAAGAAAAGCTAAAACGCAAATATGTAATGGGCTTTCCTACGGCAAGATACTGATTTTCATAGAAAGTTTGAATACCCAGTACTTCTTCAGGACTGCCTTCATTTTTATAGACATCATGATTGGCATAAGCGATTGGAAGTCCCATTCCTTGTAATAGACCTAAGGTATAGCCATGCATATATTCAGAATCAGTTTTTAAGTGAACACATCCTGTAGGGCTTAAAATTTGCTTGTACCTATCCAGAAAAACTGGGTTGGTTAACCGGTGTTTGGTACGCTTGTATTTTATTTGAGGATCTGGAAAAGTAATCCAAATCTCTGCCACTTCATGGGTGAAAAACAAATGCGCTACGAGTTCAATTTGGGTTCTAATAAAAGCCACATTAGGCAGCGTTTCCTCTAAAGCGGTTTTAGCCCCGCGCCAAAATCTTGCGCCTTTTATGTCAATTCCAATGAAATTTTTATTCGGATATCGTTTGGCCAAACCAACGGTGTACTCTCCCTTACCACAGCCCAATTCCAAGACTATTGGATTGTTGTTTCCAAAAAATTGGGCCCATTGCCCCTCTTTGCCTAGGGTTTTGTTTAATACTTCTTCCCTTGAAGGCTGAAATACATTGGTGAATGTTTCATTTTCCTTGAACCTTTTTAACTTGTTTTTACTTCCCAAAGCAGTAATTATTTAAAGATTTGGCAAAGCTAAGGAAATATAAGCTGATATTGTTTTTTGTTCATTTACAAGATGGAAAATGGTTCAAAAATTTTGGTAGCACCGCTCAATTGGGGATTGGGTCATGCCACCCGTTGTATTCCAATTATTAACGCGCTTATACATCAGGGCTACGACCCTATTATTGCTTCTGACGGTGTGGCATTGAATTTATTGAGGGTAGAATTTCCAGATTTACAATGGCGAGAGTTGCCTTCTTATCATATAAGTTATCCCAAAAATGGGAAGCACTTTAAATTCAAGATGATATGGAACTCTCCCAAAATGATAAAAGCCATAAAAAATGAAAAAAAGACCGTGAAAGCCATTTGCAAAGAAATGGATATTCAAGGTATTATTTCCGACAATAGGCTAGGGGTTTACTACAAAAAATTGCCCTGTGTATTTATCACACACCAACTCACAGTACTCACTGGAAACACGACCAAGTTATCTTCAAAAATTCACCAAAAGATCATTCAGAAATTTAATGAGTGTTGGGTGCCAGATGTTCCATGGAATGAAAATTTATCTGGGAAATTAGGCCGTAATAAAGACATTACTATTCCCATAAAATACTTGGGGCCTCTAAGCAGACTAGAAAAATTAAACTTACCAATCAAACGTGATTTATTGGTCCTGCTTTCTGGTCCTGAACCTCAAAGGACGCTTTTAGAAGAAAAAATTCTAGAAGAACTTCACTATTTTAAAGGAAACGTCATGTTGGTTAGGGGAATTGTAGATGAAAAGGTTCCTGCGCTAAAATTACAAGAGGAGCATATTGAAACCTACAATTACATGGCCACTAAAGATTTAGAGTGTGTCATTAATTCTAGTGAAATGGTGTTGTGTAGATCAGGGTACACCACTATTATGGACTTAGCTAAACTAGAAAAAAAAGCCTTTTTTATTCCTACACCTGGTCAATATGAACAAGAATACTTGGCGGAGCGATTAGATGACAAAGGAATTGTTCCCTGTTGTAACCAGGAGCATTTCTCCGTTGGAATGCTTCAAAAAATCTCCCATTACAAGGGGCTAAGTCATTTTGATTACACCGTAGATATGGGTGGCTTGTTCTCTGTCTTTTCCAAAGTAAAAGAAAACTCTGAGCCTACATCTACTACACTTTCTACATAAATCTTTTCTCCATGGGCTTCGAGAATGTGCTTTACAATAGCGAGACCAAGACCTGAGCCTCCCTCTGCCCTGCTTCCGCTTTTGTCTACGCGGAAAAAGCGCTCGAAAAGTCTCGGAATATTTGTCCGCTCAATTCCTTCTCCATTATCTGTAATACGAACGATTACTTTGTTTTTAATCAGATTTTCAATAGATACTTCAGTGGTCCCATTTTCATGCCCGTATTTAATAGCATTTACCATAAGATTAATCAAAACCTGCTGTATTTTATCCTTGTCTGCCTTTACATATATAGGGGAATTATACACCCTGTCAAATGACATGGTGATATGCTTTTTTGCAGCCCTAATTTCTAACATTTCAAAAGCTTGCTGGACCAGTTCTACAATGTCAAAAGTCACCGGTACTAAATTTAAATCTCCCACCTCTAATTTGGTAATTAAATCCAGGTCTTTAATAATGTAAATGAGTCTATCTACGCCTTTGGCAGCTCTTTCCAAGTATTTCTTTCTGACATTCTTATCATTCATTGCGCCATCTAGTAGCGTTAAAATATACCCTTGAACTGTAAAAAGAGGCGTTTTTAATTCGTGAGACACATTACCTAAGTAATCCTTCCTGTATTCTTCTGTAATTTTAAGGGTGTCTATTTCTACTTTTTTGTTTTGTGCAAAACGCTCAATTTCTTCTGTAAGCGTTTTCATATCTGTTGTTACAGGGATATTTGCTAAAGATTTAGACTCTAATAGAGATACCTCATCATATATCTTTTTAATTCTCCGGTAAATAAACTTCTCAACTCGGAGCTGAATGACTACAAAACAAATGAAAAAACTAAGCACTAAATAAATCCCTAAAACACCCCACACTAATGAATTTACAGCTTGGAGAAGCAAACCCAAAGACAGTGTGAGTAAAATAGAAATGATCAAAGAAGACCGCAGTGCAAAGCGATAGGATTTCTTTAGTTTAATTGCCATAGATTGCTAAAGTACAAACTTATAGCCAACTCCTTTAACAGTTTTAAAGTTGCTGTCTCCAATTTTTTCGCGGAGTTTTCTAATATGTACATCAATGGTTCTTCCCCCAACAACTACTTCGTTACCCCAAACCTTATCTAAAATAACTTCCCTTTTAAATACCTTGTTTGGTTTTGAAGCTAACAAAGCCAGAAGTTCAAACTCTTTTCTTGGCAGAACCAACTCAACCCCTTTATGAATAATTTTATATTCCTCTCTATTAATAGTGAGGTCTCCTACACTAGTAATATCTTCCGATTCTATTGCTGCCGTTCCTTCATTAAATCTTCTGAGCAAAGCCTTTACCTTACTGACCAAAACTTTAGGCTTAATGGGTTTGGTAATATAATCGTCTGCACCAGCGTCAAAACCAGCCACCTGAGAATAATCCTCTCCCCTAGCGGTTAAAAAAGCAATTATAGTATTTTCTAGACTAGGAGTTGCTCTAATTTTTTCACATGCTTCTATACCATCCATCTCAGGCATCATTACGTCTAAAATAATTAAATGGGGTTGTTTTTTCTTGGCTTTAGCCACCCCTTCTACACCATTACTGGCAGTGTACACCTGGTATCCTTCTGCAGATAAATTATAGCTCACAATCTCCAAAATATCTGGCTCGTCGTCTACTAAAAGAATCTTAATGTCTTTATTATTCATGGTTAAAAAAGATGGTTAATGCTCAAAAGTAAATATAATACTTATATCTCAGACGGGCTTAACATTGATTTAATCTGTTAACATTTAGATAACTATACGCCTTTAAATTCTTAATCTAGACCTAACCTTTGAGAAATCATATATCACTTTATTTGCGCAAAATTTAAACGCATCATGAAGCACTTATTGAGCATGTTATTTTTTCTAGTAAGTTCTGTTGTTATAGGACAACAAACCGCTAGCATTGTTGGAGCACTTACTGACAAAGAAAACAATAACGAACCATTGGCATTTGCTAATATCCTTATTCAAGGAACAACCATTGGGACCACATCAGATTTTGACGGTCTATATGAGTTGCCAAACATTACTCCAGGGAGTTACAACATAATATTTAGTTATTTGGGATACGAAACAGTAACAATTGAAAATGTACTAGTTTCTGAAGGAAAAGTAACCACCCTTAATGTCCCTATGGGAGCATCTGAAGGAGTTGCCTTGGATGAAGTAGTCATTACAGTTAGTGCTAAGAAAGATTCTGAAACAGCGCTTTTACTTGATCAAAAAAGAGCCACTACAATTAAAACTTCCATTGGCGCTCAAGAATTGGCCAGAAAAGGTGTAGGCGATATAGCTACTGCTGTGACAAAAACAACTGGTATCTCAAAACAAGAAGGCTCAGGGAATATTTTTGTTAGAGGACTTGGGGATAGGTACAATATTACTACTCTAAACGGATTACCATTACCATCAAACAACCCCTCAAAAAAAAATATTGATCTTGGTTTATTTTCTACAGATATTGTAGAATTTATAGGAATTGATAAGACCTATAGCGCTGAAAATTATGGAGATTTTTCTGGCGCAAATATTGATATTGTCTCTAAGGATTACAAAGGAGACGGATTTGTTAGCTTAAAAGTTGGCACAGGAATTAATTCAGAGGCTACTAGTGTAGATACATTCTTTTTAAATGAAGGTCCTAATCAGAATGGGTTTTATACTAAAAACTACCCGGCATTTCCGCTAAACAATTATAATTTTGTGACCAGTTGGGACAGAACACAGGCCAATGAACCTATAAACACTAGTTTTAGCTTAAAGGCTGGAGACTCTTATGTTTTGGGAGAAGAAACCAAATTAAATGTTTTTGGAGTAGCCTCATTTGACAACGGATACAGCTATAAAGAGGGGGTTACAAGGGGTTCTGTAACAGTAGGAGGTATTGCGAGAAGAGATTATGATTACCAAACATTTGAGTACAACACCAATAGTACAGCCATGGCTAATATTGGACTCAGACACAAAAAGAATTATATCCAATACAATAGTTTATTTGTAAATACCTCTGCCCAAAACCAGCAAGAGTATCGCGGGGTAATAGACGCATTTGATTATGCACCAGAGGGTGGCGCCTTTGTTCAACGTGCTTCTTATGAAAGAACATCTCTTTGGGTAAATCAATTATTAGGGAAACATGAATTAAATGAAAGTCTGGATTTAAATTGGGGACTTTCTTATAACTTAGTAGAAAACAACATTCCCAACAGAAGGCAGAACACAATTTCTCCAAGCAATTGGGATATTCCAGAAGGCCCAAAATCATTTGCCGAAACATTAAACGGTGCAGACAACCATAGATTTTACCAAACTTTGGATGAAAATGAAATGGCTGCTAATTTAAACGGAGTATATAAATTCAAATACAATGAAGACTTAGGGAAACACGAAGGTAAATTGAGTTTTGGATATCAAGGAAAAATGAAAGAAGTAGATTTTGGGGCCACCCAGTTTAACTTTAGAATTACTAAAAGAGATGCCAATAACAACAGGATTGTTCACCCTTTAATCACTGATGTTTACAACCTTGACAATTACTTTAATTTAGAAAATAGATTGGCTGGATTATTTTCTATTGAAACGTTTAGAGGAAATATAAATACACCAAATGCTTTAGATCCACAGACCTATTTTGGGAAACAAGATATCCATGCGGCATTTGCCAATTTAGAATTAACCTTGAACGAAAAATCTAGCTTTGTATTTGGTTTAAGGGCAGAAGACATTACTCAAGAAATTAGCTGGAGTACTTCTTTAGATCCAAATGGTGACACCAGCACGTTAAATGCTTTTGAAATACTTCCTGCTTTGAGTTATAAATATGCGGTTTCTGAAAACCAAAATTTAAAACTCGCAGCTAGTAAAACATACACATTACCTCAATTTAAAGAAAGGGCTTTGTTTCAATTCGAAGAGGTTACTCAAGTATATTTTGGTAATCCAAGCTTATATGCTTCTAAAGATTACAATCTAGATTTAAAATGGGAATTATTCCCTTCAAATTCTGAAGTTATTGGATTGGGAGTTTTTGGTAAATACATCCAAGATCCAATCAACGATGTAACTGTAAACTCCGCTACCAACGATATTAGCTACGTAAACACTGGAGACAGCGCTAAGGCATTTGGAGCTGAATTCGAACTTAGAAAAGATTTATTCTCCAGTGAGAAAGAAACAGCAGAAGCTTTTCTAAAAACTAATTTAAGTTTTGGCCTTAACGTATCTTACTTACACACCAATCAAGAATTAGATGGTGACAAGGTGATTGAAGAAACTACTGCTGCAGATATTCTGGCCCTTAGTATAGATTTCACTAATGAATCAGATAGATTGTCAGGAGCTTCTGACCTATTAATTAATGGTGATCTTAGTTTCTCTAAACAATTTGCAGAAGACAAAGACCTTATGGCTACAGTAGCTTTCAACTATTTCTCAGACAGAATATATGCACTAGGAACGGAAGGGAAAGGAAACTTAGTAGACAAAGCAGTAGCTACGCTAGATGTTGTTTTTAAAGCATCTCTTAACAAACACTTGAGCATTGGACTAAATGGAATGAATCTCTTAAATCCGGACATAGTAAGATCTCAAGAAGTACAAAACATAGATGTACTTACTTACAAAAAAGGAACCAATGTTAATTTATCGCTATCGTATAACTTTTAGTTAATACAAGGATTACATATTCATAAAACCACATTAACGACTACTTTAACTAGTGGTCGTTCTTTTGTTAAAGAAATTTAATACAACCTAAAAATGAAAAAAACTATTTTAAAATATGTAGCGTTCTTATCGATAGTTACATTAATTGTATCATGTTCCAAGGATGAAACACCAAACACAGACAATGACGGTATTCAAAATGGGAACGAAACTGGAATAGATTGTGGTGGCTCTACAGGTGTGACCTGTCCTGGATCCGAAGTTCCTGGGGACAACACGCCAGATACTACTGGAGAAAATTTAGAAGGAGAACTTTCAGAAGCTAAAACGCTAGACGCTTCTAAAGCATACAATCTAACAGGGGCATATATTATTAAAGACGGTGGTAAATTAACCATTCCTGCGGGAACTGTCATTATAGCTACTGGCGGAACTTCTTCTTATATTGCTGTGGCACAAGGAGGTCAGATATTCGCTAACGGTACCGCAGCTAATCCAGTTGTAATGACTTCTGGGTCAGCCAACCCTACTTCTAGTGACTGGGGTGGTTTAGTGCTTTGTGGAAAAGCACCTACCAATGTGGGTAGTACAGCAACGTCTGAAGTAGGAGACCTTACTTATGGAGGAACTGTTTCAGATGATAATTCTGGAGTACTAAAATACCTTAGAGTAGAATATACGGGAGCTGCATTTAATTCTTCTAAAGAATTTAATGGAGTATCTTTCTTTGGGGTAGGTTCTGGAACTACAGTAGAATATGTTCAATCTTACAACGGTGGAGACGACGGTATTGAATTCTTTGGCGGAACAGTAAACGGTAAATATCTAGTGTCTACCAATTCTGAAGATGACGGTATTGACTTCGCAGACGGATGGCAAGGTAATGGAGATTACTGGTATATCTCCGGAGCTGCTAAAGCCGGAATTGAAGGATCTAACAATGGAGACAACAGTAGTGTAACACCACTAACAACAACGACACTTTCAAACATTACCGTAGTAGGTCCTGTAACAGAAGGTGCGCTGTATTTCAAAGAAGGTGGCGGAAAATTCACAATCAACAACTTTTACACCAAAGGAATTAATTTAGGAGTTAAAGTAAAAGATACGGATACTGATGCAGCCAACAGAATTGAAGCTGGAGATCTAAACATCACAGACATGCAGTTTGACACGCCTATTGATGGCTATAAAACTACAGATTACACTGGGGCTACTCAAAACTTTATCACAGAAGGTGTAGCTACTGGCGCCGGAAATAGCGCTGCCGCTCCTGCTTGGACAGCTGGCTGGACCAAAGGCCTATAATGACCTAAAACCATCATTTAGCTTTTATTATTTAGTTTTAAAACCCGGCTTCCAGCCGGGTTTTTTTTTGCCCTCTGCACAAATCAAGAGACTCGTTAACAACTCATTAAGACTGTCGTAACAAAAAAAATGTATCTTTATTGTGCTAAAAATGTTTTTTTTGAAAAAAGTCCTCTACATACTTTTATTCTTTGTGTTTGCTGCTGGTTTTGCACAGCAAAATGAGTCTGCAGAAATTCCTGGGCTAAAAATTTATCCCAATCCAGTGACCCAAGGCAAAGTATTCATTGAGACAGACCTCGTAGCCCCAAAAAAAATTATTTTATTTGACGTTTTTGGCACCCCAGTACTTGAGAAAATACTCAAAACAAAAGAGTTGGCCCTTCCAAAGATCAAGCCTGGTATTTACGTGATTAAAATCTTTGCTGAAGCAAAAAGCAGCACTAGGAAACTCGTGATCAAATAAAATTCCCTTCCTATTTTCCATCCATCCTCTCCGGATTTTCTTTCGAATAAAAGTTATATTTGTCTTTCTAATCTTTTATGGAACTGAGAATGCTTACAAATTTTATTGCTGAATTAAAATGGAGGGGTATGTTGCACGACGTCATGCCGGAAACTGAGGAACACTTATTAAGTGAAATGCGTGCTGCATATATGGGTATAGATCCAACAGCAGACTCTTTACATATAGGTCATTTAGTAGGGGTTATGCTATTAAAGCATTTTCAAATTGCGGGACATAAACCCTACGCATTAATTGGTGGAGCTACTGGAATGATTGGTGATCCGTCAGGAAAATCAAATGAGCGAAATTTACTGGATGAAGCCACCCTAAGACACAACCAAGCCGCTTTAAAAGAACAACTCTCTAGGTTTTTAGACTTTGATTCACAGGCGCCTAATGCAGCCGTTCTTGTAAATAATTACGACTGGATGAAAGATTTTTCTTTTCTATCCTTTATTAGAGACGTAGGGAAACACATTACCGTAAACTATATGATGGCCAAAGACTCTGTGAAAAAAAGGCTTTCCTCAGAAGCTGCTGAGGGCATGTCATTTACTGAGTTTACCTATCAATTGGTCCAAGGTTATGACTTCTTACACCTGTATAAAAACTTCCAGTGTACCTTACAAATGGGTGGGTCCGACCAGTGGGGAAATATCACTACCGGAACAGAACTCATCAGGAGAATTGGAGGAGGTAAAGGATACGCATTAACTTGCCCACTGATTACTAAAGCAGACGGAACTAAATTTGGGAAAACAGAAGGGGGTAACATTTGGTTAGACGCCAACAGAACCTCTCCTTATGCATTTTTTCAATATTGGCTAAATACTTCTGATGTAGATGCAGAGAAATACATTAAAATATTCACCTTACTAGACCAAGAAACCATTGCTACATTGGTTATTGATCACCAAGATACGCCTCATTTAAGGTTGCTTCAAAAAAATCTTGCCAAGGAAGTAACTACAGCAGTACATGGTCATGAAGCTTATGAAAATGCCGTAAAAGCCAGTGATATTTTATTTGGGAAAACTACTGCAGAAGCGGTAAAAGCCTTAGATACTAAAACCTTTTTAGCGGTGTTTGAAGGCGTTCCTCAAGCAGTACTGCCTTTTGCGAATTTGGAAAACGGATTGGATATGATCGCAGCTTTATCTGCTGAAACTGGCTTTTTAAAATCCAATGGCGATGCCAGAAGAGAATTAAAACAAAACGCCATTTCTGTTAATAAAGAAAAGGTGGGTGAAACGTATTTGATTCGCCAGAAAGACCTGATTGATCAAAAGTATGTGTTGCTGCAAAGGGGAAAAAAGAACTACTTCATATTAGTTTTTGAATAGGGTTTTAGAACACTATCCTCCTCATACAAAAACCCTCTTTAAAATTAGATTACAGTAAATACCTAAGTTAGTATTGGGCAAAAATCTAGGGTACCAATAAATTACAACCCCTAATAGCGGCATTATCAAAACGACCTAAGATAGAGAAGCCTTTGTTTTTAAAAGTCTTTCCTAGGTCTTGGGTGGCAATAAATGCACAAGAATGTATATTGGCAAAATCAATGACGTTAACACCTCCTGTTTTTCTGTGACCCACATAATTAAAAGGGTCTTCCGTATCTCTGATCAGTATTTTCATCCATGGAGGGGTGTTAAAAATACCGTCTCCTTTGGAGTAGGCCTGAGATAGAAGCTCTGTCATTCCGTATTCTGAATGAATTTTAGAAACGCCAAAACCCTTAGATAAATTTTCGTGAAGCGCCTCCCTGATCATCTCTTTTCGCCTGCCTTTCATGCCACCAGTTTCCATCACAATAGTATTTTTTAAAGACATGGAATATTTTTCGCTAAAATCTAGTAAAGCAAAAGAAACCCCAATCAAAAATACAGGCGTGTTTTTGGACTCTAATTCTAATAAAGTTTTATGGAGCGCTTCATGATTATGTAGGTAGAAACCAGATTGAGGGTGGCCGCTTTTTGCAATGAGATCTTCTGCCATATAAATTAAAGAAGATCCCTCCCTCTCTAAATATGCAGGCAATAAAGCCAATACACAGTAGTTTTCTACAGGGCCATAAAAAATCTCAAAAGCGGCCATATAACTGGCTTCATAAAGCGATAGGTCGGGAACATAATGCTTTGATGTTTCAGATCCAGTAGTACCACTAGAAGTAAAACAAAAAGCCGACCCTGTATTTTTATCTACAGATTCAGTATCAGGAAAAACTGTTGCCGGTTCAAGAGGCTTCTGAGTAATCACCTGGTGGGTCTTAAAGAATGAAATAGGTAAAAAGGGAATGTCCTCAATGGTTTGAACTTGCTCAGGAGTCTTTTTGAGTAAGCTGCAAAATTCATGGTATACCGCATTGTATTTATATTGAAATGCAAATAATTCCAACGCATAGGCTTTAAATACCTCTTGGGTATTTTCTAAAGAAAAAGGAGTAGGAAAAATAGCTTTCATGGGGCAAAAATAGGGAATAAAAAACGTAATTTTGAGAATATGATACTCGTTACTGGAGGTACCGGCTTGGTAGGTGCCCATCTTCTTTTTAGCCTATGTGAAGACCGTCAGCTGTGTAGGGCTATTTACAGAGATGCAAAAGGATTAGAGGCCGTAAAGAAATTGTTTATTTCATACGGAGACCTTAACTTAGCTCGCTATAAGACCATAGAATGGGTCCTTGGAGATATATTGGACCTAGAGGGACTCCGCATTGCTTTTAAAAAAGTTAACACGGTATATCACTGTGCTGCCCACATCTCTTTTGATCCCAGTGCATACAAAACCCTTAAATCTGTCAATGTTACTGGAACAGCTCATATGGTTAATCTTGCCTTAGACTACAAGGTGAGTGCTTTTTGTTATGTGAGTTCCATTGCTGCACTTGGAAAATCAGATACCCAAAAACACATCACAGAGGAGACGGATTGGAACATTAGCGATCCAAATGTATACGCCCTTACAAAGTATCAAGCAGAACTAGAAGTATGGAGGGGTATTTGGGAAGGACTTTCTGCCACTATTATAAACCCCGGTGTAATTCTAGGTCCTGGATTTTGGAAAAAAGGGAGTGGTAAATTGTTTTCATTTGCTCAAAAAGGCAGTCCGTTCTATTTTCCTGGTGGCTCAGGTTTCGTTGGAGTTAAGGATGTTGTGAACGCCATGCTGCTAAGTGTTAGAACAAAAAAATGGGGAGAACGTTTCATATGCGTGTCAGAAAATATTTCATACCAGGAGCTATTTGAATATATGGCAGATGGATTTAAGTTAAAAAAACCAACCTATAAACTGCCTTTTTGGGTCCTTGAAATCCTTTGGCGCTTGGATTTTATTAAGGGTTTGTTTTTAAAGGGTGACAGAAAAATAACAAAACACACCCTAAAAGGGCTCAGATCTAGAGATTTTTACGATTCCAATAAATCCAGTCAAATGTTACCTATGGAATATACCCCTATTAAAAAAGTAATCACAGAATGTTGTAAGCTATTTAAAAACAATACTCCCTAAAGGAACTTCAATTATTCCAGAGCGCTAGAAGCTTTAGCTGCCTCGTCGTAATTAGTTTTTAAGGCCTGTAGGCGTTTCTCTACCCTACGGTATATAATTTCGTATTGCAATGGCTTTGAGGCGTAATACAAGTCATTTTGAGCGTACACTGTACTGTCTATATCGTACTTTTTATAAATGTACCCCAATGGAGTAATAGATTGTTCTTTGAACTGAGACCTGTCTGCTGTTACTGCTGCATTTAACACGGCCATGTCATATACTATAGATTCCATTTGATCCAAAGACAATACTTTTTCTGGTTTAGGCACCACTTGGTTGCTGCAAGAAAGTCCAAAAGTAAGCAGGGCAAAAAAGAACAATTGCTTCATATTAGTCTCTGTTAAAATTAAGCCTCATGGCATTTTTGTGATCACTTATCAATCCGTTGTCATAAGCCAAATGCCCATTGACAAAAGTTTTGTGAACGCTATTTGAAAAACGTGTCCCTGTAAAAGGAGACCAGCCACATAAGGCGACAATATTTTCAGCACCTACAGTCCAGGGGCTGTTGGGTTTTACCAAAACCAAGTCTGCATAGTAGCCCTCTCTTAAATAGCCTCGCCTGTCTATGTCAAAAAGAATAGCAGGATTGTGACACATTTTTTGAACCATGGTTGGCAAAGAAAGTACGCCTTGGTCTACCTTCTCTAACATTCCCACCAAAGCATGCTGTACAAGTGGGCCTCCAGAAGGTGCTTTGGCATACTTCTGCTGTTTTTCTTCTAAAGTATGGGGGGCGTGATCTGTTGCGATTATATCTATGCGATCATCTAATAAGGCCTCCCATAAACCCGCTCTGTCATTGGCTGTTTTAACCGCTGGATTCCATTTAATTAAGCTTCCTTTTTCTGCATAATCCTCCTGTGAAAACCAAAGGTGATGCAAACACACCTCTGCCGTAATTTTTTTGTCTTTTAAAGGAATGTCATTTCTAAATAAGGCCGTTTCTTTCGCAGTAGAGAGGTGAAAAACATGCAGCCTTGCGCCAGTTTCTTTAGCCAGTGCAACGGCTTTTGAGGAAGACAAATAACAGGCTTCTTCTGAGCGAATTTTAGGGTGGGCATCCATAGGAATGTCTTCACCGTAACGCTCCGTAAAAGCGGCCATATTTGCCCTAATGGTCCCTTCGTCTTCACAATGGGTGCAAATCACCAATTCGGTGTTTCTAAAAATACCTTCAAGTACTTTTTGGTTGTCTACGAGCATATTCCCGGTAGAGGATCCCAAAAATAACTTTACATTAGAAGTAGCGTTTTTATCCAAACGCTTTAATTCCTCTAAATTGTCATTGGTCCCGCCAAACGGGAAAGCATAATTGGCAAAGGAGCTTTGTGCTCCTAAAGCAAACTTAGCCTCTAAGGCTTCAATTGTTGTGGTTTGTGGGTTGGTATTTGGTTGTTCCATAAAGGTCGTTATGCCTCCTGCTACAGCTGCCCTACTCTCCGAATATATAGTGCCTTTATGCGTAAGACCCGGTTCTCTAAAATGGACTTGATCGTCTATAATTCCTGGCAACACCCACATGCCATTTGCCTCTACTACAGTAGCATTGGGATGAGAAAGATCTTTACCTATCTTTTCAATAAAGTGGTCTTTGATTAAGACGTCGGCCTGAAAGGCCAAACCCTCATTGACTAAAGTTCCATTCTTTATAATTGTATACCCCATTTTAAAAATTATTTTTATTAAAAATACTTTGCCATTTGAGCTTTAAAACGCCCACAATGGCTTCGCCAACTATGGCGCTACTCATCTTTGACTTTCCCAACTCCCTATCTTTAAAAACAATTGGAACCTCTTCAATGACAAAACCCAAAACATGTGCCCTAAATTTCATTTCTATTTGGAAGGCATAACCCACAAATCGTACCCGATCTAAAGGAATGGCTTCTAAAACGCTTCTGGTGTAACAGACAAATCCTGCGGTTGGGTCGTGTACCCTCATTCCTGTAATAAGTTTTACATAAAAAGAAGCTCCGTAGGAGATTAAAATTCTGTATAGAGGCCAATTCACTACATTAATTCCCTTTTTATACCTAGAGCCTACAGATAGATCTGCGCCTTGTTCGCAGGCTTCAAATAGAGCTATAAGGTCCTTTGGTGGATGAGAAAAATCTGCATCCATTTCAAAAATGTAGTCGTACTGTTTTTTTAAAGCCCACTTAAATCCGTGAATATAAGCAGTACCTAAGCCTCCTTTGCCGGTTCTTTCTTCTATAAATAGCTTTCCAGGGTACTTGCTTTGGAGGGATTTTACTTGTGTTGCTGTACCATCAGGAGATCCGTCGTCTACAATCAGAACGTGGAAATCTAGGGGAAGTTCAAAAACAGCCGCAATGATTTGGCTAATGTTTTCAATCTCATTATAGGTGGGAATAATAACAAGTCTATTGGACATGAAAGGCTTCTTTAAGCGCAAAAATAGGACATAAAAGGCGTAAAATGAGTAAGAAACTAGGGATTTATGTTTTTTTTATAGGTTGTAAATGTGATTACAAATTGAAAGCCCTGCAGTAATTATTTGTAAATTTGCGCACTAATCCATAGGAATGAAAGGGAATAAACAAAAGCTTTTTTGGGGGATTATTATCCTTATTGGTTTAGCCAATACCCTTCAGGCTATTTTCACTGAGCTTATTTATGACGAGGCTTATTATTGGTATTTTTCCAAACAACTAGATTGGGGTTACTTTGACCACCCCCCAATGGTAGCAGCCATGATTGCCTTGGGAAATTTATTTTTTAAAGGAACTTTAGGCGTTAGAATCATTGGGGTTTTAAGTACTTTAGGAGTCTATGTTTTAATTTGGAACACTGTTTCCAAGACACATAAAAAACACCATATTGGGGCATTTTTTGTCTTGTTGAGTTCCATGACCCTCTTAAATGCCTATGGTTTTTTTACCTTACCAGATACGCCGCTACTCTTTTTTACAGCCTTGCTTTTTTATCTGCTGAAGTCATTTTTTAAAGGGCCTAACTGGGGCTTAAGTATTGCTCTAGGTTTAGTGATGGCTGCACTCATGTACAGCAAATACCATGCGGTACTAGTGATTGTTGGTGTTTTAGTTGGAGTCCCTAGTTTACTAAAAAACAAATATGCCTGGGCAGCGGTTGGAGTGAGTCTTGTAGCGTACAGCCCACATTTATATTGGTTGTATTCCAATGATTTTGTCTCGGTAGCTTACCACCTATTTGAAAGGCCTAATAGGGCCTACGACTTCTTTGACTTTGGATTGGGCTATTTTATTAATCTTGCGGCCATTTTTGGATTTTGCTTTCCATATATATACAAAACACTCTTTTCTGAGCCTAGAGACACTCCTCTTAAAAAAAGTTTGTTCGGGGTGATTGTTACCGTTCTGTTGTTTTTCTTTATTTCGAGTTTTAACAGACGTATTCAAACCCAATGGATGGTGGTGATTTGTATTCCCGCTGCGCTACTTGTTTTTGAGGCGCTTATGGCAAATCCAAAACTCAAAAGAAAATTATGGATCAGTGGCTGGATCAATATCTTTCTGATTGTATTTTTGAGAATAGGACTTGTATATGAGCCCTTATTGCCTATTTCTTACGAGGCGCACGGCAACAAGGCATGGACCACAGCTTTAAAAGAGGTGGTAGGAGATCATAAAGTGGTCTTTGAGAATTCCTATAGAAATGCCCCCATGTATGCCTTTTACACCGGAGGTGACACTTACTCTCTAAATGCGATTGACTACCGGCAAAACCAATACAACATTGATGGTTCTGAAACAGCTGTCCTTGGGGAAAAAGTAGCCTACATTACCAAAGATTCTGTAAGCGGCATAGATAATATTCCAGCTGATTTTTCTTTTGAAAAGGCTAAAGCTGTTCCCTATTACGGAACATGGATCTCCTCATTCAAGCCTTACAGTCAATTAAAAATTGTGTTGATTCAAGCCAAAGACAACAGCCTTGTTTTTGAGTTACAAAATCCATATTCTTTCCAAATTCCTGTTCAGGAAATCCGTTTCGGGCTTGCTTTTCTCAATGAATACAAGCAATTCCAATACCTTTCTGAATTTGAGGCTATTGAGCTTGTTTCAAAAAAAACTGGCTCTGTAGCAACTAACAATCTCAATAAAATAGTCATGCCCGGAGAAACAGTCACCCTTAAAGGCAAATACCATCTAAAAGATAGTGATTTAAGTATGGGCTATTTCAAACTAAGCATTTCCGCCAATTCAATGCCTTTTTTATTGGGGGCTAACTCACACAAATTAGCGACATGGAACTTGAATTGAGATTTCAGCACATACCCGATTGGACCATTGGATTGCTGTTTCTCTCCTTAGTGCTCATGAGCCTTTCAAAGCTAGTTTACCCGCAAAGGCATCTATCGTTTTCTAATTTAATTAGCCACAACAGATTCGTTTTTGTTTACAATAAAAAACAAGCTTTTATCCATCCTTTTCAATGGCTTTGGGGCTTATTCGCTGTTATAAATTGTAGTCTATTCCTTTTCTTTTTTGCCCCTATTTTCCTTAAAAATTCATCTGTAACCTATATAAATTATTTGACTTGCTTTGCGCTTGTATCTGGATTTGTTGTGATTAAACCTATACTTCAGAACATACATGGATGGCTGTTTGGAAACAAAAAATTGCTCAATGAAATTGTTTTTAAGAAAAATAGCTTCTTTAATTACGGGAGTGTTATTTTATTTACTGCAAATATATTATTCGCATTTATTCCTTTGAATGCTAGACTTCTGTTTTACAGCAGCTTATTTTTATTTGTCTCTGTGACGCTTATTGGGGGCATCTTAATATTAAGAAATTATCAAAAGTATATCCTGCAAAATGTATTCTATTTTATTTTGTACCTTTGCGCTCT
>JAQWTF010000089.1:0-32801 GCA_029242825.1 Flavobacteriaceae bacterium | reverse complement strand
CTTGCCACCGTAGAGTTTCACTCGGGAAAATTACTATTCGGAACCCTTGGGGGAAAAAAAGTAGTGGTCATGCAAGGCAGGTTTCACATTTATGAAGGCTACGACTTATTAGACGTCACTTACCCCATAAGGGTTATGCACGGATTGGGCATTAAACATTTACTAATCTCTAACGCCTCAGGCGCTATTAACCTCAACTATAAAAAAGGCGAGATGATGCTCATAGAAGACCACTTAAACCTTCAGGGCGGTTCTCCCCTAGCCTTTAAAAATGTGGGAGATTTTGGGGAGCGCTTTGCAGACATGAGCGCACCCTATGACGCAAGCTTGAGTAAAATCATAAAAGAGATAGCCAAAGAAGAAAACATAGCACTTCAGGAAGGAGTCTATGCTGCTGTAGTAGGACCTCAGTTAGAAACAAGGGCAGAATACCGCATGTTAAAAATTTTAGGGGCAGACGCGGTGGGCATGTCCACAGTCCCAGAAGTGATTGTTGCCAATCATTTAAAACTTCCTGTAGCAGCTATTTCAGTACTCACGGATGAATGCGATCCTGAGCATTTAAAACCGGTAGATATTGCGGAGATTATTGGCATAGCTGGGGCCACAGAACCCAAAATGATCACCCTATTCACTAAGCTCATGGAGCGCTTATAGTGTTTAAAATTAATTCGAATACTGACCATACAGAGACCTTAGGGTCTTTTCTGCTGGCTTATTTTGTGGGGTAAATCGATTGTTTTCAGGGCCACCAACCCCTTCTAAATACATAAACCATTTCCAAATAAACCCGCCTTGAAACCAATGCTGTGACCAGAAGGTGTCTATAATCGCCTGAATGGCCCTAGATTGAGCCCTTAAATTAACCGCTTCTTTATTTTTGTCTACTAGCCAGGGTTTGGCCCCTAAGTAATCTACACTTCTGTAGCCAAACTCAGTAAACAATACTTTTTTATCGCAGCTCAAAGCCAATCCCTGTATTTTCTTGAAATGGGGCTGCCAAGCCTGAACCAAGGTTTCATAGGAGGGGTCTCTCTCTTCTGACAAAGGAAAGTAAGCGTCAATACCTACAAAGTCTAAAGCGTCCCAAAAAAAAGTCTCCTCGTACTCGTCCCAATTGGCGGCATAGGTGAGCTTCCCTTTATACACGGCTCTGATCTCTTCAATGAGCGCTTTCCAAAAAGCGGGCCTAGCACGAACAAAAGCCTTGAGCTCTGTGCCTATGCAGAAAATAGGGATATTTAATTGTTGTGCCAAACGCGCAAAACGCAAGATAAAGGAGCGGTATTGTTTTTCAAAAAGCACCCAGTCTGCTGCAGTGCTCATTTTAATATGTCCCGTGAATGCACCCTTTCGAATCCATATTTGGGGTTTTAACATCATTTGAATGCCCCCTTCACTCAGGGTCTCGTAATAATGTTGAATACCTGCTTCAGTCTCTCCGTACCACTGCCGATCAGGATCGTAATTGAGCTCAGGAGATGCTGTGGAGCGCATCATGGCAAAAGGCATTAGGGCTGCCCAATTGGCCTGCACCCCTTTAAATTGGGTCACATGAACAGCTGTTGCTTTGTCTCCAGAAGACACAAAACTGAGTCCATTTATTTTTGGTTGGGCATATAAAAACCCCACTTCAAAAACAACACATACAAAAAGTAGGATTCGGGAGCGTTTCATGGTTTTTTTATTTTAAAAGTAGGATATTTACAGGAACAATTGGCGAACAACAACAGATTGAACCCTTAAAATTTAATTCAGGGATACCGCACATATGGAACGAGTAGTCATTATAGGAAATGGAATCGCTGGAATTACAGCCGCCAGGCATATTCGTAAAAATTCCGATGCTGCCATTAGGGTTATTTCTTCCGAGAGCCCTCATTTCTTTTCTCGAACAGCGCTTATGTACGTCTATATGGGACATATGACCTTTGAACACACCAAACCCTATGAAGATTGGTTTTGGAAAAAGAATCGAATAGATCTCATCCAAGACCATGTGACCCAAATAGACACTGAAAACAAATTACTACAATTAAAATCCTTAGATCCTATCCCCTACGACAAACTCATTATTGCTACTGGGTCTAAACCAACATTCTTCCAATGGCCCGGTCAAGAATTAAAAGGGGTTCAAGGCCTGTATCACAAAGGAGATTTGGAGCTTTTAGAAGCCAACGCCCCAAATGCGAAAGTCTGTAAAAGAGCCGTAGTGGTGGGCGGTGGACTGATCGGAATTGAATTGGCAGAAATGTTACACAGCAGGCACATCCCAGTGACTTTTTTAGTGCGGGATCAAAATTTCTGGGAAGGGGTATTGCCTACAAAAAACGCCCAATTACTCAACGAACACATCCTATCTAAAGGGATTGACCTAAGGCTAAACACCGAACTCAAAGAGGTTGTTGGAGGCAGCAACGGTAGGGTAAAATCAATCATAACAAACCACAACGAACAGATAGATTGTGATCTTGTGGGTATAGCAACAGGAGTACAACCCAATATAGATTTTATAAAAAACAGCCCTATCCATACCGACAAGGGTGTCCTTGTAAACAAGTACTTAGAAACAAATATCGAAGGTATTTATGCTATTGGAGACTGTGCACAGCAAACGGAGCTAAGTGGGCAAAGAAAGCCCATTGAAGCCGTCTGGTACACGGGAAGAATGATGGGCGAAACTCTCGCGCAAACCATATGTGGAAATAAAACCGCCTATAAACCAGGCCATTGGTTTAATTCCGCCAAATTTTTTGAGGTGGAATACCAAACTTACGGATGGGTCAATTCGGACCGCAGAAAACCGGCGCACGAGCAGCATTTTCATTGGCAGCATCCCTCAGAAAATATAGCACTAAGCCTGGCCTACCACAAAGACAGCCAGGTCTTATTAGGGGTAAACAGTTTTGGCATGCGGCTCAGACATGTGGTGTTGGATGGCTGGCTCACAGAGCAAAGGACACTTGAATATGTTTTGGCCCGTTGGGCCGATGCACTTTTTGATCCAGAATTCACTAAAAATCAACTCCCTGAGCTCTTGAACACCTATCAAAAAACGTTCGGCAAAGCGATACAGCCTTTGAAAAAAAATTGGTCTCGAATTTTAAACCCTTTTAAAAAAAGTCTATGAGACGTATTCAACAATTAGGGATTGTATTGTTTTTAGTAGGGCTTTTCACCTTCAGCAGCACTGTTTTTGTGGGTTATTTTAGCCCGAACAAAGCACAGCTCACTGCCCTGATGGAAGAAAAGGGAATTACGTCTAAGGTGTTTGAATCCAGTGCTATGGAGACCCTCACAAACCGCTCATTTAAAAGCATAAGCGCGCTTAAAACTGCTTTGTCAGTGGTTGTTGAAAGCACTAACGACGCACATAGGGCGGCTGCAAAAAAGAAAGGGGCCACCAAAGCGGAAAGAAAGGAAGCCTATGGGTATGTGATATACAGCGCTCCAAAGGACTTGACGTTTGTTTTGGGAAAGGCGTCGGCCAAAGGCCTGGTCGCAGAAAACAGCCTGTTATTTTTCTGGCTAAGTTTTGGACTAGGTGTTTTAGGTGCCCTTCTATTTATAGCCCCTCAAGTGATTACTGAAGGGTCTAAAGGAATTAAAAACAATGGTATTTATAAGCAGAGTAGCACCAGCAGAGGGCTTATTGCCTGGGGGGTGTTTGCTTATTTAGTCAGTTTTTATTTGCTGCTTTACTTTGCACCTCATTACGCCATTCACTGGACGCTCTTATTGGACCCCATTTCTTATGCTTTGAATGGTGGCCCTGCAAGCCATTGGTTTGTGTATGGATTTATGTATTGTGTGGTTATGGTGGTCATGGCTATAAGGATGTACATTAAATATAGGCATGTGAATTATCAGCTTTTGAGAACAACCTCTGTACTGTTTTTTCAGATTGTTTTTGCCTTTCTCATTCCCGAAATCATGACCCGCTTACAACTCCCTGCGACCGATTTTAAGAATGCCTTCCCTTTGGATTATGACTTCTTTTTTAGCTGGAACCTCAACAAACTCATAGACTCCGGAGGGCTTGGATTATTTATCTTGGTTTGGGGAATTGTACTGACCCTTGTAGTGGTCCCAGTTATGGTATACTTTTTTGGAAAAAGATGGTACTGCTCATGGGTTTGCGGTTGCGGTGGTTTGGCAGAAACCTTGGGAGATCCTTACAGACAACATTCCAGTAAGTCTCTTTTTTCCTGGAAAGTAGAAAGATGGTTGGTGCATGGGGTATTGGTCTTTGCGGTGCTCATGACAGCCGCTACACTGTATAGTTTTTTTACGGGTCATTCCAGCCTATTGGGCATTCGTACACAGTCTATTCAAAACACCTACAGTTTTTTAATAGGGGCTATTTTTGCCGGTGTTATTGGCACTGGATTCTATCCTATTTTTGGCAACAGGGTGTGGTGTCGTTTTGGTTGCCCGTTAGCGGCTTACTTAGGCTTTGTGCAGCGTTTTAAATCTAGGTTTAGAATTACCACCAATGGAGGGCAATGTATTTCTTGTGGAAACTGCAGCACCTATTGTGAAATGGGTATAGATGTAAGAGCCTATGCTCAAAAAGGAGAAAATATTGTGCGCTCTAGTTGTGTGGGTTGTGGAGTTTGCTCGGCGGTGTGTCCTAGAGGCGTTCTCAAGCTAGAGCAAGGACCTGAGGAAGGGAAAATTAATCCAACAGAGATTCTACTGGGGAACGATGTTTCGCTCATTGATTTGCTCCATAAAAAATAAAACGTCTAATATTTAAAGAACCTCATTTTAAAGTCCCTTATGTTTTATTACTGCAGAGGCAAAAATGCTTGGGTTCACTCATGATACTTTTGGACCCAAAAACCAATAAAATCATAGGTGTTTTTTCTAGTAGTTACTTCCTATTCGATAAATATAAAATTGTAGTAATTTAGCCCCGAGCAAACACTTTTAACCCATGACTTCTCCTAAAATTATCGTGATTATTCCTGCCTATAACGAGGCCCAGTCTATTGGTTTGGTAATCGCGGAAATACCATCTGTGGTCAGTGAAGTCATTGTGGTGAACAATCGCTCTACAGATGAGACGGCAGCGGTAGCTAAAAAAGCAGGTGCTACCGTCCTCACAGAAAACCAAATGGGCTATGGACATGCCTGTCTAAAAGGAATGGACTATGTGGCTGGATTGGAAGTACCCCCAGACATTATCGTTTTTTTAGATGGCGATTATTCAGATTACCCAGAAGAGCTATTGGATCTAGTAGCGCCTATTATAGAAGAAGACCTTGACTTTGTAGTCGGTGCGCGCCAAAAAGCACTAAGAGAAGTAGGGAGTATGACACCGCAACAAGTATTTGGAAACGCCTTAGCTTGTACACTCATGAAGCTCTTTTTTGGAGCTAAATTTACAGACTTAGGGCCTTTCAGAGCCATAAAATACAAGCGATTACTAGACATGAATATGTCTGACACCACCTACGGTTGGACCGTAGAAATGCAACTAAAAGCACTTCGCAACCACTTAAAATACAAAGAAATAGGGGTGAAATATAAGAAAAGAATTGGGGTCTCTAAGGTGTCAGGAACTGTAAAAGGCACTATATTTGCCGGCGTAAAGATCCTGGGTTGGATTTTTAAATACAGTTTCAAGTAATATGGAATACCCGCTAGCCTATCTTATTATTTCCCTATACACACTCGCTTTACTGTTGGTATTTTTTTACAGTTTAGCACAACTCAATTTGCTATTTAACTACTTAAAACACAAAAAAAAGGGTACCCATGACCCCTTGATAGATTTGAGCAAAAAAGAATTGGTGCCATATGTGACCATTCAACTGCCTATTTATAACGAAGCCTATGTGGTGGAGCGTTTGCTTGAAAACATAGCCTTCATGGAATATCCTAAGGACCGTCTGGAAATTCAAGTCCTAGACGACTCTACTGACGCATCTGTAGAAAAAACAGCCTCGCTCATTAAAGGGCTTCAAGACAAAGGCTTAGACATTGTGCATGTGAGAAGAACCAATAGAGAAGGGTATAAAGCGGGTGCACTTAAAGAAGGGCTTGCCATAGCAAAAGGTAGTCTCATTGCTATATTTGACGCAGATTTCTTGCCACAAAAAGACTGGTTGCTACAAACAGTCCCACACTTTGGAAGTGAAGACATTGGGGTAGTACAAACCAGATGGGGGCACATCAATAGAGATTACTCCATATTGACCAGAATTCAAGCCTTTGCATTAGATGCTCATTTTACCTTAGAACAGGTGGGAAGAAATGCCCAAGGACATTTTATTAATTTCAATGGTACCGCTGGGATTTGGAGAAAGGAATGCATCCTGGACGCTGGAAACTGGGAAGGAGACACTTTAACTGAAGACCTCGATCTCTCTTATAGGGCCCAATTAAAAAATTGGCGATTTAAATATTTAGAAGAAGTAGAGACTCCTGCTGAATTACCTGTAGTCATAAGCGCTGCTCGTTCCCAACAATTTAGATGGAATAAAGGGGGGGCAGAAAATTTCAGAAAATCGGTGGGCAAGGTATTGCGCGCCCCTCATTTAAGTGGGAAAACCAAATTCCATGGGGTCATGCACCTATTGAACTCTTCTATGTTCTTATGTGTTTTTTTAGTGGGCGTACTCAGTATTCCAATGATGTTTATAAAAAGTACCTTCCCTGAATTGGCGTGGGTATTTGAAGTCACTAGCTTTTTCATTGTCAGTACCATCATACTTTTTGTTTGCTATTGGTTTACCTATAAAAATATTCAAGGCAAAGGAATAGAGCACTTCTTACAATACATTGGCTTATTCTTTACCTTCTTTACGGTAGCCCTTGGATTCTCGCTTCACAACTCACTCGCAGTTTTGGAGGGTCATAGAGGGAAACGTTCTGAATTTGTGAGAACCCCAAAATTCAATATTAATTCCATTAAAGACTCTTGGAAGGGCAACCAATACTTATCCAAGAAGATTTCTCCCAATGTAATTTTGGAAGGATTGCTTATGTGCTATTTCTTTTACGGGATGTACATTGCTGTTCCCTTGAACGATTTTGGGTTATTTCCTTTTCATTTTATGCTGTTTTTAGGCTTTGGATTTGTATTTTTCAAGTCCTTAAGCGCTAAAATATAGGCATGTACTCTTTTTTAAAGCTTTATGTATACCCCCTATCATTCCTGTTAATCATAGGGTTGTTTTATTGGAGTTTTGGCTATGATTTAGACAGGACAGACTCGGTAAAACTCATTGGTTTAGCCGCTGCACTTTTTGCCTTATCATACCAAGTATTAAGACGCACCACTGCACATTTCACCTCCAAAGGAAACACGCTTATTTTTCGCATGCTTTTAGTGGCTGGGATTGTATACCGTTTATTACTGTTTGCTGGAACACCTGAACTATCTCAAGATTTTTATAGGTATATCTGGGATGGGCATTTACTCATCCATCAAATAAACCCCTACATTCACCTCCCAAAAGACATTATTGGAACCGTAGGCCATTTGGTGCCCAATGCCGACTATATCTTTAACAAAATGGGGGAATTGAGCCAAAAGCACTATTCCAATTACCCGCCTATTAGTCAGTACATCTATGGATTGGCCGCCTATGTGGGCGGAGATTCCATTCCAAAATCCATTTTAGTTTTTAAAGTAATTGTTCTATTGGCAGACCTCTGTATTGTAGGGTTGAGTAGCCGCATATTAGCCTTTCTAGGAAAGCCACAATGGAAGGTTTTTTATTACTTTTTAAATCCTTTAGTGATTTTAGAACTCAGCGGCAATCTTCACCTGGAAGGGGTGATGATTGCCTTTTTTCTAGGGGGCATCTGGGCACTGATAAAACTACAAAATCACTCAAAACCTCGCTCAGTGTACATGGCCAGTTTAGCTGAAACAAAGTCGTATAAGACTAAACACAAACAGCAGCAAGCGGTATGGCTTTTTCTAGGCGGATGCCTCATAGCGCTTTCCATTATGACCAAACTCATTCCCATCTTATTTCTTCCCTTCCTATTATTGCCTTTGGGAATTAGAAAAACGCTTATTTTAGGCGGCTGGATAGTGCTATGCGCAGGGATTTTCTGGGGGCCGCTTTTAGAAGAGGGATTTTGGAATTCTTATATGGAAACCATTGGCTTATGGTTTAATAACTTTGAGTTTAATGCCTCCTTTTACAATGTGGTCAAATTCATTGCCATGGAAAACGGCCATTCGGCCTACAGAAGTATTTTGACCTATGGAAAAATCTTACCTTTTTTAATGATGGGAGTGGCTTTAGCTGTTTTTATATGGCAATGGAAAAAAATAACTGGCTTAATAAATACTCCCCACCGCGCGCTTAGTGTGCAATTAAAAAATATCGTAGATCCCTATTTCAAGGAATACCCAAAAGTGGTGCAGGGTTCCATAAACAGTATGCTATTCATGTTTACAGGACATTTATTGGTTGCCACCACGGTACATCCTTGGTACCTTTGTTTTGGAGTCATACTCGCCATTTTCACCCCATTAAAGTATGCCTACCTCTGGAGTGGAATGGTCTTTTTGAGTTATGTAACCTACTCAGATCCAAACTTTAAGGAAAATCTGGGCGTCATTGCCTTAGAATACCTAATAGTATTGGGGTTTCTTTTCTATGAAATTGTTAAAATAAAACGCTTGAAAAACGAATCTGTTAAAAATGTTTAGTTTTTAAACCAAAATGAATGTTCAAAAGCAAACGCTATTCTTTTTTTACCTACATTTGGCATAGTGATTAACAGTACTACATATACAAATTCGAATCCAACGACCTCTTTAAGTGTTGGTTATACCGCGTCTTTCAACGAGGCAGCTTCGAATATGGTAGTCCCCGCCCCTAGGCGCCGCCGCCCGTAAGGGTGTATTTCTTTTTGGAATTAGGTGTGTCCAATTCCCCCTAGCGTGATCATTTATTTTTTTATTTATTTTTATTAATTGTCCATGAAAATTATAATGGCGAACGCGTCTCATTTTAAGTACGCGCCAATTATTTGCGAGACTATTGCAGCTTCTGCTTTGGTTCGCGGCACCGGAATTGCCAAGCGCAGTCCCGAATATATTCAGAGAAAACTCCAGAACGGCAACGCCATTATTGCGTTAGACGGAGAAATCTTTGCCGGTTTTTGCTATATAGAGGTTTGGGGGCATGAGAAATTTGTGGCCAATTCAGGACTTATTGTACATCCTGACTATAGAAACCAAGGCTTGGCAAAAAAAATCAAAAAGGCAGTATTAGCGCTATCCTTAGAGAAATTCCCTGAAGCCAAAATTTTTGGAATTACGACAGGTCTTGCAGTGATGAAAATCAATTATGAGTTGGGTTACAAGCCAGTGACCTTCTCTGAACTCACCACGGATCCTGAGTTTTGGAAAGGTTGCCAAACCTGTAAGAATTTTGACGTACTCACCAGGACAGATCAAAAAATGTGTTTGTGTACAGGCATGCTTTATGAGCATAAAATAAAAAAGAAGCCCCTTAACATCAAAGCCTTTCAACGTTTAAGAAGCATTAAAGAGCAGTTGTTTTTAAAGAAAAATAATACCAGTAGTGCACCTACTGATAAAAATTAAAGAAATGAAAAAATTAGTTTTAGCATACAGTGGCGGTTTAGATACCTCTTACTGCGCCAAATATTTAAGTGCAGACATGGGTTTTGAAGTGCACGCAGTGACGGTAAATACGGGAGGTTTTACTGCTACAGACCTCCAAGAGATGGAGGAAAAAGCGCATGCATTGGGAGCTCATACCTTTAAAGCTATAGATGGTGTGGAGATTTTCTATCAGAAAGTAGTGAAATACCTCATCTTTGGAAATGTGTTAAAAAACAACACTTATCCGCTCTCTGTAAGTGCAGAAAGAATTGTTCAAGCCTTAGAACTCATTGCCTACGCAAAAGAAGTAGGCGCTAGTCACATAGCACATGGAAGCACAGGAGCAGGAAACGACCAAGTGCGTTTTGACCTTATTTTCTCTGTCTTAGCCCCTGAAATAACCATCATTACACCTATTAGAGATTTACAACTCAGTAGAGAACAAGAAATAAACTACCTAAACAGCAAAGGCATCTCCTATTCCTGGGAAAAAGCAAAGTACTCTATTAATAAGGGACTTTGGGGCACTTCAGTTGGGGGAGTAGAAACTTTGGGATCTAAAGATCCCTTGCCTGAAGCGGCTTACCCCTCTCCATTAGTAGCAACAGCACCAAAAACTGTAGCGCTACTTTTTGAGAAAGGCGAACTCATAGGTATAGATGGTGTGTTGGGAGCGCCTGTGTCTCAGATTCAGAAACTAGAAAAAATAGCGTCTGCCTATGCCATTGGTAGAGACATACATGTAGGAGATACTATAATTGGTATAAAAGGACGGGTAGGATTTGAGGCTGCTGCTGCGCTTATAATCATTAAAGCCCATGGACTACTTGAAAAACACTGCTTGAGCAAATGGCAGTTACACCAAAAAGACATTCTATCTAGTCTTTATGGGATGCTGCTCCACGAGGGACAGTATTTAGATCCAGTGCTCAGAAATACAGAAGCGTTTTTAACAGACAGTCAAAAGACCGTCAATGGGACTGTATTTGTAAGCCTTTACCCCTATAGATTTACCCTAGATGGAATTGCTTCTGAAAACGACTTAATGGGAGCTGGTTTTGGCACCTATGGAGAAGAAAATAATGCTTGGTCTGCACAAGACGCAAAAGGCTTTATTAAGGTTTTGTCTAATGCAGGACGTATTTACAAACATGTAAACGATGTTAAATAAGGCGCTCCTTATAAGGCAAAGGAGCTAATGTGACCTTGCAAAAGGCATAAAAGGTACATTGAAAATGACTTTCTAAGGGAGTCGAAAATTAAAAAAAATATGATTCAAATTGGTATTATTGGCGGTTCAGGATATACAGGCGGTGAACTCATTAGGTTACTCATACACCACCCAGCAGTAAACATAAACTTTGTGTATAGCCGCACCAAAGCGGGTGCACCCATTTACAGCGCCCATGAAGATTTGTTGGGCATTACGGAGCTGTGTTTTACAGACCTAGTGAATCCAAAGGTAGATCTGGTGTTTTTATGCCTGGGTCACGGACATTCTAAAGATTTTTTAGAAAAAAATCCTTTTGGTGAGACCACCAAAATAATTGACCTGAGCACTGATTTTAGGGCCCAAGCCAATGCCTCATTTTTGGGCAAAACATTTATCTATGGACTGCCAGAAAAAAACAAATCTGCCATTGAAAACGCTGCCTATATAGCCAACCCTGGATGTTTTGCCACTGCTTTGCAGTTGGCCCTTTTGCCGCTGGCAAAGGCCCAAAAATTGAGACATCCGGTGCACATAAACGGCACTACAGGAAGTACAGGCGCAGGGATAATTCCAGGAGACAGCACCCACAATAGCTGGCGAAACAACAACCTATCTTGGTACAAAGCCTTCAATCACCAACATTTGGGAGAGGTGAGAGAACAATTGTCATCTGAAGGAGCTGACAGTGGGGTAGCCACAAAGGCGGAATTACCTCCCTTTTATTTCATCCCCAACAGAGGGGCTTTTTCTAGAGGTATTTTCGCCACGCTTTACACAGAGTATGAGGGAGACATTGAATCAGCTAAAACCCTTTACAAATCCTATTATCAAGGGGCGCCTTACACCCATCTTTCTGAATTCCCTATAGATCTAAAACAAGTCACCAATACCAATCAGTGCCACTTGCACCTTCACAAACACGAAGACCAGCTACTGATTACAGTGGCCATTGATAATTTATTAAAAGGGGCTAGCGGGCAGGCTGTACAAAACATGAACCTGCTTTTTGGATGGGAAGAAACGCTGGGATTACAATTAAAAGCCAATCGGTTTTAACAATGATGCTAAGAGACTATAGACAAATAAGGTATGGTCACGCTGTGGATGTGTTTCACATCCATTTTAAAGAGATTTAAATTAAAACAAATAGCTGTTATTCTTCCAAACACAAATTGCAAGTGAAATGAAGAAAAAGCGAAAATAAAGAATTATGAAAATAGGAATTATAGGCGCTGGAAATTTAGGCCAATCTATTGCCAAAGGCATTTTGCATTCAGACGGAGCCACCAGCATGTATTTATCTAAGAGAAATACAGCTTCTCTAGAAGGGTTTAAAAAATTTAATCAGGTTACAGTCACTACTGAAAATGAGGCCCTGGTGAAACATTCAGACATTCTAATTTTCGCGGTACAACCAAGTCAATTCCAAGATATTTTAACGGAAATAAAGGAATTTCTCACAGAAAAGCATGTGCTTATCTCTACCATTACAGGCTTTTCTATCCAAAAGATAGAGGCGCTTATTGGTCACCAACACTTCATTGTGAGGGCCATGCCCAATACGGCCATTTCAGTAGGTGCGTCTATGACCTGTTTGTGTGCAAACGAAGCAGGAGCAAAGAGAATTGCCATTGCCAAAGCTATTTTTGACCGGATGGGAAAAACCATGACTATTCCAGAGACAAAAATGCAGGCGGCCACCGTGATAGGCGCTAGTGGTATTGCCTTTTGGATGCGGCTCATCAGGGCCAATTCTCAGGGAGGGGTACAGCTGGGCTTTGAAGCACACGACGCCCTTGAAATGGTCGTTCAAACCGCCTTGGGCGCTGCCACTCTTTTACAGGAAAATCAAAGCCATCCGGAGGCAGAAATAGATCTGGTTACCACCCCTCAGGGCTGCACCATTTCTGGTTTAAACGAGATGGAAAACTGCGGTATGAGTGCTGCGTTTATTCAAGGAATACAAAAATCATTTGCTGCCATTAGCAAAATAACACAAGACCAATTATGAAACTCTTTGACGTATACCCTTTATATGACGTCACTCCTGTGAGTGCCAAAGGCTCCATTTTAACTGATGCAAATGGAACAGCATATATAGACCTATATGGCGGACATGCCGTAATTTCTATTGGCCATAGCCACCCCCATTATACCCAAGCCATAAAAGCCCAGTTAGATAAAATAGCCTTTTACAGCAATGCGGTTCAAAACCCGATTCAAGAAGCCTATGCACAAAAACTAGGGGCCTTGTCCGGACTGGAAGACTACCAATTGTTTTTGTGTAACTCAGGGGCAGAAGCCAATGAAAACGCTCTTAAAATGGCTTCTTTTATCAGTGGTAAATCTAAGGTGGTGGCCTTTAAAAACAGTTTTCATGGCCGTACCTCAGCGGCAGTTGCTGTCACAGACAATCCAGCTATTCAAGCCCCCATTAACCAGGGGCACGAGGTTATTTTTGTGGCCCTCAATGATGAAGACGGTCTAAAAAAAGTACTCTCTACAGGAGACGTCTGTGCTGTAATTATTGAATCTATTCAAGGGGTGGGTGGCTTAGACCAACCCACGACCCACTTTTTTAAAACTATTGAAAGTCTTTGCAAAGCGCATGGAGCCCTACTCATTGCAGATGAAGTACAATCTGGCTTTGGGAGGACAGGAGCCTTTTTTGGATTTCAACATCATGGAATAACCCCTGATTTAGTTCCTATTGCCAAAGGAATGGGGAATGGTTTTCCCATTGGTGGGGTATTAATTCATCCTAAATACAAGGGAGTTCACGGGCAGCTTGGCACTACTTTTGGCGGAAATCACTTGGCATGCAGTGCTGCTTTGGCGGTATTAGAAGTCATAGAAGAAGAAGGACTTGTGAAAAAGGCCCAGGACATGGAGGCCTATGTAAAGGAACAAATGAAAACCTTCCCTGCTGAGATTTCTTTAAAAGGAAGGGGACTCATGTTGGGATTGGCCTTCCCTTTTGAGATTGGTGCACTGAGAAAAGAACTATTGTATACGCACCACATATTCACTGGAGCGGCTAAAGACAAGAAAGTCTTGAGAATTCTTCCTGCACTTAATATTACAAAAACACAAATGGCGCACTTTTTTTCTGCCTTAAAAGAAATATTAAACACCCCCGAATTCCAATCTGACTCTAAGTAACCACATAACAAGTATTAAACAAAACCGAATTTCAATCTCACTTTAAGTAAGCACAAAACAAATACTAAACAAAACCGAAATTCAATCTTACTTTAAACAAGCCCTTATGAAGCATTATTTATCCCTTCAAGACATACCAGACTTTGACAAAGCCATCTTAGAGGCCATTGCATTAAAAAAAGATCCTTTATCTGACAAAACACTAGGCCAAGATAAAACCTTGGGGCTTTTGTTTTTTAACGCCAGCCTAAGAACGAGGATAAGCACCCAAAAAGCAGCTAAAAATTTGGGCTTAGAGGTCATGGTAATGAATTTTTCACAAGAAGGTTGGCAATTGGAATACGAAGACGGAGCCGTCATGAATAGTGGAAAGGCAGAACATATTAAAGAAGCCGCTGGAGTATTATCTGGCTATTGCGACCTGATTGGTGTGAGGGCATTTGCTGAATTACAAAGTTGTGAAGAAGACCAAAAAGAGAAAGTGCTTTTAGGCTTTGCCAAACATGCTAGCGTTCCTATCATTAACTTAGAAAGTGCACTTGACCATCCCTTACAAGGTTTTGCAGACGCCATTACCATTACAGAACAATTGGGAGAGCAAGTATTGCCTAGCCTAAAAAAAGAAGGCACTGCACCCAAAGTGGTATTGAGTTGGGCGCCACACCCAAGGGCACTACCCCATGCAGTAGCCAATAGTTTTATAGCTGCTATGAAGCGGCTCCATATAGATTTCAGTATTACCCATCCAAAAGGCTACGAGCTAGATCCTCTGATTACAGGAAACACACCCATTGAACACGACCAGGAGAAAGCCTTAGCAGGAGCAGAGGTAGTGTATGTGAAAAACTGGAGTAGTTTTAAGGACTACGGAAAAGTAATGTGTGAGGACCCCTCATGGACCATCACTTCTGAGAAGATCGGGAATGCACAGTGCATGCACTGTTTGCCAGTGAGAAGAAATGTAGTGATCGCAGACGCCGTTTTAGACTCAGACAAAAGTTTGGTGTTAGCACAGGCCAACAATAGGACCTATGCGGCACAGTGGGTACTTAGAGAATTACTAAAAATAAGGCCTTAATTACACGCCCATGGAAGATCAAAAAAACACCCTATCAGTGGTTAAAATTGGCGGAGGCGTCATAGAAGATCCTAAAGCACTAAAGCACTTTTGTAAGGCTTTTAGTCAAATATCTGGTCCTAAAATTTTGGTGCACGGAGGAGGTAAATCTGCCACTGCCTTAGCCAAAAAACTTAAGGTTCCTACCAAAATGATCGATGGTAGAAGGTGTACTCCAAAAGAAACTTTAGAAGTCATTACCATGACCTATGCTGGAAGCGCCAACAAAACAATTGTCGCTCAACTACAGGCAGACCATTGTAATGCCTTAGGTCTTAGTGGGGCAGACGGCAATAGTATTAGCGCAGTAAAAAGAAACCCAAAACCTATAGATTACGGATTTGTGGGAGACCATTTAAAAGTGAACACTTCCTTGATTGAAACGCTTTTGTCACATGGGATTTGCCCTGTTTTTTGTGCCATAACCCATGACGGTAAGGGACAATTACTCAATACCAATGCAGATACCATCGCCGCAGAAATAGCTATAGCTATGGCAGCGAAATATGAAACACATCTGTGGTATTGCTTTGAGAAACCAGGCGTATTGGTGAGTGAAACGCCCCTAGAAGTACTTCCTAACTTAAGCATTAGTGAGATGAAGCTACTCATAGATCAAGAGATTATTCACTCAGGAATGATTCCTAAACTCACTAATGGATTTCATGCCTTAGAAAAAGGCGTCCATAAAGTAGGGATTGGAAATGAATATATGTTGGCCAATAAAGGCCCTTTTACCCTATTAAAAAAGAATTAAATGGAGTACTTAAGCACCTATGAAAAAGAAGCCGTTCAATTATTAAAATCTCTGATTGAAACCCCCTCTTTTTCTTCAGAAGAAGCCCATACAGCCAAGCGCATTGAAGCATGGTTTGAACAAAAAGGAATCTCCTACCAAAAGAATGGGCACAATAGATATGCCTTTAACAAGCATTTTGATCCTAAAAAACCCAGCCTGTTATTAAACTCTCACCATGACACGGTAAAACCTAATAGCGCTTACACTCTTGACCCTTTTAAGGCCATTGAAAAGGACGGAAAAATTTACGGTCTTGGAAGCAACGACGCAGGAGGCTGTTTGGTGTGTTTACTGAGTACTTTTGCACATTTCTATGAGCGTAAAGATTTAAAACACAACCTTATTATAGTCGCTTCTGCAGAAGAAGAGAGCTCTGGCCCTAATGGCTTAAACTCAGTATTACCCCTACTGCCAGAAATAGATATGGCCATTGTGGGAGAACCCACCCAAATGCATTTGGCCATTGCAGAAAAAGGGCTCGTTGTTTTTGACGGAGTCATAAAAGGAACGCCCTCTCATGCGGCACATCCCAATTCGGATCAGGCAATTTATAAAACTGCTGGGGTGTTGAATTGGTTCGAAACCTACGCCTTTGAAAAAGTATCTGATTTTTTGGGACCCGTTAAAATGACCGTGACTCAGATTCAAGGGGGGAGCCAACACAATGTAATCCCAGCAGAGGTAAGACTGGTGGTAGATGTTAGGGTCAATGATTGTTATTCAAATGCAGAAATAAATGCACTCTTACAAAAAGAAGCTCCTCTAGCACTAAAGGCGAGAAGTTTGAGGCTTGGATCGTCGGCCGTGAGGCCAGACCACCCTTTAGTGATCGCTGGAAAAAATATGGGTCGGGAAACCTATGGCTCTCCCACACTATCTGACCAAGCGGCTATATCGGGTCCTTCCATGAAATTAGGGCCTGGAGATAGTACCAGATCGCATTCAGCAGATGAATTTATTTACAGGCATGAAATTGCCCAGGGCATTGAAATATACTGCTCACTTTTAAATACTTATTTAACACAATAACGCTTATGAAACTTTGGGATAAAGGGGGTAGCACCCATGAAAAAATTGATTTTTTTACTGTTGGAAATGACAGGGCGCTAGACTTATTTTTAGCACCTTATGATATAAAAGCTTCCATGGCGCACGCAGAAATGTTGGCCTCTGTGGGTTTGCTTGAGGCAGAAGAAGCCACAAATTTAATCACTGCTTTAGCACAAATTGGCAAAGAAATTGCCGTAGGTACTTTTGAAATTGAAGCGGATTTTGAAGACGTTCACTCTAAAATAGAATTTTTACTCACGGAGCGATTGGGAGACCTGGGGAAAAAAATTCATGCAGCTAGATCCAGAAACGATCAAGTATTGGTGGCCATGCAATTGTTTTTAAAGGATCAAATTCAAGAGATCAAAACAGGCAGTCAAGACTTGTTTCACCTATTAATTTCATTGGCAGAAAAACATGCTGGGCTTATTTTACCGGGATATACCCACTTGCAAGTGGCCATGCCTTCTTCCTTTGGCCTTTGGTTTTCTTCCTATGCGGAGAGTCTTACAGACGACGTCTATTTTCTAGAAGCAGCCTATAAGGTATGTGATCAAAACCCTCTTGGAAGTGCTGCCGGCTATGGGAGTTCTTTTCCAATAAACCGAAAAATGACCACAGAAAAACTGGGTTTTAGTACCCTTAAATACAATGTAGTAGCAGCTCAAATGGGTAGGGGAAAAACAGAAAAGGCGGTAGCATTTGGAATGAGTGCAGTGGCCGCTACCGTGGGAAAATTAGCCATGGATATTTGTCTGTATATGAGTCAAGACTTGAATTTTATAAGCTTCCCAGACCAACTGACTACCGGATCTAGTATTATGCCTCACAAAAAAAACCCTGATGTCTTTGAATTGATTAGGGCAAAATGCAATAAAATTCAAACCCTACCCACACAATTAAGCCAGTTAACGGCAAATTTACCCAGTGGGTATCACAGGGATTTACAGCTTTTAAAGGAAGTATTGCTCCCTGCTATCACCGAATTACAAAGTTGTTTAGACCTCATGCATTTTGCTTTAAAGGAGGTGGTTCCTAATACGGATTTGGGTCAAGACCCTAAATACGACGCCATGTACTCTGTAGACACCCTCAATGAAATGGTGCTCCAGGGAATGCCCTTTAGAGATGCCTACAAGGCAATGGGTGCCCTGATCGCAGAAGGGACCTACCAATCCAAAAAGGACCTCCACCACACCCATGAAGGAAGTATGGGTAATTTGTGTTTGGAGGAGATTAAAGCGAAAATGGACCGTGCTTGCGATTTTTAATAAGACTTAGGTATGAATCTAAATCAAAAAGAGCGGCCTTGTTTTGACAAGGCCGCTCTTTTTATAGATTAAAAATGAAGCTTACTGAATCATTTTTAAGTTAATAATTTCTTGCTCCGTAAGGGCACGCCACTGACCCCTTGGTAGGTCTTTCTTCGTAAGACCTGCATACACCACCCGGTCTAATTTAATGAGCTCATATCCCAAATGCTCAAACAATCGTTTAATGATGTTATTTTTAGCACTTAGAATCTCAATACCTACTTCAGTGGCAGGAGCTCCTTCAATAGGAGAGATTTCATGCACACGAACAGGACCGTCTTCTAAAACAACTCCTTTTCTGATTTTCTCAAGATCGTCTGCTTTTAAGGACCTACCCAAAGTAGCGTGGTATATTTTTCTAAAACCATTCTTTGGCTTAGTGAGTTTGGTTTGTAATTCACCATCGTTGGTGAAGAGTAACAATCCAGAGGCTGATTTGTCTAAACGACCCACGGGTTTGATCTTAGATTTGGTGGCATTTGCAACCAAGCCAAGGGCAGATTTAGGGTGCGATGCATCTGTGGAAGCACTGTCAAAATCTTTGGGCTTGTTTAATAAAATATAGGCTCTTTTCTCAGGATTTAAGGTAATACCGTCAAAGCTAACCACATCTGAAAGAGCTACCCTATAGCCCATTTCAGTGACTGCTTTTCCGTTGACTTTGACACTTCCGGCAGCAATAAAAATATCTGCTTCTCTTCTAGAGCACACCCCAGAATTTGAAATATACCTATTTAAACGGATCGAATTGTCGTCTACCTTTTTGGCTGGTTTAGCCGGAGTATTAGCTACTAGTTTTGGTCCTTTTGCTTGTGTACCGCTAGCAAATGTGTCTTTATTGACTGTCTTTCTGTAGCCTTTTTTATTTGACCCAGCTGGCTTTAAACGTGCATTAGAAGAAGGCTCCTCCGAACCACTTTTGCTAAAAGGACCACTGTTCCCTTTCTTTATAGGGGAGTTTCCCCTAGCACTACTCGTTTTTCTAAACGTTCCAGACCCACGTCCAGAGGCTTTTTTATCGCCGTCAAAATTATTACGCCCCATTGCTTCTTATTTTGTGCAAAGGTAGTGTATTGTTTTAGATTGGAGCGATTAAATAAACCTGCGTAATAATAGGTCTGGATCTATCAATAAGATACCAAAAACACCTGCCACTATAATGAACTTTAGTAGGTTGTGAATGCCTAGATAATGTTGCTTTTGATGGGCCCACCAAAGGGCAATTACTGCCAAGATGACCAAAATAAATGTCCCTTTAAAATATACATCCATAGCCCCGACATTGAAATAGCGAATCAATGCATAGGTCGGTAGGGCGGTGGCAATGAGTAACAAACTAATACAGTACTTAGAGAATCTAGTGCCATAGCGCACCGCTACTGTTTTGTAATTCTGAGTGAGGTCTCCAGTGAGGTTTTCTAAATCCTTGACCATTTCCTTGGCCAAGATGAGTAGAAAAAGAAAGACGGCATGAACAAAGATCACAGGAGCCAGATTTTTATAATACACAAACACCGTGAAAAATGGCGTAATCGCCAAGCTAGCAGATACTAGGTTTCCCACAAAAGCGATTCTCTTTAACTTATGAGAGTACAGCCAAATACCAAAAATGTAAGCAGAGAAAAACACCACTGCTCTGAAAGATACCGCACTGGCCATAAAAACAGCTATAAAATTTCCTGTGAAATAGGCGGTTATTTTGGCACGTTGGGATATAAGACGGTCTAACAGTGTTTTCCTAGGCCTGTTTATGAGGTCTTTTTCTGCATCGTAAAAACTGTTGATGATGTAACCACTACCTATGACTATAGCCGTAGACAAGACCAATAATGCTAGATCAGGGTCTAAAAGAAGTGCTTTTAAAGGTTTATCTGGGGCTAAGATAAAAATAGAACACAGGTATTGAGCCAATACTATTAGGGCTATGTTGTACCCTCTAAGCACAGAAAAAAATGCGAGTCCCTTTAAAGCGAACCGCGATAGAGGACTTTGGGCCATAATTTGGAATTAAAAATTATAAACGACTTCTAAATGGTAATTCTTTAAGGCTTTTTGGGCTTTTTCGAGATCTGGCGTAAACCCTAATATATAGCCTCCACCACCAGAGCCACATAGCTTTAAGTAGTAATCATTTGTTTTTAGTCCCTCTTGCCAAAGCGCGTGAAATTCTGTTGGAATCATCGGTTTAAAGTGGTCTAGGACTACCTTAGACAATTGACGAATATTTGAAAATAAAGAGCTTACGTTGCCATTGACAAAGTCTTCTACACAAGCGTCTGTATGTTTTATAAACTGATCTTTAAGCATGTTTCTGAAACCCTCTTGCTTCATTTGCTCCATGAACAATTGAACCATTGGGGCGGTTTCTCCAACTTGACCTGAATCTAGAAGAAAAACGGCTCCCTTACCCGCAGTGTGCTGAGATGGAATGGCCGTAGAAGCTATATGGTCTTGAGCATGTATTAAAATAGGCAAGCTCAAATAGGAATTCAATGGGTCTAAACCTGAGGATTTTCCATGGAAAAAAGATTCCATTGTTCCAAAGAGTTCTTTTAGTTCAAGTAATTTTTCTCGGGTTAAATTCTCTAAAACAGTGATTTTGCGTTGTGCATAATTGTCATAAATAGCTGCGACTAAAGCTCCGCTACTTCCAATTCCATATCCCTGAGGGATAGAAGAATCAAAATACAATCCATTGGAAATGTCTTGTTGTAAGCGGTCTAAATCAAAAGAAAACACCGCTGGATCTTTTTCTTGTAATGCAGCCAAATGCTTGGCAAATCCAGCCAAACTTTGGTTAGAACTCGAATGACTCTCTGCTGCATTTTTAGGAATAATTAAAGCGCCTTTTGCAGCATTATAAGGGATGGAAAGGCCTTTAGAATCTTTAATAATCCCGTACTCTCCAAAAAGTAAAATCTTCGCGTAAAAAAGTGGGCCTTTCATAGGGTGTAATTTTTTAAGGTGCTTCTGTGTGAGATGTGCTTCCACTTCCTACCTGATCACAAATATACTGTCCATTTTGACAATGTACAACTAATTCGTTTTCAATAAATTGAAGCAGCTGCTCTTTATGCATTTCTGGATATAACAGATGCACATTTGCTCCTGCATCTAAAGTAAAACAAACCGGTATTTGGGTCAATTTTCTAAAAGCCCAAATTTTTTCAATGATGGATAAGGTTCCAGGCTTCATCAAAATAAAATAAGGATTGCTTGTAAGCATCATTGCATGAAGCGTTAATGCCTCTGACTCCACTATACCTATAAACTTTTTCATATCTCCAGAGACCAAGGCCTGAGTCAATACGGCCAATTGATCATGGGCCTGTTGAAACCTTGCTTCAGCAAAAGGATGGTTTTCCATTAAACCGTGACCAACTGTACTGCTCACCACCTTTTCTCCTTTGTCTACCAGTAAAATAGTGTCCTGGAAATTTTTAAAAATAGGTGCTAATTCTTGGTTAAATGGCACTGCTATTAAGTCTTGACTCGATTCAAAAACAGCTGTTTTTCCCCATTGCATTAAAGGACCTCTAATACTTCTAGCAGCACTACCCGAACCGAGTCTTGCTAAAAAAGAAGCTTTTGCATAAAATGCTTCTGAAAAATCATTTTTATTATTGGAGGGAAATTCATTTGACAACTCGAGTAAGCAGAGAGAAAGTGCTGCCATAGCACTTGCAGACGAGGCTATTCCACTAGAATGCGGAAAGGTATTCTCACTGTGAATGATGATATGATACGCTTTTAAAAAGGGTAAATAGTCTACCACCCTGGCAAAAAAAGACGCTATTTTTGGATGAAAATCTGGCTTTGGAGCACCTTCAAAAGAAAATTCAAAAGAAAATTCCTGAGCGCTTTTATCACTCTCTATGTTTATGTGAGCCAAAGCAACTGAAGTCTTTGTTTTACAATGGTTTAAGGTAAAACTAAGGGAAGGATTTGCTGGGATTTGAGGATCGTATTTCCCCCAGTATTTAACCAAAGCAATATTACTTGGAGCAGACCAAGTGACTGTTTTGTCTGTGATTACTACTTGTTGAGATGTGGGTATAAAGCCAACAGCTTCCATAGAAAAATTTTACCACAAATATACAGCATATGAATCTATTATGTGGAAGCTTTTAAGTAATATAAATAAACAAAGCATGCTTATTTTTGGTATTTTAGTACACTTAAAAATGACTGCCCCTTGAAAAAAACTTTATACTATATCTTCATCTCCGTAACGATCTGTCTTTTGGTGGGTTTTTTATCTAGTTTTGCTACCCAAAGTTCTGTGAATGATTGGTATGTAGGCCTTGAAAAGCCTTTTTTTAACCCACCCAACTGGGTATTTGCACCCGTATGGAGCATCTTGTATATTATGATGGGTATAGCTGCGGGATTGGTTTGGGCAAAGGGATACTATCATGTTTGGGTGAAAACTGCCCTCTACCATTTTTTATTTCAACTCTTACTCAACGCACTTTGGTCCATTACATTTTTTGGCTTAAAAAATCCTTTAATAGCCTTGGTTGTAATCTTAGGCCTGAATGTTTTGCTGTTGTTTAATTTTAAATGGTTTAAAATAGTCCTTCCAAAAGCAGCCTATCTGCTACTTCCTTACATGGCTTGGGTGGCTTTTGCCACTGCTTTAAACACTGCTATTTGGTGGCTTAATTAGATCCCTCAAGGCTTTGCACCATTCCTTTTGCTGCTAAATAAGCGGTGGTCCATGCATTCTGAAAATTAAACCCCCCAGTAATGGCGTCAATATTTAAAAGTTCCCCAGCAAAATATAAACCTGGAAATTTTTTGCTTTGAACGTCTGTAAAAGAGACTTCTTTTAATTTTATACCACCAGCAGTCACAAACTCCTCTTTAAAAGTGCTTTTACCTTTAACTTCGAAATCTGACGCACTTAGGATTTCTGACAGTGATTGAAGTTGGGTTTTTGTCATATTGGCCCAAATTAAATCCGAAGGAATTTCTATGTGCATTAACAAACTTTGCCACAAACGCTTGGGAAGTCCAAATGGAACCCACTTCATCAGTGTTTTTTTAGAATCTTTTTTCTTTAAAGTATGCAGCGCTTCAAGGACCTCTTGCGCATGTTTATACTCAGGTAAAAAATTGACACTTATAGTAAAATCGTAGTCCAATCCATTTAACAAACGCGCACCCCAAGCAGAGAGTTTTAAAATAGCAGGTCCACTAAGTCCCCAATGGGTAATAAGCAAGGGACCCTGAGCATGAAGGGCTTTTTTCTGCTTTACACCGGGCAATTTTAAATGTACCACTGCAGGAGTACTTAAACCCGCCAAACCTTCAATTCTTGGATCTTTGATATTAAAAGTAAACAAAGAGGGTACTGCAGCTTCTACCCCATGTCCTAATTCTTGGAGCATTCGAATCATTTTGGGACTGCTCCCCGTGGCCATCAGGACCTTTTTGGCACAGTAAGTTTCTGTTGCTGTAATAATATTCCAGCCAGACGCATTAAGTGGTTCAATGGATTTAACCGCAGTTTTTGAATATAAGCTAATCCCTAGCTTTATCCTCAAAGAAGTAAAACAATCCATGATTGCTTGAGAAGTATTGGCCACAGGGAACATTCTTCCATCTGATTCAATTTTTAAAGGGACCCCCTGTGATTCAAAAAAAGCAATCACTTCCTTTGGACCGTAATGATGGAAAGGTCCCAGCAAGGCTTTTTCACCTCTGGGGTAGTGGGTCACTAAGTCATCTGGCTCCATTGCGTCGTGGGTGACATTACACCTACCCCCGCCCGATATTTTCACTTTCTCTAAGCCTAAAGCTCCTTTTTCAAATAGGGCAATTCTCAAGCTAGGATTGAGCATAGCGGTCTGAATAGCCGCATAATATCCCGCTGCACCGCCTCCTATAATGGCCACATCTATCATTAAAAAGAACGGTCAGGAAAGTTCGTGAAAACAGCGTCTACACCCAATTTCTTTACTTTTTTTAAATCTTCTGGAGCATTCACCGTCCAGGTATATACCTTAAAACCGGCTGCATGAATTTGAGCTACAATAGCGGCATCTAAATCCTTGTAATAGGGATTAATTGACAGCGCACTTAGTTCTTTAGCCGTTGGAATAGCCTCTAATGGATGTGCTTCTGTAAGGACACCAATAGAAATCTCAGGAAGAAAGTCCCTTGTTTCCAACAGTAAGTTCCAATCAAAACTAGAAATCAAAAGATCTTCTTCTTTCCAAGTACCGTTAGAAAGATACGCTTTTAGTAAACTAGCCACTGGAGCGGCGGTGTTAGGGCCTTTAAGTTCAATATTCAATGCAGCCCTTCCAGCCAATTGATCCAAAACAGTCTGTAAAAGGGGTATGCTATGACCTCCTTCTAAAACGACTTCTTGGAGTGCTTCCCATGTAAAGGAAGTAATAGGCCCTGAAGTATTAGACAAGCGATCCAATTCATTGTCATGAAAGACAACCAATTCACCACTGGCAATCTGAAAAACATCTATCTCTATCATAGGTGCTCCTAACGCTACCGCTTTTTCAATAGAGGCTATAGTATTTTCAGTTTCATAACCCATTGCACCCCTGTGCCCTATAATCATAGGATTTTCAGTTTTCCCCATAGTACATGAATATAACATTATCCCTAAAAAAACCCAAAGAAACCTATTGATCAGTGTATGATGTGAAAATTGCTTTATCATGACCGTAGTACTTCACAAGGCTTTCCAGGATAAAGAACCTGTCTGGTTCCAGAAACCCTAATAGACATTTCTGTATCTCCATTAAGTTCAAAAATAGTTTTATCAGCTCCCACACTCACTTGGATAATTCTATTTCTAAAGTTGAGTTTAAAAGAATAATTCTTCCATTGTTTTGGAATTCTAGGGGTAAAAGAAAGTTTGTCTTCTACAATTCTCATTCCAGCAAATCCCTCTACTATACTCATCCAAGTTCCAGCCATTGAAGTAATGTGAAGTCCTTCCTCTACCTCCTTGTTATAATCGTCTAAATCCAATCTAGACGTTCTGAGATAGAAATTATAGGCCTGTTCCATGCGCCCTAACTTAGCAGCCTGAATAGAGTGCACGCAAGGGGAAAGCGAAGATTCATGTACCGTAAAAGGTTCGTAAAAATCAAAATGTCGTTCTAGAGCGTCCACACTAAATTGGTCTTCAAAAAAGTAAAACCCTTGAAGCACGTCTGCTTGTTTAATATAGGGAGACCTTAAAATCCTATCCCAACTCCACTTTTGATTAATGGGGCGGTCTAATTTGCTTAATTCAGTTACAGGAAGCAGCTCCTTGTCTAAAAACCCATCTTGTTGCAAGAATATGTCCAAAGCTTGGTCCTTTGGATAATACATATTTTTAGAGACTTTCTGCCACTGATCTATCTCAGCACCCTTCAATTTTGTGACCCCCATAATCCTGTTATAATCCTCAGGATACCCATCTTTCACCTTCTGAATTTGAGTGGTTGTATAAGCAATACACCAGCTCGCCAAGTAGTTGGTATACCAATTGTTATTGACATTATTTTCGTATTCATTAGGTCCTGTAACCCCAAGAATTACATAGGCATTTTTAGCCGTTGAAAAGGTAGCCCGTTGGTGCCAAAATCTCGCAATTCCAATAAGCACTTCCAATCCCATTTCTGGAATATAACTATAATCTCCTGTGTATCTGTAGTAGTTAAAAATAGCAAAAGCTATAGCGCCATTTCTATGAATTTCCTCAAATGTAATTTCCCATTCATTGTGGCACTCCTCTCCATTCATTGTGACCATAGGATAGAGTGCGGCACCATTTGAAAATCCTAATTTAGTCGCATTTTCAATGGCTTTATCCAATTGATTATACCTGTACTGAAGGAGGTTTCTAGCCACTTTTTGGTCTTTTGTAGCCATGTAAAAAGGAATGCAATAGGCTTCGGTATCCCAATAGGTACTTCCCCCGTATTTCTCTCCTGTAAATCCTTTCGGACCAATATTTAAAGTAGCATCTTTTCCAGTGTAGGTTTGATTGAGCTGAAATATGTTAAAGCGAATTCCCTGCTGGGCTTTAACATCTCCGTCTATGACAATGTCTGCCCTATCCCAAATGGCTTTCCAAGCATCTGCTTGGGCGGCTTTCAAGGCCTCAAAACCGGCCGATGTCGCTCTGCCTGCAACTTCATAAACAGCGGATTCTAAAGTGCCAGACACTTTGCGATCTAGAATATAGCCCCCGTATTTATAGGTAGTGATTATATCTCCATGCTTTAGGGCTGCTTTATACAGGTGACCCACGGCCAATTCTCCTTCCATGGTCTGGCTTGGAGCTATCTTTTCAGCAGCATTTAAATAAACTTCTGTGGCTTGATAAGTGGCTGTTTTAAAGTTTGTTTTATTGGTTTGGGCTTCTATAAGAGCAATGTTTTCTTTTGCTTTTACCGAAGTAGTCTGCCAAAAAGCGTCGTCCCAATTGGAATCTTCATTCTTTACACCACTGTCCAAAAAACTTTTGACCTCAATGTCTGCAGTACCCTCCAATAAAGTGACTTTGTATTCAATAGCACCAATACTGTCTTGAGCCAAACTTAAAAAACGAGTGCTTTCTACCCGCAAGTGAGTTCCATCTGTAAGGGTCAGCTCAAAAGATCGTAACAATAACCCAGTTTGCATCTGAAGTTCTCTTTTGAAAGCGTGAACTTCTTTGGCGGTGTAAAGGTCTAAATCCTGACCGTTGACTTTAATGTAAATCCCAATCCAACTAGGCGCATTCAGCACCTTAGCAAAATACTCCGGATAGCCATTTTTCCACCAGCCTACCCTAGTCTTATCTGGATAGTACACCCCACCTATATAACTACCTTGAAAAGTTGGTCCTGAATAATACTCTTCAAAATTGGCCCTTTGGCCCATAGCACCGTTACCTATGCTAAACAGACTTTCTGAAGATTTTACACGGCTTGGATCAAAACCCTCTTCAATTAGGGACCAAGCATTTGGTAGGATATAAGATTGATTCATGGTGTTTTTATGCAATTAATGATTGAACAAATGATGGGGTTATTTCAGCAGTAGAGGTAAAACAATGGTCTGCATTAAATAGTATTGCAGGGTCTCCAATTCCCACGCAGGTCATTTTAGCTGCTTTTGCAGCTGCTACCCCAGCCTGGGCGTCTTCAAAAACCACACAATCCTCAGGCGCTACCCCTAAGCCTTTGGCAGCTGTTAGAAACACTTCCGGATTTGGCTTAGCCATAGTTACTTCGTTGCCGTCTACCAGCACGTCAAAGTAAGACAAAAGCCCTACCTTTTCCAAAATTGGCTGAGCGTTTTTACTCGCTGATCCTAGTGCAACTGGAATTTGTTGTGCTTTTAACGTTTTTAATATTTCAGTAATCCCCGGAAGAATTTCACTGTTATTCATATGGGAAATGAGGGCTAAATAGTGGGTGTTTTTATCTATGAGCCACTGTTCCTTTTCCTTTTCTGTCGCTTTATATTGGGCCATTTCTAATAGCAGTTCTAAAGAGCGTACTCTAGAGACCCCTTTAAATTGTTCGTTATCTTGTTCTGTGAAATTGTATTGGAGGTTTTTGGCCAATGACTGCCATGCCTTAAAATGGTATTTGGCGGTGTCTACTATAACGCCGTCTAAATCGAATATAAATCCTGTGGGCATAAAATAAGCTGCTTTTTTAGTTTTTTGAAATGAGATGTAAGGGTTCTTAATACACTATAAGGTAGAGGCCCTTTCTATTAAAGTAGGTTCTAATACGGTGGTGTTAAAGGTGTCCTCTTCATTTTCTGTCTCTACTTTTTCTATGAGCATTCTAGCAGCTTCTTCACCCATTAATTCTCCGTGTTGGGCTATAGCAGTTAAAGATGGCATGGCAAATTTAGAGAGTAGTCCGTCTGTAAAACCTATAAAAGAGATGTCTTCAGGAATTCGTTTATTCATTCCATGTGCGAGTCTCATGGCGTGAATGGCGAATATTTCGTTGACACAAAGAACGGCATCGACCTTTTGGGTCTTAAAAAAAGTGTCAAAAGCAGAGGCTTCTACCTCCATAGAGGGTAGCTTTAAGATCAAAGACTCCTCTAGGGGAATATTGTAATGGGACAAGGCCTTTTTATAACCTTGGGTCCTGGCCTTTCCCACACTTAAATAGTCATCTGTAGTGATTAATGCAATCTTTTTCTTACCACTCTCCACAAACTTTTTCACGGCTAAAAAAGCCCCTTGTGCGTCATCTATAACCACTTTATCGCAGTTAATACGATCTGTTACTCGGTCAAACATAACCATAGGAATACCTTGATCTGTGACTTCTTTAATATGATTGTAGTCGTTTTTCTGTTGGGTCTCTGTAGAAAGCGACATGATAAATCCGTCTATTGAACCATTAGCGAGGAGCTCCATATTAATTACTTCACGCTCATAGCCTTCGTTAGAGACACAGACCAACACATTATAGCCCTTTGCATTGGCGTACTTTTCTATGCCTCGAATCACCGTGGTAAAAAAATGGTGTACAATATCTGGAATAATCACTCCAATGTTTTTGGTGCGCCTATTTTTTAAGCTCACTGCAATATTGTTGGGTTTGTAATTATACAACTTGGCAAAGGCTTGAATCTTGTCTTTAGTATCCCTACTAATTTCTTCACTGTTCTTTAGTGCCTTAGACACGGTAGAGATAGACACTTCTAATTCTCTAGCAATGTCCTTTAGGGTGATTTTTGGTTTCAAAAGGTCTCAGATTTTAGTGCAAGTTAATATTCTTATATATAAGGATAAACAATAGGGAAGTTAATTTTAAGATATAAGTTAAGAAAAGGTTAAAAAAAATAGGCTGCTAAACCAAAAAAATAGGATCTATTATTATTAATTTCCTATATTTGAGGGGATTTTATGTTAAAAAAACAATTGCAGATCAATTTTTTACGAGCCTAATAATGTAACGCTATGTGTATTGTCACATTAACAAAACGCTATAGTTATTAACACGAAACCGTTTTCGTAACTTTTTTTCCCTGTTTTTGTTTCCTATTTAACAGAAAATTTACATATGTTTAACGCTTAAACTAAAATTAACTAAACTTAAAATTAACTATTTATGAAAATTATGCTACTCAAAAGCTTTTTGTTAGTTGGAGCCATTATGTGCTTTGGCTTGGCAAAAGCACAGACAGTATCTGGTAATGTTTCTGACGACAATGGTCCTTTATTAGGTGCATCTGTAGTCGTTAAAGGTACTGCCAATGGAACAACAGCAGATTTTGATGGTAACTTTACCATTCAAGCTGGAAGCGGCGACATCTTAGTGTTCTCTTATGTAGGGTACACGGCGCAAGAAGTTGCTGTAGGCAACCAAACTACTATTAATGTAGTGTTGGTAGCCAACAATGAATTGGATGAAGTAATCGTTACTGGTTATGGAGGTCAAAAAGAAAAGGAGATTACTTCAGCAGTAGTATCTGTAGGAGAAGAAGAGTTTAACCAAGGACAGGTAAACGACCCTTCTCAATTACTACAAGGTAAAGTTGCTGGTCTTCAGATCTACAACAAAGGAGGAAACCCTAACGCTGGCGCTCAGATTCGTTTGAGAGGTCTTTCTACCGTTGGAGCGAATTCTTCTCCACTAGTAGTAATTGATGGAGTTATTGGGGCTTCTTTAGCCAACGTAGATCCAAGTGATATTGCTTCTATTAGTGTTCTAAAGGATGCTTCTGCAGCTGCGATCTACGGATCTCGTGGTTCTTCAGGGGTTATTCTTGTAACAACTAAAGCTGGTGTTGCTGGAGAAACTAAGATTTCTTACAATGTACAGTATTCTTCTGCTGACAGATTAAATACTATAGATGTAATGTCTGCAGATGAGTTCAGAGCTGCTGGCGGTCGTGACTTAGGTGCAACAACCAACTGGTTGGATGAAGTAACAAGAACTGCTGCTTCTACCATCCACAACGTATCTATGTCTGGTGGTAATGGTTCTACTAGCTACCGTGTTTCTGCCAACTACAGAGATGTAGAGGGTATCTTAGCAAACAATGGCTTTACTCAAATGAATGCGCGTTTAAACTTCTCTACAAGAACTTTGAATGACAAATTAAAAATTGAGTTCTCTTCATCTTTTACAGATAGAAACCAACAAAATGGATTCAGTGAAGCGTTGCGTTATGCTACTTTGTACAACCCAACTGCGCCTGTTTTAGCAGTAGATGCTCCTTATGCATTTAACGGTGAACAATTTGGTGGTTATTTTGAAACTTTAGGTTTGTTTGACTCATTCAACCCTGTTTCTATTGCCAATCAAAACATTAACGATGGTAAAAAAGTGGAGTACAACTACTCTGCAAACTTTACTTATAGCTTAACTGATGATTTAGACGTTCATTTCAACGCAGCGAATCAGTTGTCTAAATATGGAAACAGATTGTATTATAGAGGAACTTCTCTTTGGAATGGTGGTGCTGCATCTCCTTCTAGAAAAGGTTCTGCTACACTGTCCAACGATGAGTATACTTTTAGATTATACGAAGCTTACGCTACTTGGAATAAGTCTTTCGGTAACTCTAACTTAGTATTAACTGGAGGGTATTCTTACCAAAAACAAAACTTTAACTCTCACTCAGTGACTGTTGGAGATTTCCCAACTGGAGATTTTGACTATATTAACGCTATTGAATTAGGACAGGATTTACTTAACCAAGGTTTTGTAGGTGCTAATTCTGACATGGCTCCAGACAATGAAATTGAAGCTTACTTTTTAAGAGCTAACTTAACTATTGGAGACAATTTATTTGTAAACGCTTCTGTGAGAAGAGAAGGTTCTACTAAATTTGGTGAAGGTAACAAATACGGTACTTTCCCTGCAATTGGACTTGGAACAGATTTAAACAAATACTTAAATCTTGAAGGTGTTAATCAGTTAAAAGCGAGAGTTTCTTACGGGGTAACGGGTAACGTACCTTCTGGAAACGGATTGTCTCAGGAAGTGAGAGGATTTGGATGGGCCGGTGGTGGTACATCTGGAGGAAACACTTTCTTAGTAAGGGCTGCTAATCCTGACCTTAAATGGGAAGAAAAATCTGAGATTAACTTTGGTTTAGATTTTAGTACAGATAGATTGTCTGCTTCTTTAGACTTGTACGAGCAAACTTCTAGTGATTTCATCTTAGACAGACAAGTAGATGCTACTGTTTATGGTTTTGACAGAAGATTTGAAAACGCTGGACAAGTGACTTCTAAAGGAGTTGAATTGGCCGTTAACTACGACTTAGTAAAAGGAGATGGTGTTAACTATAACACTGGAATTGTGTGGTCTACAAACCAGACTATCTTAGATGAATATGTTTCTGAACAAGAGCGTTTTGCTAACTTAGGTGCACCTGGTCAAAATGATACTTATGCCATCCGTGTTAAAGTAGGAGAAGAAATTGGACAGATCTATGCGCCAGTATGGGATGGAACTGTGACTAATGGTTCTCAAAATTTCGTAGATGTTAACGGAGATGGTGTTATTAACACCAACCAAGCTAACATGTTAAACGACGACGCAGATTTCGCTGTAGTAGGAAGAGGTACTCCTGATTTTGAATTGGGATGGACCAACCAAATTACTTTTGGTGAGTGGTCTGTAAATGCTTTCTTTAGAGGAGCCTTCGGACACAGCTTAGTGAACACGTTCCGTGTATTTTATGAGCCAAGAGTTGGTTCACAAAAATCTTATAACTACATCAATACTGAGTTAGCTAACCCAGAAATCACAAATGCGCAATTCTCTTCTTTATATGTAGAGAAAGCAGATTTCTTTAAATTAGACAACTTAACAGTAGCGAGAAACTTAAACTTAAATAGCAGTCTTATTGACAAAGCTACTTTATCTTTAAACGTTCAAAATGCTTTTGTTTTAACAAAGTACACTGGATCTGATCCAGAACCATCTTTATCAGACAATGGAAATGTGTTAGCTCCAGGTATGGACAGAAGAAACAACTTCTATTCTGCACGTACATTCACTGTAGGACTTAACATTAACTTTTAAAAAAAAATTAGATATGAAAACTTTTAACAAAATACTTTTAGGTATAGGACTCGTAAGTTTAACTTACTCTTGTACTGATTTAGAGGAAGATTTGGTAGGGGATTTGACTACTGACTTTACTGTAGACGGGGTAACCAATCAGTCTTTCAGTGGTAGTGCCTTTACTGTGTCTGACGGACTTACTTCTGCATTCGGAGCCTTAAGAGGAACTGGAACTGCAGGACACGGAGGATACTTCTCTGTACAATCTGTTTCTTCTGATGAAATGGCCGTAACCCAAAAAGGGGGTGACTGGTATGACGGTGGAATCTGGTTAGATATTCACAGACACACACAAACAGCTGCTAACGGACCTATCAAAGATACTTGGAATGGTGGTTACAACGCTATTGCTCAGGTGAACAACTCAATTGAAAATGGAAACTTAGACGCTAACTTAATGGCTCAGGCTAAAGTATTACGCGCTTATTTACATTGGAGGTTATTAGATCTTTATGGTCGTATCCGTTACGTAGATGA
>JAQWTF010000080.1:0-18074 GCA_029242825.1 Flavobacteriaceae bacterium | reverse complement strand
GTAATTGCCAATCAGGGTATAGCGGGCGTCTAGATTCCCCCATATAGGAGAGTCCAATTGAACAAAGGCAGACTTGTGGTCTTCCATCTGAAAATCTGCCGTGTGCTGCCAATTAAAATTTTCGTAATCACTTTGGTAGAGCAAGAAGTTAAAGTCTGGCATTCTTAGTTGGCTGTTCACCCCCACACGGAGCCTATGCTTTTGCCTATGAACATAAGCCAAAGATGCATGGGCTTTGTGCCCTGTTAAATCTCCTACCAAGGTATAATCCAAAGATCCTTCCAATTCAAAAGAAGGTGTTTTTTTCTGGTATCTGGCCCCCACAGCCACTTCCTGTCCCGTGAGCGCAGATTCAATGGTCTGCGTTTCAGTAACCAATAGACTATTAAAGTAATACCTGTAATCGTATAGACGGGCCTGTGTTTTTAAAATTCCAAGTAAGGGGTTACTAAAGGTAGCAGACACCTCTTGGGTAAGTGTTTTTAAATGAGACTTATCCTTTATGATATTCCTAAAGGCGTCTCCAAAATAGGTGTTTTTAGAAGATTGCAAAAACTGGAAAGACCTGGTTTCATAAGCAATGCTATGCCCCAATACCAGACTACTCTTTCTTGGCTTGGCCAAAGAATCCTTAGACCTCGCGCGTGTAAGCCTGTAGGTCTGGTCCAAAAACACCCGTTTCCCACTGGCTACAGAAGTGGCATTAGTGAAATAAAGGTCTATTCTAGAGCGGTCAAAAAATCTGGGATTGGCAGACTGGAATTGCCTTTCTTTAAAAGGCAGACCACCGTGTTCTTGACCCTCAATGTTTTGAGCGGCGTAATGCCCCCTAAAGGTGTATGCATTGCCCTTAGACTGGTAGTTATAGGTCGCAATAAAACTTCCGGCTTTCATTTGATCATAGGCGTATTTCCCCTTGGACCTAAATCCTCGGTTATAGAGGGAAAAATTGGATTTTCTAGACGTATTGGCCGTCAGTAAAAAATCTAAAAACTGGCCTTGCTCTAAGGAGGTCTTAAACATCATCTCTGTAAGCGGCGTGGGTACATTGTAATAGGAAACGTCTTCTAATTCCTGATACCCAAAGTGCCTGGCCTTTGCCCCAATAGAGGGCATATAAGACTTGGTGTCTAATTGCGCCCCTAAAGCAGTGTAGGGTTGCCCCATATTGGCCATGGGCATGTATTCAAAGTCGTCCCTTCTGAGGTAATTGTATTTGTAGTCTTTTTGAATGGTTAGGGTGGTGTCTACAAAAGTGGTGTCCCTCTGGTGGGAAATAATCTGGTAATCTTTAATGGTAATTCTAATGGTGTCTATCTTAATGGCTTCTCTACCCGCCATTTTTTTGACCAGTAGCTTAAGACTGTCTGCCTTGGTTAAGACCTTTGTGCTGTCGGGAAGTTTATTAGGTAAAGAGTCTCGAACTTGCAGTGGCAGGGAATCTGAAGTTTTTACAGGAATGGTGTCTGCGACTTTTACGGGAATAGTGTCTGTTGCCTTTACAGGGATAGTATCTGTTTTGGCCTCCGGCAAATGCGCCTTTGACTGCGCATGACCCACAAGCAATCCCAGTGAAAAAAATAGTAAAACGGCACTTAAAACACTTCTCATTAAAAACGCTTATTAAAAGGGCAAAGGTAATGGTTTTGCAAAAACATGGTTGGTAAAATAAAGCTAAAAAAAAACGGCCCCTAATTGGGGGCCGTTTAATATCATAAGTGATAGAAACTTAGTTCTGCTCGCTCAAGTTTGGATTAAACGTGATCTCAGCCTGCGGAATCTCATAAGTCAAACGCTCGTCTGTATGAGAGAAAGACTCTCCAGCGTTGTCCAACCAGTTAGCACCTCTTGTTCTAGTCTCACGTCTTCTCTTCATAATAAAGTAAGACTGGCCTTCTGCAAAGAGCTCTAAACGTGCCTGTAAAGCAGCTTCTTCAGCCAAAGCTTTTCCAGACAAAGCGTCTACATAAGAACTGTCTCCAATTCTTAAATCTAACAAAGCTTTTAAGCTTGATCTAGCCGCTCCGTCATTTCCGTTTTCAGCAGCAGCTTCTGCGTGTAATAAATACATTTCAGCTATTCTCATATAGTGAGAATCAGAATCAATATTAGACTGTGGTCCAGAGAAAGGTCTAAAATTATTAGCTTCTGCACCTTTGTAGTAGAACTTACCTGTTGGCATTAAAATAGAATTAAACTGGTTCTTTCTAATGTCGTCTGCTTTAAAGTTAGCGTAAAGGTCTGAATCCATTCCTTTTCTATTACCAACTGCAGCGTAAGAGTAGCTATAGTAGTCCATGAAACCCCACCATGAGTAAAGAGACGCCAATCCCTGACCTGCAGGTGTAATATCAATACCCCACATTACGCCTGGGATTGAATTAATATCATTGAAACCACCAACTGCACCACTTTCTCCTGGCAATAGAGCCACCTCATCAGCAGTCATAATCGGATAATTTCCAGAAGTAACTACTTTAGCAGCGTACTCCTCAGTTTTAGGCCAGTTATTCAGTGCTCCGTAAGTTTTAGCCAGTAATCCCCTCACCACATCCTGGTTTATTTCAATTTTGTCTGTTCTTACATATCCCTCTAATAAAGTCTCTGCAGCAGTTAAGTCACTAATCACTAGGTCAAAAACATCTTGCAAAGAGCTCTTAGGCTGGTCTAAATCTTCAGCACTTTTGTAAATAGGCAAAACTGCCTTACCCATATCTGTAATATCGTTTACAAATACATGTGCTAAAAAGAAATAAGCATAGCCCCTAAGCGCTTTTGCCTGTCCTAAAGTATGTCTTGCAGATTGAGAATCTGGTACAACATCATTACCACCCGCACCATCAATCACTAAGTTAGATAGGTTTATAATTCTGTATAAGAACCTCCATGGTCTGTAGTTATAATCGTTATCTGGATCTTGGGTTGCAGTTAGTTCAGAGATAGCCGTCTGGCGGTTATAACTCTTTCCTAAGTGCGCCATGTCTGCAGACAACATGTCTAATTGAATATACTGTGTAGTGATACCAAAATCTTCTTGACTTGAAGTTCCACCACTACCCCTACGGTATAAGTTCTCGTATATTCCTAAAAGTGTTCCTTTTCCAACACTAGGATTTACTTCAGCGGCTTCATTCACCTGCTCCTGAGACAACACATTTGTTGGGAATGTCTCTAAGAAATCTTTCTCACATGCAATAAGTGAAACAAAGACTCCTGCTAATGCTATTTTTTTTAATGTTTTCATAATCATTATAAGTTTAAGTTAACACCTAATACAATGGTAGATAATGGATTGTAGCTGTAAATACTAGTTCCTCCAGTTATGGCTGTAGAGGGATTGAATCCTTGTCTCTCAGACATAAACCATAAGTTGTCTCCAGTAACAAATACATCTGCTTTTTTAAGTCCAATTTTAGATGTAATAGACTTAGGTACGCTGTAACCAATTCTAATATTGTTTAAAGCTATGTAGTCAGATTTAGTTAAGAATCTTGTAGAAAGAGAATTTTGCTGAATCTGCTTACGAACATCCTGTCTTGGAATATTAGTTACATCTCCAGGTGCTTGCCAACGGTCTCTAATGTCTACGTGGAAGTTGTTTGTACCATTTAAATCATTATCCATTAAGCTAGCATAAGCAGAGTCATAGGCCCAACCACCCACTTGGTAGTTAAACAATGTACTCAGTGAAAAATCGCCAAACTGAGCGTTTAATCTGAAAGCTCCTCTAAGGTCAGGAATAGCGGTCTTATTGATGAATTTATCTGTAGCTTCTGCATATACCTCAGTCAATTCCTGTGCTACATTAGCAGAAGGATTGTCATTTAAATATTGAGTTAAAGAAGTAATTTGCGTATCTCCTTCGTCAAAAGTACCGTTGCTGTTCTTGTCGTCAAAGTTACGCTCCCACTGAGCTGCTCCAGTTTCTGAATTCACTCCTGAGTAAACTGGCATATACCAGTCATATTTAGAACGACCAACTTCATAAGCAAAGGAACCATTGATGAACTTTTGTTGCTCTCCAGTAGCTGGATCAATTGGCAAAGCCAAAAATTCGTTTGTAAAACTCTCCCCATTAATACCTAAATTTAATGAAAACTTACTGCTCTTCACCAAACTAAAGTCAAAATCAAATTCTAGACCTCTATTTATCAATCCTCCATCATTTACTTGAATAGATGAATATCCTACAGATGGACCTACATTTCTAGCAAAGAACATGTCTGATGTTTCCTTAGTATAATATTCTATGGAACCTTCTACAAAACCAAACATTTCAAATTCAAACCCTGTATTAAATTGGTTTGAGCTCTCCCAAGTAAGGTCTTTATTCCCTTTTGTTGTAAATGCCAAAGAAATATTGTCATTTAAGTTATTCACAGAATAAATGTTGTAGCCTGGATAAAATCCTACTCCAGCAGATTGCCCTAAGACCCCATAAGAAGCTTTTACTTTTAAGAAGTCTACAAAGTCTACACCAGACATAAAGTCTTCTTGTGTTAATACCCATGCAGCACCTACAGAATAAAAGTTACCCCATTTGTTATTTATAAATCTTGAAGAGGCATCTCTGTTAAAAGTGGCATTTAAGAAATATTTGTTTTTAAAGTCTGTTGTTACATTGGCAATGTAAGATTCTGTTCTTTCATTGTCTGTGTATCCATCAGATGGGTTATTAATAACCCCATTGGCAATATCAGTCCCAAAAGGCGTTACTAATTTTGAACGCTCAGCCTCTAAGTAATTGAACTGATAAGCAGTAGCAACGTGAGAGACAAATGCAGACAAATTCATGTCTTTAAAGGACTTATTATATCTTAATCCAGTTCTGATGGTATAGTTTTTAGTTTCCCCACGGCTTCTGTTAATTCTACCTCCATCTCCTTTTGCTGGAGAATAAAATGGCTCATTTAAAGAAGTATAATCACTCATAAAATACTGGTAAGCAAAGTTGTTTTCAAACGTCAATCCGTCTGCTAAAGTAATTTTAGTATCGTTATTGAAGTTTACAGAATTCGCTTTACTGTTACTGATGTTGATCTGAGAATCTGCTACACCATTGGTAGCAAAACCAAATCCTCGACCGTCTTCCAAACCATAGTCAAATAAGAACCCTCCGTAGATAGGATCTTCTATTTTTTGACCAGCTGCGGTTCTTCTATAAAGAGGGTAAATAGTAGGAAGGTTATCTATCCACCAAAATTGAGAAGAAGAAGAAGAACCAGTACCATTATTATTAGTTTCACTTTGAGTATAATTCAATGATGTGTTCATATTTATATAATCACCAAAGCTATTGGTAGCTGCCACACGAGCGTTTAACCTTTTGTAGTCTGTGTTTGAAGCGTATCCTATGTCGTCTATAAAACCTACTGAAGTATATAAAGAAGAATTGTCACTAAAATTAGAGATCGTTAAGTTTGCCTCTGTTCTGTTAGAATTTTGAAAAGCAAAATCTTCCCATCTTTCTGGATTGTACCTTCTAGAAACCCCTGATCTAACCATTCCTGTTGTTGGATCAATTAATTCAGATACACCTTGCGCACCTGAATCTGATACATTCCACATATTATATATAGAGGAAATATCTGACCCTGAGAAAGTGTTTTCATCATTTTCAAATAAATTAGCATTAGCAAATGCAACAGCAGCTGCATTGTCACCGTCATTTTCTAATAAACCTCTTTGACGTGTCGCCTGCCAGTTAATCCCAATATACTCCTCTGGAGATTTAATGGTCTCATACCTTCCAATACCTTGGTAGTTTGTTCCTGTTTTTACAGACACATTGATAGCATTTCCAGCATCCCTACCTCTTTTGGTAGTAATTACAATTACCCCGTTAGCCCCTCTTGCACCATACAAAGAAGTTGCAGAAGCATCTTTTAGTACAGTAACAGACTTAATGTCATTCGGGTTAATGTCGTTTAATGAGCCTCCGAATGGTGCGTCATCTACAATGTACAAAGGTGCCTCAGAACCATTTACAGATCCAAATCCACGAATACGAATTGTAGAAGAACTCCCTGGCTGTCCAGAAGTGTTAAATACAGCCACACCTGCCGCTTCCCCAGCCAAAGCTTGAGATACGTTAGTAAATGACTTGTTAGAAATGTTTTCACCAGATACTACCTTAGCAGAACCTGCGAAGGAAGTTTTAGATACATTTCCGAATCCTGTTACAATAACTTCTTCCAATGCCTGAGCATCTTCTGCTAATTGAACATTAACAGTGTTAGAAGAACCTACTACTACATCTTGGGTTTTCTGCCCTATATAGCTAAAACGCAAAGTAGCCCCTTGCGCAACAGATATAGAATATAAACCGTCAAAATCTGACTGGGTACCTGTTGTAGTACCTACCACCAATACAGAGACCCCTGGTAAGGGAGCACCGTTTTGATCCGTCACTTTTCCTGAAACTGTTTTTTCTTGAGCGAAAGAAAAAACAAAGCATAACATCATAAAAGATGTTAAAAGCTGCGTTAAATTTAATTTCATTGATTGTTTTTTTAGTTAATTGCCAACAAAAATGAGTAAAAATTATTGTTAACGCAAATTTAACATGTCGTTAAGCCGCTATTTTAGGCACTTAATCGTCATTTTTAGGGAATTGTAGTGAAAAAAAACGAAAAATCCTTTTTATATTCAATAAAACATCGATAATATGTTGTAATAATCGGATAATGTGTTAAAATAATTACGAAATCCATAACACTAAACATAAAATACCCCAATAATGCTTCGGTATTACAATCAAAAATTACTCATTGCTGGAACTGATGAAGCCGGCAGAGGGTGCTTGTCTGGCCCTGTTACTGCGGCCGCAGTGATTCTTCCTAAGTCATTTAGACACCCCATGTTAAATGATTCAAAAAAACTATCTGCCAAACAGCGGGCTATTTTGGCGCCTATCATTAAACAAGCAGCCATATCTTATGGAATAAGTCACGTTTCCCCACAAGAGATTGATCGCATTAATATACTTCAAGCATCCATTAAAGCCATGCACAAGAGCATTGCAAAACTAGTAACCTCCCCTGATTTTATTATTGTAGACGGGAATAAGTTTAATCCATATCCAAACATTCCTCATGAAACTATTGTTAAAGGAGACGGTAAATTTTATGCTATTGCTGCAGCATCTGTTCTAGCAAAAACAGCCAGAGATGAATACATGCTAGCACTGCACAAAAAATTTCCTTACTATCAATGGAATAATAATATGGGCTACCCGACAAGCATTCATAAAGCAGCCATTCTAAAATGGGGTGTTTCCCCACATCACAGAAAGACATTTAAAGGGGTTAAGGATATTTGACTATGCAAAAGAGGGGCTTGTATTATTTTAAGTCATAAATAGTACCTTTGAAAAGTTATAATTGAATACCATTCCATGAAATCTTACCTTGTCATTTTAACCGCATTGCTTTTGGTGCATTGCAGTCCTAAAACTGTAAACCAAGAACAGCCTCTTCTAAGTTATTTATCCAATCAAGATGATTTTGTCGTTAGAACGGATCATTTCAATCAGTTAAAAGCAAACCTGAACAACAACAGTCAATTTTTAAACTTTATTAATCAGGGGGCGTTTAAAAATTCTACACAGCGCTTTGAGTTGCTACAAAAAATTGATGTAAACACTCAGGCGCTCATGAGTATAAGAGAGATTGGAAAAGATGAGATTGATTTTATCATTATCACAGAACCGGCCCAAAGTACTTTAGCTTCTTCTGATCAAGTTTCGAGTAAAAACTACCAGGAATTTTTAATCGAAAAAAGGGTTTATCCCTCTAAAAATAAAGATCAAGTGCTCTACAGTGTGATCATAGGAGAAAATCTATTATTGAGCTCTTCTCAACTACTCATAGAGAACACCATAAGGAATTACAACAACCCAATAACTCCCGAGTCATTGGTAGCACTTTTTAAGGTAACCGAAGAAAACAGCCTTTACTTTAGATTAAATTCTGAGAGCTTTTTATTGAAAAATAACTTTTTCCCCTCCTTTACCAGTAGTTTTGGCGACTGGGGTGCATTGAGTATTGGCTTGGCCAATAAAAAAATGGAATTTCATGGTTTTAATTCAAGAAATGACAGTGTTCCTTATTTTCTAAACCTTTTTAAAGAAAGTAAACCGGTAGTACTAAAATCTCCTCATTATATTCCCGAAGTGGCTTCCAGCATAAAAATGTATGCCGTTCAAAACATGGAACAGTTTAATAGTGTTCAAAACAAAATCAAAAACAGGGAGCTCGCTTTAGATACCATTTTTAACAAGGTAGAGGAAATAGCTTCTTTTAAATTAAAAGAGAATACCCTAGCCCTCATTCATTTTACCAGCCTTGAACCAGCCAATATTTCAAAACTATCAGTTAACAAAAGCCCAGAATCTGAATACAGAGACTACCCCATATACCGTTTAAACAATCCATCATTGATTGAAACTTCCTTTAATACGCTATGGAATAAATTGGAGGCAACCTATATGGTTCCCTTAGAACAAAGTCTATTATTTAGCAGTGATATTTCAGACATAAAGACCGTAATAGGTAATTTAAGTACTGGAACAACCCTTGAAAATAGCCCTGCGTATTCAAGCACCAAAGCGTTTTTGGCAGAGGCCTCTACAGTGCTGTTTTATCAGGCGCAAACAACTCATTTTAGTCCAGATAAAGCGCATGATTATTTTTTAGCCCCAAACCAAAAGGAGGACAAAAACACCAAAGTCTTTGCCTCTCAATGGGTGGGCGACCAAGATTTCTTTCACCAACACTTGGTGTTTCTAGATTTACCCCCTAAAAAAGACCAGGGAGGTGTTTCTCCAATAATGAGTCTACAATTAGAAAATCCTATATCATATACCCCTCAGTGGGTGAAAAATCACATTAACAAAAAACAAGAAATACTAGTTCAAGACAATAAAAACCAGTTGTATCTTTTTGACAACAATGGCAAATTACTATGGAAAAAACAACTTCAAGGTCCTATACAGGGAAAAGTATCTCAGGTAGACCTGTATAAAAATGGCCGCTTACAATTGGCATTCACCACCACAAATCAATGGCTCGTTTTAGATAGAAACGGAAACGAAGTACCTCCGTTTAACAAAACTTTTAAAGACGGAAATTTGAGTCCTTTGGCCGTGTTTGACTATGACAACAACAAAGAGTATCGTTTTGTTTTTGGACAAGGAAAAGATATTTATATGTACGACAGAAATGCAAAAAAGGTCCGTGGATTTAAATACAATAAAACAAAATCCTCTCTTTTAGAGGCCCCAAAACATTTTAAAATATCTGGAGATGACTACTTGGTGTTCAAAGGAATAGACGGGAGTTTAGATATTTTAAACAGGATAGGTAAGACCAGGGTAAAAACAGCCAAGAATTATTCCTTTTCTGATAATGAAATAGCCATTTTAGATAAACAGTTCTCTTTTACAGATCTCCAGGGCAATCTCATTCAGATAAATACCAAAGGCAAAGAAAGCAAGAGACCTTTAAAAGTAAATGCCGCACACAGAACATCCATGAAATTTAACCAATTGGTAGTGCTAGAAGACAACATATTATATTCAAAAGGCAAAAAAGCCGTCCTCGAATACGGAATTTACACCCCTCCAAGCATATTTAAAATAAAACAAAAAATATACCTAAGCATTACAGACACCCAGAACAAAAAGGTTTATTTGTTTAACAGCGACCTCAAAAATCTTGGAGGATTTCCTGTATATGGGGGTGGGGAAATTGACCTAGTAGAATCTTCAGACATTGGCACATTATATTTTGTCACAAAGGATAAAGAAAACAGCCTTGTGGTGTACCAACTTAAAGAATAAGTATAACTAAAAGACTAGTAAGCCATTTAAGTGACGCTATAGCCTTCTTGTTTACACAAAACTTAAGCTATATTAAAAAATCAAGTATTTATCTCGGCTTCAAAAAGTAATAGGAAGTGCCTTAAAAGCTTGGATTTAACCTCAGCTGTATTCTGGCCTATGCCATTGAGCTCTGCAGCCATAGAAGTAACAGCCTTATCTTTAATACCACATGGAATCATGAGATCAAAATAGCCCAAATCTGTATTCACATTGAGTGCAAATCCGTGCATGGTAACCCACCTACTGGCTCTAACGCCCATAGCACATATTTTTCGTGCGAAAGGGGTACCTACGTCCAGCCAAACTCCTGTTTCTCCAGGTGACCTTGTCGCATTAATACTGTATTCAGCCAAAGTAAGTATGACCGTTTCTTCTAACAAACGGAGGTATTTGTGAATGTCGGTAAAGAAATTCTCTAAGTCTAAAATAGGATAACCTACTATTTGCCCAGGGCCGTGATAGGTAATATCTCCCCCCCTATTGATTTTATAAAAGCTGGCTTCTTTTTCTTTGAGGGCTTCTTCAGAAACCAATAAATGGTCCAAATTACCACTCTTACCCAATGTAAAAACATGAGGATGTTCCACAAAAAGGAAATGATTGGGGGTAGGCAAAGAAGTATGTTCTTTCTTATTCTGAACTTTTAAGGCCACTGTTTTTGCAAACAAAGCCTCTTGGTAATCCCAAGTCTCCTTATAGTCTTTGAGACCTAAATCTTCTAAAATAAGTTCCTTATTCATGAAGCAAAGATACTATTTCAAGAGCGGTTTTAGTCATTGGGATTATTCAAAATAACCAAAGCGGCAATGACCCCAGGAACCCAACCGCAAAGGGTCAGTAAAAAAACAATTAAGATAGACCCACAACCTTTTCCAATCACTGAAAGTGGCGGGAATAGAATGGCCAATAAAACACGCCAAAAACTCATCAGTATTACGTTTATATATAATTACTCTTTTAAATGACGTAAAAGTAGCTCAAATGTTACATGCATAACCATAAATTAATACGAAGTACTTATATTTGCCCCTTATAATTCGCACCTATGCAACTGACAGAACAAGAAATTGTAAGAAGAGAGAAGTTACACAAATTAAGAGCTTTAGGAATCAATCCCTACCCGGCTGCTTTGTTTCCTGTAAATACCATGTCTACAGAGATTGAACAAAACTATGTAGAAGGAAAACAGCTTATTGTCTCTGGAAGGCTCATGCGAAAAAAGGTACAGGGGAAAGCCTCTTTTGCTGAAATTCAAGACAGCGAAGGTCGCATTCAAGTATACTTTAATAGAGATGAAATAGACACCACTCCAGAAAGCCAACAGTACAATGAAGTGTTTAAGAAGCTTATTGACCTTGGTGATATTCTAGGCATAGAAGGCACCCTCTTTACCACCCAAGTAGGAGAAAAAACGGTGATGGTAAAAAAATTCACCTTATTGAGCAAAGCTTTAAGGCCATTACCGCTGCCAAAAGTAGACGCAGATGGTAAAGTGCACGATGAATTCAACGATCCTGAATTGAGATACAGACAGCGTTATGTAGATTTAATCGTAAATCCTCAGGTCAAAGACACCTTTATAAAGAGAACAAAGATCACCAATAGCATTAGAAAATTCTTTAATGACAAAGGCTATTTAGAAGTAGAAACCCCGATTTTACAACCCATTCCAGGGGGAGCCTCTGCAAGGCCTTTTATTACCCATCACAATGCGCTCAACATGCCCTTGTATCTAAGGATAGCCAACGAATTATACCTCAAAAGGCTCATTGTAGGTGGCTTTGACGGAGTGTATGAATTCTCAAAAGACTTTAGGAATGAGGGAATGGACCGTACCCACAATCCAGAATTCACTGTGATGGAATTATACGTAGCCTATAAGGATTACCATTGGATGATGGACACTACCGAGAAATTATTAGAGACTATAGCACTGGAATCTAATGGAAGCTCAAAAATCACGGTGGGCAAGAATGATATTGAATTCAAAGCACCTTACCCAAGAGTGCCCATCCTTGAAGCCATAAAAATTCATACTGGTTACGATGTAGCTGGATTGAGTAGAGACGCGTTAGCGGAGGTAGCAAAATCTCTAGATATTGAAGTCACAGAAAGTATGGGTATTGGAAAACTCATTGATGAAATATTCGGAGAACGTTGCGAACACCATTATGTACAACCCACTTTTATAACGGATTACCCAAAGGAAATGAGTCCGCTCACTAAAGAACACAGATCTAACCCAGCCCTAACAGAACGATTTGAGTTAATGGTCAATGGAAAAGAATTGGCCAACGCATATTCAGAGCTCAATGACCCTATAGACCAGAGAGCCCGTTTTGAAGATCAATTAGCCCTTTCAGAAAAAGGAGACGACGAAGCTATGTTTATTGACCAAGACTTCCTTAGAGCCTTAGAATACGGCATGCCTCCTACCTCTGGGATTGGAATTGGTATAGATAGATTGGTTATGCTTATGACCAATAACGCTTCCATACAAGAAGTGTTGTTTTTCCCTCAAATGCGTCCAGAAAAGAAAGCGGTTGAACTTTCAGACAATGAAAAAATAGTGCTGGAGCTATTGAAAAAAAACAATCCTATGCCTTTAACAGACTTAAAAGATGCCAGTGGATTGAGCAATAAAGCATGGGACAAAGCTATTAAAGGTCTCACAAAACTTCAGTTGGTTGTGGTGGCCAAAGTGGCCGATGCACTTACTTGTGCCCTCAAAGATTCATAGATTCGTAATACGAAACATTAGAATTTTTGAACTTAGGACTTTCACCACCCTTTTAACCAAAGCGCCTTTTATATCACAGATAAAAAAACTAGCTTAGGCTAAATTTTTAAAGATGAGTAAGAGCAAAATAGTGGGCTTATTTTTGGGACCTGTATTTTTCCTATTAATAATATTATGGCCTGAGCCGTTTTTAAGTAAGGAAGGAGATGCCGTAATTGCCGTAGCACTTTGGATGGTCACCTGGTGGCTCACCGAGGCTGTCTCCATTTCTGTAACTGCCCTGCTGCCTTTACTCTTGTTCCCCTTATTAGACATTATGCCTATTGCAGAAGTAGGAAATAATTATGGAAGTCCTATTATTTTTTTATTTTTTGGTGGTTTTGTTATGGCGCTTGCCTTAGAAAAGGTCAATCTCCACAGAAGAATTGCACTCAACATTATTCGTATTACGGGCACTACACCAAACAAAGTAGTCCTTGGTTTTATGATCGCCACAGCTTCTTTGAGTATGTGGATTAGTAATACTGCCACTACAGTAGTCATGCTTCCTATAGCCATGTCTGTGATTAAATTGTTAATTCACGACATAGATGGGTTTACTAAAAAAGACCGAAATTTTGCCGTAAGTGTCCTTTTGGGTATTGCTTTCTCAGCCAATGCAGGTGGTATTGCCACTGTGATAGGCACACCACCAAACTCTATTCTTATTGGACTACTAGAAAATGAATATCAAATAGAAATCTCCTTTTTAAAATGGATGGTATTTGCCTTACCCTTCTCAATCATTATGATTGGTCTGAGTTACATTACACTAGTTCACCTCATTTTTCCAAGTAAGGGATTGAATTTTTCCGCATCAAAAGAAGTGATCCAAGTAGAATTAAGAAAATTAGGCCCCACCCGTTCCAAGGAAAAGATGGTCTTGGGCATTTTTGCAGTGACCGTATCCCTTTGGATCTTTAGAACCTTAATCAACAGTATTTTTCCATCCTTAGGATTGTCAGACACTATGATCAGCATGTTTGCCGCAATAAGTTTATTTGCGGTCCCTTTTAATCTTAAAAAAGGAGACTTTATACTGGATTGGAAAGACACTGAAAAGTTGGCATGGGGTATTTTAATACTATTTGGTGGCGGATTGGCTTTGGCCAAAGGGATGTCTGTTTCCGGAATTGTAGATCAGGTTTCTCAAAGTATTGCAGCAGGTAATTTTAGTATTACTGCTACCGCCAGTTTACTAATTTTGCTCATGTTATTTATGACAGAACTCATGAGTAATGTAGCCCTAGTGGCTGTGTTGGCACCTGTAGTAGCTGGAATAGCAATTGGTCTTGGAATACCTATGGTATACCTACTTATTCCCGTTACAATGGCCAGCAGCTGTGCTTTTATGCTCCCAATGGCGACCCCTCCAAATGCCATTGTCTTCGCCAGCGGTTTTATAGAGGTCAAGGATATGGTTAAGGCGGGCGTCCTTTTAAATATAGTGGCTGTACTCATCCTCATTGGACTATTTGAATACATTATCCCATTACTCTTTTAGCTTTAGTGATGGATATCCTATAGGCGTTGGAGAATTTAAATAAATCATGACATTTTAGAATGTCCCTGATGTTATAAAAGCACCATCTTATGATTTTGTTAACATTTCTTTAGGACAATTTTTCGGTTATTTGAGAAGCTGAAAAATCAAAAAACATACTTAATGATTAAAAAAAATCTTCAGTACCTGTTGTTTTCACTCTTAGTGATTGGAAGTATCAGCAACAGTGAAGCCCAGCTTTTCAAGAAAAAAGCCAAGGCAAAAGCGCCCACAGAGGCTAAACCAAAAATAGATAAAGACGCACCGCAGCCTTACGCTAAGGTTATTACCAAAGAGGCAAAAACAGACAAAGGCCTTTTTGACGTGCACCAGATCAAAGACAAATTTTTCTACGAGATACCAGACAGCCTATTAGGTAGAGAAATGCTTATGGTAAGTAGAATTTCAAAAACAGCGTCAGGAATTGGTTTTGGGGGTGGAAAAATTAACACCCAAGTCATGAGATGGGAAAAAAAGGGAAATAAAGTGTACCTAAGAGTGGTTAGCCATGAGGTGGTGGCAGCAGATTCTCTTCCGGTGAAAGAAGCGGTTGTGAATTCTAATTTTGAACCGGTATTGTATTCCTTTGATGTAAAATCTAATAGAAAAGATTCTATTGCTACAAGTACTGTCATAGACGTTACCCCGCTTTTTAGTAAAGATGTAAGTGCATTGGGTATGCCTGATAGATACAAAAAAAGATACAAAGCTTCTCGTTTAGATTCTGAAAGAAGCTTTATAGAGGGGATTAAGAGTTACCCAATGAATATTGAGGCTAGACACGTGAAAACTTATTTTGCGGGCAATCCTCCTTCTAATTCAAGCTTGGGATCTATCTCAGTGGAGATTAATAACTCCATGATATTACTCCCTGCTGAACCTATGAAGAGACGCTATTTTGACAAACGCGTTGGTTGGCAAGAGAGAGATCAGGTAGACTATGGATTAGATGCTCAGGAGAGTAAAACAGTGAAGTTTCTAGACAGATGGAGACTCGAAGTTAAAGAGGAAGATCTAGAAAAGTTTAACAGAGGAGAATTGGTAGAACCAAAAAAACCAATCATATATTACGTAGATAGGGCTACGCCAAAACAATGGGTGCCTTTTATTAAACAAGGAATCGAGGACTGGCAAGTGGCTTTTGAAGCTGCAGGTTTTAAAAATGCCATTATAGCGATGGATCCTCCAACGCCTGAAGAAGACCCAGAATGGTCTCCAGAAGACGTTCGTTATTCTGTAGTACGTTACTTAGCTTCTCCTATTCCTAATGCTAACGGGCCTCATGTAAGTGATCCAAGAAGTGGGGAGATCCTAGAATCTGACATTAACTGGTACCACAATGCAATGAGCCTATTGCGCAACTGGTATTTTGTTCAAACTGCAGCTATTAACCCAGAAGCACAAGGTGTGGCTTTCAAAGATGAAGTAATGGGTCGTTTAATACAATTTGTATCTTCTCATGAAGTAGGCCATACTTTAGGGCTTCCTCATAATATGGGAAGTTCTGCTGCATACCCTGTAGATTCTTTAAGATCTGCAAGTTTTACCAGCAAATACGGTACTGCGCCTTCCATTATGGACTATGCCCGTTTTAACTATGTGGCACAACCAGAAGATAAAGGCGTAGCCCTTATGCCAAATATTGGTATTTATGACAAATACGCTATAGAATGGGGATACAGACCTATCTTAGATAAAACGGCAGAAGAGGAAAAACCAGTACTTGACAGCTGGATTATGGCCCATGATGGAGACCCATTATACCGCTTTGGAAGCCAACAAGGGGGCGACGTGGTAGATCCGAGTTCTCAAACAGAAGATTTGGGAGACAATGCTATGAAAGCGAGTATGTACGGGATTAAAAACCTTCAAAGAATTGTACCTAAACTAATCGAATGGACGGCAGAAGACGGAAAAAATTACGATGATTTAGAAACCCTTTACGGGCAAGTATTGTCTCAATTTAACCGCTATATGGGTCATGTGTCTAACAACATTGGTGGGGTATATGAAAACCACAAAACCTATGAGCAAGAAGGGGCTGTTTATACGCCAGTAGCTAAGGCGCATCAGCGGGACGCTATGAAATTTTTACAACGTGAATTGTTTCAAACACCTGAGTGGATGTTAGACCAAAACATCTTTAATAAAATTGAGTACTCAGGAACGGTAGACCGTGTTCGTGGTGTTCAAGTAAGAACGTTAAACAATGTACTTAGTCTGGGTAAAATGGCCAGACTCATTGAACATGAAACAGCCATGGGGTCTAAGGCCTATACTTTAACCCAAATGATGTCAGAACTCAGAAGAGGTATCTGGTCTGAGATTTACAGCGGTGGCGCTATAGACACTTACAGAAGAAACCTACAAAAAGGACACATTGACCGTTTGGCTTATTTAATGACTGCAGACAGCCAGAGAAAATTACCGAGCTACGGTGGGTATCAGAAATCTACTGCAGTGAATACGTCTCAATCAGACATTCGCTCTGTAGTAAGGGGAGAATTAGTGACCCTTAGAGCACAATTGAGAAATGGATTAGCTAATGCGGCTAATACCATGTCTAGATACCATATGCAAGATGCCATTGCTAGAATTAATGACATCTTAGATCCTAAATAATCCAACCAAACCAATTCTTTAAAAAGGGAGGCTGAAAGCCTCCCTTTTTTTTTGCTCCGTTTTAACAGATCAGCCAGTAGAATGTTAAATAAGTCCCAAACCCAACAGACTTTTTAAACTATTGTAAGTAAACATGGTCATAGGAAAAACAATAAAATTCAACAACATGAAAAAAACAATCTTATTATCGATGGTTGCTTTAGCAGCTTCAGTGAACCTACAAGCACAAGAAGAAAAAAGGCCTAGGCCAGAAAGAGGTCCAAGAATGACTCAAGAAAGCGCTAGACCAAATAGGCATGAAAACGGTGAAAGAAGACCAGAATTGTCTCCAGAGCAATGGGCAGAACTACAGACAAAGAAAATGACTTTGGCCTTAGATTTAAACAGTAAACAACAAAAAGCGGTTGCCCAACTAATGCGTCTTGAAGCCAAAGAAAGGCAAGACAAAAGAGGCCATAAGGATAGTCAAATAGCTCAAAGAACACAAAATCAAGATGAAAATAAGGGCCAAGAAACCCAAAGATTCACCCGTCAATTGGCCAGATTAGACCAAAAAATTGAACACAAATCTGCCATGAAAGCCATTCTAAATGACCAACAGTACGAGCAGTGGAGCCATCATTTTACGGAAAAACTACACAGGGAAACTCAGGGAAAAGGCCAATTCAGAGAAGGACAGTTTGGAAAAGGTTCCCATAGAAAAGGAAGGCCACAAGAAGGAAATAGAAGATCCCTATAACAGTTCAGGCGCTATGCGTTCCAATGCTGCAATGGTAAAATCCAAATCTTCATAACTCAAGGCGTCATTTAAAAAATAACTCTCATAAGCAGAAGGGGGCAAATAAACCCCTTGTGCCAACATAGCGTGAAAGTATTTTTTAAATATTTCATTGTCGCCTGCAGCTGCAGAAGAAAAATCTGTTACAGCAGCCTCACAAAAATGAACAGAAATCATGGAACCCAGCCTATTGATCGTATGGGGAACACGGTGCTTGAGTAGCACGCCTTCTATCCCTTTATGTAAATAGGCTGTTTTTTCTGCCAAACGTTTGAATACCGCTTTATCTTTTGAGAGCGCTTGTAACATAGCCAAACCTGCACTCATAGCCAGCGGATTTCCGGACAGCGTTCCTGCCTGATACACCGGTCCGTCTGGTGCCAAATAATTCATTATTTCTGCCCTAGCTGCAAAAGCACCTACCGGCAAACCACCACCAATTACTTTTCCAAAACAAACAATATCTGCG
>JAQWTF010000070.1:0-10909 GCA_029242825.1 Flavobacteriaceae bacterium | reverse complement strand
TTTCTTAAATAGAAACCACAACCTGCGTTTTTCTTTACAAACAGGTTTTAGAAACCCAACCACCCAAGATTTATTTATAGGTCTAGACGCGGGTAGGGCTATTTTGGTGGGTTCTGCAGCAGACAACTTAGACCGTTACTCTAGAGATTTTGCTGTGAGTGGTACTGCTCAGAGTTTATATGGCCAGCCAGCTACTATAAACCAAACAGCTAGAGCGGCTTATGAAAATTCATATACAGCCAGCTCTGTAGCGGCCTTAGCTGCTACTGGAAACCCTGGAGTTTTACAAGTGTCTAATCCTGATCTAGTGAAACCAGAGCAGGTGACTTCAATGGAGGTTGGTTATAGAGGTAAAATAGGAAGCGTTACATTAGACATGAGTGCATATTACAACCAATATAGCGACTTTATCTCAGGCGAAAATGTGATAGCCCCATTCTATGGAACTGTTGGAGACAACAGTTTGTCTGTAGCCGCTATTGCTGCTGGAGACTACCAAGTGTACCAAGCTTACACCAATTCTCCTGTAGATGTGAATTCTTACGGTGGTTCCGCGATGTTAACGGCTAAAGTGCTTAAAAAGTTCGACTTTACAGCAAACTACACCTATACCAAACAAGACTTTGACAGAACGCTTTATCCAGATTTTAGAACCAATTTTAACACCCCAGAACACAAAGTGAAAGCGAGTTTTGGATCTACGGAATTGGTAGATAATTTCGGATTTAATGTGGCTTGGAGATGGAGCGATGATTATTTCTGGGAAGCGACCTTTGGAGACGGAGAAGTACCTTCTTTTTCTACAGTAGATGCTCAAATAAACTATACCATACCAAGTTTAAAGTCTACTTTAAAACTAGGTGCAGCTAATTTAGGCGGCTATGATTACTTCACTGCCTTTGGAACAGGACTTATTGGTTCTCAGTACTATCTTTCATTAACCATTAACAATTAATCAATCATGCAAAAGATATCTATACATATAAAGAAATATATTCCTTACGTATTAGGGGTGGCTATATTGGTTTCTTGTGAGCAAGATGCTATTGAGGGACCAGCACCAGCTGCACCACTACCTGCTTTAAGTGCAGGAAGTTTGGATTTAAGCAACTATGTTTCTCTTGGGAATTCACTGACTGCAGGTTATACAGACGGCGCGCTTTTTAAGGCGTCTCAACAATTATCTATGCCAAATTTATTGGCCCAAAAATTCTCAAAAGCTGGTGGAGGTTCTTTTTCTCAACCCATGATGAACGACAATAATGGAGGGCTTTTATTGGCTGGAAATGTGATTGCAGGTCCAAGATTGTTTTTTAATGGAGCGGGTCCAGCCTCTCTGTTAACAGCCAATCCTGCAGCGACACCTACCACTGATATTGCTACAAATAATCCTACTGGACCTTTTAACAATATGGGGGTTCCAGGTGCTAAGAGTTACCACTTATTGGCCCCTGGATACGGTAATATTTCCAATGTGGCTTTAGGTTTAGCCAATCCGTATTTTGTGAGAATGGCTTCTACGCCTAATGCATCTGTTTTAGCAGATGCCATGGCACAGGCACCCACTTTCTTTTCTCTTTGGATTGGAAACAATGATGCTTTGGGTTACGCCACAACAGGTGGAGACGAAACCAATCCTTTAACGCCAATATCTGGTGCACCTGGAGTTGGTTTTGACGGCACCTATGGTGCATTAATAGCTACTTTAACCGCTGGTGGCGCTAAAGGTGTTGTGGCTAACATTCCTTATGTGACCAGTATTCCTCATTTTACTACTGTCCCTCATAATCCAGTACCACTAGACGCAGCTACTGCAGGCGCGGTTAATGCTGCTTACGCCGCCTATAACGGTGGTTTGCAAGCAGCTTATCAGGCCTTACAAGGAACAGGTCTTTTAAGTGCCGATGAAGTAGCTAAAAGAACCATTTCTTTTTCAGCAGGAGCTGGAAATGCAGTGGTAATTGTAGATGAGTCATTAACCGACTTAGGAGCTATTAATCCAGCTTTTGCAGCCTTACCTAAATACAGACAGGCTACTGCAGAAGATTTACTAGTACTACCTGCCTCTGCTTTCATAGGTACATTAGCAGTACCAGGAAACCCACTCACTGTAAATGGTGTGGCGGTTCCTTTAGCAGACAAATGGGTCTTAACACCTCAAGAGCAAGCGGAAATTAAAACCGCTATTGACGGTTACAACAATATTATAAAGGCATCAGCTACAGCTGCTGGTTTAGCTCATTTTGACGCCAATGCTTATATGCAACAACTGGCCTCTGGAGGGATTACAGATGGAAAATTTACGGTAACCTCTAGTCTTGTAACTGGTGGTGTATTTTCTTTAGATGGGGTTCACCCAAATCCAAGGGGCTATGCACTGTTGAGTAACTTAATGATGAAGACTTTAGACGCTACATTTAGCTCTAACTTTGAGGCTTCAGGAAATTTATTGGATATTGGAGATTATCCAACGAATTTTAGCCCAGCAATGCAGTAAAAAGAGTTTTATTTAAAATATAAATCCCGCTATTTTCTCGAACCGAAAAATAGCGGGATTTTGCTTTTAATAAAAAGTCGTATTTGCCGTTTTTAATTCCCATAGAAAGACTTATATTTGCACCCTAAAATCTGCACAAATAGTGTGCTGATTTTAAACAAAGTATGTAAATCTTTATAAACAATAAAACAATGGCTCAAGGTAACGCTAAAGTTTCACAAATTATTGGCCCTGTAGTAGATGTAGAATTTAACGCAGGAACTGCACTTCCTAAAATTTACGACTCCTTAGAAATTAAAAAGGCAGACGGCACTATTTTAGTATTAGAAGTTCAATCTCATGTGGGAGAGAATACAGTTCGCACGATCTCTATGGATTCTACGGATGGTTTAAGTAGAGGGACTGAGGTTTCAGCTACAGGTAGCGCTATTCAAATGCCAGTTGGTGAAGATGTCTATGGACGTCTTTTTAATGTGATTGGAGACGCTATTGACGGACTGGGTAATTTACCTAAAGCTGGAAAAGACGGTTTACCTATACACAGACAAGCTCCTAAATTTGAGGACTTATCTACTGCTACTGAAGTATTGTTTACAGGAATAAAAGTAATTGACCTCATTGAGCCTTATGCAAAAGGGGGTAAAATTGGATTATTCGGTGGAGCCGGTGTAGGTAAAACGGTATTGATCCAAGAGTTAATTAATAATATTGCCAAAGGACACGGTGGTTTATCTGTGTTTGCAGGCGTAGGAGAACGTACAAGAGAAGGAAACGATTTGTTAAGAGAGATGTTAGAATCTGGAATTATCAAGTACGGAGATGACTTCTTACACTCTATGGAAGAAGGCGGTTGGGACCTAACAAAGGTAGATAAGTCTGCTATGAAAGAGTCCAAAGCTACTTTTGTTTTTGGACAAATGAATGAGCCTCCTGGAGCGCGTGCTCGTGTGGCCTTATCTGGTTTGACTATTGCGGAATACTTCCGAGATGGATCAGGAGAAGGTCAAGGGAAAGATGTATTATTTTTCGTAGACAACATTTTCCGTTTCACTCAAGCAGGATCTGAGGTGTCTGCCTTATTGGGTCGTATGCCGTCTGCAGTTGGGTATCAGCCAACACTAGCTACAGAAATGGGTGCTATGCAAGAGCGTATTACTTCTACTAAAAGAGGTTCTATTACTTCTGTACAAGCCGTTTATGTACCTGCAGATGATTTAACGGATCCAGCACCAGCAACAACCTTTGCTCACTTAGATGCAACTACAGTATTGTCTCGTAAGATTGCAGAATTAGGTATTTATCCAGCAGTAGATCCATTGGATTCTACTTCTAGAATTTTGACCCCTGAAATCTTAGGTAAAGATCATTACGCTTGTGCTCAAAGAGTAAAAGAGTTGTTACAACGCTATAAAGAATTACAAGATATTATTGCCATCTTAGGGATGGAAGAATTGTCTGAAGAAGATAAATTAGCCGTAGGTAGAGCGAGAAGAGTGCAACGTTTCTTGTCTCAGCCATTCCACGTAGCAGAACAGTTTACAGGAATCCCAGGAGTATTGGTAGACATTAAGGAAACCATTAAAGGATTTAATATGATTATGGACGGTGAATTAGATCACTTACCAGAATCTTCTTTTAATTTAAAAGGGACTATTGAAGAGGCTATTGAAGCTGGAGAAAAAATGTTAGCAGAAGCTTAATATTGCTTTTAATTTAAACAACTACTATGTATTTAGAAATTGTATCTCCGGAAGCCACATTGTATGCGGGAGAAATTACAGCGGTAAGTGCCCCTGGTTTAGATGGTTCTTTTCAGGTATTAAGTGCCCACGCTCCTTTAGTAGCTTCATTACAGGCGGGTGTACTTAAAATACAAGGTGTTTCAGATTTAATTGAAGCCCATGCAGCCAAGTTTTCTGCCCTAGAGAAAGGGGTGTATACCCTAGCTATTAATAGCGGAACTCTGGAGGTCAAAAACAACAAGATTATAGTCCTAGCAGACTAATACAATCTCATATTTATTGAAAAGCTGCTGAGTACTATCAGCAGCTTTTTTTTTACACATCATTCAATGAAAAACACTTTTAAAACACTTTTAATATTTAGTCTGTTGTTTGTAGGGAAAACAGCTTTTTCACAAGATACTATTGCTACTCAAAACCTTAAGGAAGTGGTAGTGAGTAGTGGAAGAATAGATGTGCCTTTGTCTGATAATTCAAGGACATTGGTCATTATTGGAAAGGCAGAAATTAAAAATGCAGCCGCGACTAATTTGGTAGACCTACTCCAGTCAGTGGCAGGTGTAGATGTAAGAAGAAGGGGTACAGGCGGCCAGCAGGCAGATTTATATATCAGGGGAGGTAGTTTTGACCAGACCCTCTTGTTAATTGACGGGATTAAAGTAGACGATCCTCAAACAGGGCATCATACTCTTAATATGGCACTGCCTATTGAGCTCATAGAGCGAATTGAGATAGTCAAAGGACCTTCCGCTAGAATCTTTGGTCAAAACGCTTTTACAGGCGCTATAAACATTGTGACCAAGAAGTCGTTGGACGGTACAGGTAGTGCCAGATTGAGTGTGGGGTCTTTTAATCAGTTTCAAGGGGCTTTTACGAGTCAGTTCACTCAAGATAATAGTGATCAGATTGTTCATTTTTCTAGAAACAGCTCTCAAGGATATCGGTACAATACCGATTTCAAAAACAATAATTTTTTCACTAAAAGTACTTTTAATAAAGATCAGCAAGCCATAGTGCTTATGGGAACTTTTATGGACCGCTCTTTTGGTGCAAATGGTTTTTATGCCACACCAAGTGCTGTAGACCAGTATGAGCGCACTCAGGCGAGTTTGGTTTCTGTACAAACAGTCTTTGCTTCAGAGGATTGGGTGGTGACTCCAAGTGTCTATTGGAAGCGCAACCAAGACCTTTATATTTACATTAGAAACAATCCGGGGGTGTATAGGAACCTCCATCTTTCCAACAAAGTAGGAGCTGCTCTAATGGCTAGAAATTTCAATGCGCTTGGTACCTCAGGTTTTGGCTTAGAAGTAGCCCAAGTGAGTATAAGAAGTAATAACTTAGGGAATAGAGACCGATTTCAGGCCAATGGGTTTGTAGAGCACCGTTTTTCTTTCTTTGAAGATCAATTAGATGTGACTCCAGGGGTGGCCTTAAATTATTTTTCAGACTTTAAGTTTCATACTTTTCCAGGAATAGATATTGGCTACCGATTTAACAACGACTTTAAAACCTACGCTAATTTTGGGTACACCTACAGAATACCAACCTATACCGATTTATTTTATGCAGATAGAACTTCCATTGGAAATGAGGATTTAGATCCTGAGCAGGCACTTTCTTGGGAGTTAGGAGCTGCTTATGTACGGAATGATTTTACCGCACAGGGGGCTTTTTTTAGAAGAGATACAGACAATTTAATTGATTATGTAAAGTTTGACGAGGCAGCCCTTTGGGAGGCGCAAAATTTTGCTGCTTTAGCCACTTCTGGTGTGGAGATAAACATGACTCAAAAATTCACCCTATTTGGTTTAGACCAAACTTTATCTATGGGGTACACCTACATAGACGACGCTATTAAAGACACTCAAGTGCCTTTTTCTAGGTATGCTATTAATTCCTTAAAGCATCAGCTAACAGCTAACTCACAAGTGCGATTAGCTTCTCAGTGGCCCATGTCTTTGTCCTATAGGTATATGGAACGAACCAACGGCATTTCTTACCAGGTATTAGATGCTGCTTTACGTTATGAGACCCCTAAGATTACTTGGTCTTTGGTGGGGAATAATATTATAAACGCTCAATTTTCTGAAACCAATCTAGTGCCTGCTCCTGGCGCGAATGTGTTGTTTTCTATGACCTATCAGTACTAATTCATAAATAGGCGTACTAAGCTTATGGGTAAACTAAACACACCTAAGGCTACTATTTTTTAAGAGGTAGTATCTTGTACAATTGGGCCTTCCCTATAAGGGTATCTTTGGTGTAATGCTGGGATATTTTTTCGTTAAACTGAGCCTCTAGAACGCTCCTGCCTTTGAATAAACTGTTTTTGTGGTCTATCACAATCACAGCAGGCTTTAAGGAATCTAAAATAAAAGCCAACTCTTGCTGGGTTGTTTCTCTTTTGTTGTAGAAAGGAAAAAGCTCAGTTCTAAATAAATTGCTTGGATGGGTTACAGCCATTGTAGGAGGCCTTTTATTTAGCATCCAATAACCAATATGGTATTCTAAAAATAAGATATTATCTAAAGGGTGTTGTTTTTTCTTTAAATAGGCAGGTACTTCAATGCCTTCTCCGTTATAATAGGTTCCATGCACTTGTTTGTTTTTGAATATAGCTCTGTATTCTTTATAGGATTCAAAAGGCAGGAGCAGGAAGATTATGGAAAATATACCCATGGCTTTTTTTGAAGTATAACTTTGCTTTGGTTGGAGCCAGCCGAAGAGTATAAAAACAAGTGGATAGCATTGCAACAAATAATGGCCGTTTATTTTTCCTGCGATTACAAAGGATCCTAATACGCCAATTAAACTCAGGAGTACCAGGGGGTAGTTAATCTTATCGAATGTTTTGTGCCGACTTGTTGAAATACTTTTGACCAGAGAAAACAATAAAAACCCAACAATTGGCAGTATAAAAAGGGCTATTTCCCAATGAAATACGGCATAGGCTCTTGGGGCTAAAAACACGGCTTTCCACCAATCTTGAAAGGCATTTTCTTTGAGGTATGGAACAGCGGTAATACCTATTCCTAATAACACGCCTAGTCCAGAGCTAAAGGATGTTATTAGGGCGTTTTTGACCCCTTTCTCTAACAAAGACTTTAGCGAAATGTAACTTACACAGAGCAAAATAGGATAGGCTAAATTTAGTTTAGACATGGCGCTGAGCCCGAATAAGAACCCGCCAATACCCCACAGCACCCATTCTTTAGGATAAGCGTTTTTGTGGGTATAGCTCCAAACCAGTAAGCCGCCTAGATAAAAAATCATGGATATGTGTTCAGACATAACCCCTTGAACGCTTCCGAAAAGACTGGAGAAATAAAGAGATAATACAGCTAATACAATGGATTGATTAAAGGGTTTATTGTTGTTGCGAAGAAAAACATACACCATAAAAGAGGTGGTGCTAACCATTAGCACTCCGCCCATTCTAATCCACCAAAGGGACTTTCCAAAAACAGTGATCATTAGACCAAAATAAGCAAATGTCACAGGAGGCTTAAGGTCCCATAAAGCGAGGTACGGTAGGTTGCCGTCTGCCCAAGCTTGACCCATCAAGATAAAAGTACTCTCGTCTTTGTCTATATAGTCTCTAAAAAAAAAGGGAAATCTGATCGCAAAAGCCACTATAAAGAGCCCTATAAAAATCAAAAGGGCTTTTGATTTAATCTTGTCTTTAGGGTTTTTAAAAAAGTAGGACATTTAAATATTTAATAATAGCCGTTAGTTTTTCTAGTTGTACTTAGTTTATAGTAGCAATTGGTTTTAAATAATAGCAATTGTTTTATTAAGAAACACTTAGTTTATTTAGAAGCACTTTGTTTGTGTAGTTGCTGTTGTTTTTTAGAAAGTAATTTGGATTCCTTTTGGCGGCAGTGATTTTGGTTTACACCCCTGTTTCACTAAAAGGCAATGCTTTGATTTTATCGTAAATCAAATGAGATTCCCAGCCCCTATAAAATAAGTATTGCATGAGTTTTCTTTTCTGTATTTCTAGAGAATTGTCCCTTAAAGAAAGCCCTTTTTTATAAGCTAACTCGTCAAATGTATTTAAATATTCGTCTGCAGGGATCTCTTTGAGCGCTTTTTTAATGCAATATTCGGAGATGTTTCGCTGTTTTAGTTCTGCTATGATCCTTGACTTCCCCCATTTTTTTATTCTAAATTTTCCTCTGGCAAATGCTTCTGCAAACCGGAGTTCATTTAAAAAATTATTCGTAATTAATTCGCTAATAATCTCGTCTATAGCAGCTGGTATCATCCCCATTTCTCTAAGCTTGTCGTTTACTTCTTTGTGACAACGTTCCTGATAGGCGCAGTAACGCGCGATCTTTTTCTTCGCTTCTGCTAAAGTATAGCTGGGATTCATGGAGTGATTTTGAATTTTAAAGGTACGTAAAACCCTAAAAAAAAGGCAAAAAAAAAGCGGTCCGTTAGGACCGCTTTTTTTAATATATAGTTTTTCCGTCATTGTTTTTAAAACGGTACTCAAGATACTGATAGGCATCTCGAGATTGAATTTTGACCCATTTTTTATATTCCAAAAACCATTTTTGTCTAATGGAAGGAATACCTTGGGTAAGGTAAGCTGCAATGAATGGATGTACATTTAAAGTTACTTTGTGGTCTTTAGAAGGACCAGCTAAAAGTTTTTGTAAATCTGCTGTAATTTTATCTAGCAAAACAATAGGCGCTTCTACTTCTTTACCTGTAATGGTGGGTAGTGGCTCAGTTGTTTTAATATTCATTTCAGGTCTTACTCTCTGTCTTGTAATTTGTATGAGTCCGAATTTACTAGGAGGCAAAATTTTGTGTTTTGCTCTGTCTTCTTTCATTTCTTCACTCAGGTGATCAAACAATTTTTTTCGGTGATCTCCTTTGGCCATATCAATGAAATCTACTACAATAATACCACCCATATCTCTCAGGCGTAACTGCCTGGCTATTTCTGTGGCGGCAGATAGATTAACATCTAGAGCGGTGTCCTCTTGATTTTTAGCTTTATTGGAACGGTTTCCGCTATTCACGTCTATTACGTGCAATGCTTCAGTGTGTTCAATCACTAAATAGGCTCCTTTACTCATTGTGGCTGTTTTCCCAAAAGATGTTTTTATCTGGCGTTCAATACCAAATTTTTCAAAAATGGGCTCAGTGGCGTCATACAATTTTACAATGGATTCTTTTTCTGGTGCAATTTCTTGCACATAATCTTTTACCTGCGTGTACAAAGTTTCATCATCTACGTGTATTCCTGAGAAACTGTCATTAAAAACGTCTCTTAATATGGATGAGGCTCTGTTGAGTTCAACCAATACCTTTGATGGGTGTGGTGCTTTGTGCAGTTTTTTACACATTACTGTCCATTTGTTCAGTAAGTTCTGTAAATCTCTATCTAATTCTGCTACTTTTTTGCCTTCTGCAACGGTGCGAATGATTACCCCAAATCCTTTTGGTTTAATGCTTTTCACAAGTCTTTTTAAGCGGTCTTTTTCTTCTTTGCTCTCTATCTTTTGTGAGACAGATACACGATCAGAGAAAGGAACCATCACTAAGTATCGTCCAGCTATGGACAATTCAGAGCTAATTCTTGGTCCTTTGGTTGAGATGGGTTCTTTTACAATTTGAACAAGAATAGATTGATTGGCTTTAATGGCGTCATTAATAGTACCATCTTTATCTATATCTGGCTCAAAGGCTACATTTTTCAAAGAGAAATCGCGCATTTTTCCTGTGCTAGCTCTTTTGATAAATTTTAGCATCGTTGACAACTGGGGTCCTAAGTCGTGGTAGTGTAAAAAGGCATCTTTTTCATAGCCAACATTTACAAAAGCCGCATTCAATCCCGTGATTGGTTTTCTTACTTTGGCAATAAAGATATCGCCAACAGAAAACTTATTATTGTCTTCTTCTTTGCTTAACTCAGTGAGTTTTCCATCTTTTAACAAGGCAAAATCAACAGCAGTGGAATTAGATCTAATGATTAATTCTCTTTTTACCATGATTTATATATTGACACTTCAATGAATTGAAGTGTGTGTTAAAATTTACTAATTAAACGGGTAAATACCCGTCAACCCCTTTGTTTGTAGGGTTTATGTCAATGAACGTATGAAACAGAAAAAGTAGTTTAAAAAACTACTTTTTCTTGTGTCTGTTAGCTCTCCTACGCTTCTTGCGTTTGTGGGTAGCTACCTTATGTCTTTTTCTTTTCTTACCACTAGGCATATGACTATCCTTTAATTGATTAATATTTTATTTAACTGTTACATTGCTTTTTACACCTTCAACAAATACTTTTGCAGGTTTAAAAGCGGGAATATTGTGTGCAGGAATCTTGATAGTAGTGTTCTTTGAAATGTTTCTACCAGTTTTTTCTGCTCTTGTTTTTATTATAAAGCTACCAAAGCCTCTAAGGTAAACATTATCTCCAGATTCCAAAGAAGTTTTTACTTCTTCCATAAAAGCTTCTACTGTAGCTTGTACGTCTCCTTTTTCAATACCAAGTTTTTCTGAGATTTTTGTAACGATATCTGCTTTTGTCATGTTGTATGATATATAATCTGTACTATTTTTTTCGGGTTGCAAATATATAAATTAAATTCAATCTTTTATTCTAATGGACTTAATTTTAAGTTAATAAAGGCCTACTTTTGACATTCAT
>JAQWTF010000053.1:0-5916 GCA_029242825.1 Flavobacteriaceae bacterium | reverse complement strand
TTGGATGAGTGGAGACAAAGTATGGGTTCACCAAGCCGTAGAAAGAGCCGGAACACCAGATGCCATTTCAGGGGAAACCATCCTGGGTTACTTGGCTCAAGGAAGGGGTGCAGAATACTCGTATTCTATCTCTGATATGTTCTTTGGTTTTATACCAGGTTCTGTAGGTGAAACCTCTACTTTTCTCATTCTACTTGGAGGCTTATTTTTAGTGTTCACTAAAATTGCTAGCTGGAGAATTATGCTCAGTGCTGTCTTAGGTGCCTTATCTATGGGATTAATTTTTAACGGTGTGGTAGACGCAGGATGGATCACAGAGAGCAGTAAATTTTATGGACTCATGAGTTTTGCTTTCTGGCAACATTTAATTGTAGGAGGTTTAGCTTTTGGTATAGTATACATGGCCACGGATCCTGTAACAGGTTCCCAAACCAACAAGGGGAAATGGTACTACGGTTTTTTCATTGGATTTATATCTGTATTGATTAGGGTATTTAACCCTGCTTATCCAGAAGGGGTGTTTTTAGCCATTCTTTTAATGAATGTATTTGCCCCTACGATTGACCATTACGTAGTTCAAGGAAATATTAAAAAACGTTTAAAGCGCGCTAAAAATAGTGTTGCTAAAACCTTAAATGTAGAAACAGTTTAGTCATGGCTATAAACACAGAGAAAAATACATACACGATTGCTTTTGCTGCTGTGATGGTAGTAATTGTAGGGGCATTATTGGCCTTTATGGCATCGGCGCTTAGCGCCAAAATCAGTGAGAATGAGCGTTTAGAGAAACAGCAAAACATTCTTTATGCGATGGGTGTTAATGAGAATGAAGGTGCTGGATCTGTCTCTTTTATTGGTACAGATAAAGTGGCAGAGGCTTTTAATACTTACATTAAAGAGCAAATCATTCTTGAGGGAGATAAAATTACCAAAGACCCGAATGCTTACTTAATAGATCTTAAAAAAGAAGAAACCAATGCAAAGGCAGGCAAAACGAGAAAGTTACCTGTTTTTATTGGTGAAAAAGACAATAAGGAGTTTTACATTATCCCTATGAGGGGTAAAGGGCTTTGGGACGCTATCTGGGGCTTTGTCGCAGTAGACAAGAATATGATTGTTCAGGGCGTTTACTTTGACCATAAAGGAGAGACTCCTGGATTGGGCGCTAATATTAAGCAGCGTTATTTTATGGATGACTTTATTGGAGAGTCTATCCTGAATAATGACAATTATGTGGGTATTACCGTGGCCAAAGGAAACAATGACCCTACCAATGAAACTAAAGACGACAACGAGGTAGACGCTCTTGCTGGAGCAACTATTACAGGTGATGGTGTTTCTGCCATGATCAAGCAAAGTGTTGCGCTTTACAAACCTTTTTTACAAACCATAGCCTCTAATTAATACAACATGGGAATTCTTTCAAAAAAAGACGCCGCTTTAATTTTAGATCCACTAGCAGACAACAACCCAATCACCATTCAGGTTCTGGGAATTTGCTCTGCTTTGGCCATCACCGCAGAATTAGAAGCGTCCATCGTAATGGCCGTATCGGTGCTGTTTGTAATGGGTATGGGAAATGTAGTGATCTCATTAATGAGAAACATCATTCCATCTAAAATCAGAATTATTGTTCAATTGGTCGTAGTAGCTACCCTTGTAATTGTGGTAGATCAAGTACTAAAGGCTTTTGCTTACGAGTTGAGTAAAACACTTTCTGTATTCGTTGGACTGATTATTACCAACTGTATTATTATGGGACGTTTTGAAGCATTCGCTTTGGCAAATGGTCCCAAAAGATCCTTTTTAGACGGTATAGGAAATGCTGCGGGTTACGGATTTATCCTTGTAGTCATTGGATTTTTTAGAGAACTTTTGGGTTCAGGAACACTACTAGGAATAAAAGTATTGGGAGATCCTATTGAAAAAACAGGATTATACGCATTTGGATATGAGAACAACGGTTTTATGTTATTGTCTCCAATGGCTCTTATTGTTGTAGGACTTATTATTTGGGTACAACGTTCCAGAAACCCAGCATTAATCGAAGAAAACTAACAAATACACAGACTAGATCATGTTAGAACACATAGAATTATTTTTTAAGTCCATCTTTATAGACAATATGGTATTTGCCACATTCCTCGGAATGTGTTCTTACCTGGCGGTATCCAAAAAAGTGACTACAGCAGTAGGACTTGGTGCAGCCGTAATATTTGTATTAGCCGTAACGGTTCCCATGAACTGGTTATTGGATCAGTACCTTTTAAGAGACGGTGCTTTGGCCTGGTTAGGTCCTGAATACGCAGATTATAATTTGAGCTTTTTATCTTTTATATTATTCATCGCAACCATAGCAACTATGGTTCAATTGGTGGAGATAGTGGTAGAGAAATTCAGTCCATCTTTGTATAACTCTTTGGGTATTTTCTTGCCTCTAATTGCGGTAAACTGTGCCATTTTAGGAGGCTCTTTGTTTATGCAATCTAGAGATATTCAAACCCTTGGATTGGCCTTTAACTATGGCTTGTCTTCTGGAATAGGTTGGTTTTTAGCCATCTTAGCCATTGCAGCCATTAGAGAGAAAATCAGGTATTCAAACGTACCTGCTCCACTGAGAGGTCTTGGAATCACATTTATTATCACTGGTCTTATGGCCATTGGTTTTATGAGTTTCGGAGGAATGCTCACTGGAGGAGATGAAGCAGTGCCACAAGAAGAAGTGGTTGCTGTAGCACCTACTCAAGAAGTGTCTGGCCTTACGGCCGATGCCGCTCAGCAAGACCTTAGCCAAAATGAAAATGAAACAGTCCAGGAAGACAGTCCTGCTACTGATAACCAAATAAACGAATAAGCATGATATTAGCGACTTCTACCATAGGAACCATTACCATTACAGTAATAGCTTTTTTAGTACTCTTATTGCTTTTGGTTAGTGTATTGTTATTTACAAAAGAAAAATTATCTCCTTCTGGTCCTGTAACCATCACCATTAATGGTGAAAAGAAGATTGAAGTGGCTTCTGGAGGCACTTTGTTGTCTACCTTAGGAAACCAGAAAGTATTCTTGCCTTCTGCATGTGGAGGAGGAGGAACTTGTATTCAGTGTGAGTGTCATGTGAATTCTGGAGGAGGGGAAGCCCTTCCAACAGAAACACCTCATTTCTCTAAAAGAGAACTCAATGCAGGAGCCCGTTTGGCTTGCCAAGTGAAGGTGAAACAAGATATGGATATTTCTATTCCAGAAGAAGTTTTTGGGATTAAAAAATGGCCAGGTAAAGTGGTTAGAAACTACAATGTAGCTTCTTTTATTAAAGAGTTCGTAGTAGAGATTCCAGAAGACATGAACTACAAAGCTGGAGGCTATATTCAGATTGAAATTCCTGCTTGTGAAGTAAAATATGCAGACATAGATATTACGGCACACCCTGAAGAGCACGACGCTCCAGATAAATTCCAAGCGGAGTGGGATAAGTTTAACTTGTGGCCACTAGTCATGAAAAACCCCGAGCTAGTAGAAAGAGCCTACTCAATGGCTTCTTTCCCTGCAGAGGGAAGAGAAATTATGTTGAATGTTCGTATCGCTACCCCGCCATGGGATAGGGCTAAAAACGGATGGATGGACGTAAACCCTGGTGTGGCTTCATCTTACATCTTTGGTTTAAAGCCTGGAGACGACGTTGTGATCTCTGGACCTTACGGTGAATTCTTTATTAACGAATCAGATTCTGAGATGCTTTATGTAGGTGGTGGAGCTGGAATGGCCCCTATGCGTTCGCACTTATACCACTTATTCAAAACATTAAAGACCAATAGAAAGGTGACTTACTGGTATGGAGGTCGTTCTAAGAGAGAATTATTCTACATAGATCACTTTAAGAAATTAGAGGCAGAATTTCCAAACTTCAAATTCTATATGGCCCTTTCAGAGCCTATGCCAGAAGACAATTGGAAAGTAAAAGAAGATGTAGATGCTCAAGGAGACGGTTTTGTTGGTTTTATTCACAATTGTGTGATTGACCAATACTTGAGTAAACACGAATCTCCAGAAGATATTGAATTGTACTTTTGTGGACCCCCACTCATGAACCAAGCGGTCCAGAAAATGGGAGAAGACTATGGTATCCCAGACGAGCACATTCGCTTTGATGATTTTGGAGGGTAAACCTCTTAAAAAGCCGATACTCGTATCGGCTTTTTTTATATCCTAAATACTCCTATATGACTCCTTTAACGCCACAAGAACTCCACAACTTAGCCATGAATATCGTGGGTAAGTCACTAGAAGAAGATGGCTATGAATTCATGGCCGTGAACAGTGAATTGAAGAAACATCCTCAATTTGTTTGTTTGAAAGACAAAACACTTCATTTTATTTTGGTTCGTGCGGTGGTGTATCCAGACAATCCTCATGAAATGGATGCAGAGACCGCCACCAAAATGAAAGCCCATGCAGACAAATTTGAAGCGAGCACTTATTATGCAGGGGTAGGTTTGCACAATATAGAAGACCCTAGCTTACCTTTGTATTTAAACGCCCCTTATACGGTTACTTATGCGGGCCTAATTCCAGTATCTGATGAGAAATAGTAATGTGTTATTAGGAATATTTTTATTATTTGCTGCTTGTAATAGTGGTCCAAAGACCCCTGAGAAGCAAATATTGCGGGGAGACGCCTTAGGGACTACTTATGGTATAAGTTATATCAGTAAAACCCCCTTACTCACTAGTGCTGCTATGGACTCTCTGTTGCAAGTTGTGAACCAGTCCATGTCTACTTATTGGCCAGATTCAGACATTTCTAGCATTAATAGGGGCGACACATCTGTGACTGTTGAACCTATGTTTAGAGAAGTGTTTCAATATTCTGAGCAAATCTTTAAAGCGACTGAGGGGTATTTTGACCCTACTGTAGGTCCGTTGGTGAACGCTTGGGGTTTTGGACCAGAAGAGGCTTTGGAAATGACTCCAAATCGGGTAGACAGCCTTATGGCTTATGTGGGGTTTTCTAAGGTATCCTTGTTGCCCTCTGGAAAAATTGAGAAAAGTGATCCAGCCATCTATTTTGACTTCAATGCCATTGCTAAAGGCTATACCTTAGATAGAATAGCTTTAGTCTTAGAACGTTTGGGTGTGACTAATTATCTCATTGAATTGGGGGGTGAGTTGGTGGCTAAAGGACGCAATACCATTTCTGAAAAGCAATGGCTTGTGGGTATAGACCATCCTAAAAATGAAGACCGAAATAATCCTATTGTATTGGTTCAATTGGAAGACAGGGCGCTGGCCTCTTCTGGGAATTATAGAAAATTTAGGGTAGATCCTGAAACTGGAGAAAAATTCGTACACACCATTAACCCTTTGACAGGCTATTCAGAGAACAGTGCTACGCTCGCTGCTAGTGTATTGGCGCCAAATTGTGCTTTAGCAGACGGTTATGCCACGGCATTTATGGCTATGGGTTATGAAAAGGCCATTGCTCTCGCAGCAAGTCTTGAGGGTATTGACGTCTATTTGGTCTATGTAAATGCAGAGGGAGCGCTCGATCAGTATATGAGTGAGGGTTTTAAACAAGTGGTTTACGAACAAGCGGAATAATCTCTCCTGCGGCTAAGCCGTATTGTGCTACTTTTTCGGGACCCAATACCCTGGTGTAGTCTATGGCCTCGAACTCAAATCCTGCTGCAGTTAAAAAGTCTCCATAGTCTCTTCCATAGACCCTTACATGGTCGTATTGACCAAAAATAGCGGCTCTTTCTTTGGGGTCTTTAATGTTATTGTCTTCAAAGGTGGTGGCTCTTTTAAGATCCTGTGGAACTTGAAATATTCCCCAACCCCCAGGTTTCATCACCCTGTAGAGTTCTGAAAGGGCTTTTTGGTGGTCTTCTATGTGTTCTAAAACATGGTTACAAAGCA
>JAQWTF010000048.1:0-1859 GCA_029242825.1 Flavobacteriaceae bacterium | reverse complement strand
TATTTATCAACCGCCCAGTCATGAGCCTGTTTCATTTGTGGTGTTCCCACCAATCTTGGGCCAATACCATCCATGAGTTCTTGTCCAAGAATTTCTAATTGAGAATTTTCGTTGGCTTCACTGACTATACGTTCAATAACACTTTGGTCCTGAGACCAAGCACTGAAACTGCATGCAATGGCAATAACAGCTAAATTTAAAAATTGTCTTTTCATTTTCTAATTTGGTTTATCGTGTGACTAAATATAACAAATAATGAAAAGAGAAAATATTAAGCCAACTATTTATTGTTAAACCTGAAAAGATACAAGCTAGAAAATTAAGGCTTCAGGGTAGGGATCACTAGACCCATGGCATTAAAAAGATTTGCCTTATTACTTAAATACTTATTGTAAGTGCGGTTTAATTTAATTTTAGATTCTATGAGCTTTTGTTCCCTACTTATCACAACAAAAAGAGAACTTTCTCCTGCATTAAATTTTTGCTGCTCACCAGACAACAATTTACTGTAATTGCTGACTAATCCTGTGGATAGATCTAATTGTGACACAAGGGCTTGTTGTGCTTGAACATTTTGGAAAACCTTATTCTGAATTCGTACACTTTCATAATTAAAATCTAATTGTGCATCTGATAGCTTTAGCGCTGTTATTTTTAAATCGCCTCTTTCTTTTCTTAAAAATAAGGGCAATTGCACCTTAACTCCAGCTTTGTATTGTTCTGTATTTAACGGTGTTATTTGATCTAAATTACTTTGTAAAACATTAAAGTTTGCAGTAACATCTGGGAATAAACTGGCTCTTTTTAAGGAGCGATCTATTTTTAAAGCACCTACTTTGGCCTGTAAAATACTTAACTTCGGGTGTGTGGCTAAATAAAAATTGTCTAAGCCACCATTTTCTATTCCTAAAAATGCATCTATCTCGAGATCAGAGACACTCAAAGGGATTGAATTAGACGCTATTTCTAAGGGTATATTATCTTCTCCCCATAAATAATTAGATGCCTCTAGTCTTGCTTTAACAAGGCTTACTTCTGCTTCAGATAATGATAAAACTCTTTGTTGTACGTTGGTAAAAGATTCAACCGTATCTATCATAGCTATGTCTCCACTTAATGCGCGTTGCTTAACCCCTTCAAAACGTTGTGCTGCATTATCTCTGAACTGCTTATTTACTTGATAATTGTTATAGGCCAATAACCAATTAAAATAAGCCAATGATGCTTCTGTAACAAGATCATTGATTAACAGATCTCTTTCTGCTTGTGTTTGGGTTCTAATGATAGCCGCCTTTTTTAATGTGGCCATACGTTTGTTAATCCAAAGTCCTTCAGAGGCATCTAGACTTATTCCTGCAGAATACAATCCATCTGAAGGCAATTTATCTTCAGGATTTAAAAAAACACCATCATTAACTGAATAAGATCCTTTTAAAGAAAGGCCAAACCATGTAGGTATAGAAATACTTCCTCCTGACTGGTTATAGTACAATTGGTCATTGTATTTTTTTTGTTGGTTTTCAAAACTGAGTTTAGGATCAAAAGCCCCTCTGGCCATTTGTTGATTAGCTTGACCAAATTTGGCCCTGTTATAGGCTTGAGTCAATAAAGGATGGTAATTAGTAACATATTCTATGTATTTACTATATCCAAGGGTAGGAGCATTTTGACTAAAAACAGAGGAGAAGCCAAATACAACAAATAGAAAGGAAAAAATCTTTTTCATTAATTTATTATTTGTCTTTATTGGCATTATAGTTAGGATTGTAGTAGTTAGGAGGGAAACCGTTGAGTTGTCTCCATAATTCAAACCAAATAGGTACGTCTTCTAATAAAGCGAAAGTTCTTGCACCAGACCC
>JAQWTF010000047.1:0-2477 GCA_029242825.1 Flavobacteriaceae bacterium | reverse complement strand
CCTAATATAAAGTGAATATTTTATGTCTTTTGTAGATTTATACAGCAACAGTGAACACAGAACCAATTTGGCCCATTTTGCAGCCATAGCCACATTGGCTGTTGTAGATGGTGCAATTAATGCCTCAGAAATGGTTGTCATTGACCGATTTGCTAAAAAACTTGGCATTAGCCAGGAGGAGTACAAAGAGGTGATGAAAAAGGAAAACAAGTACCCTATTGATCCACCTTCAGATGCCCAAACAAGGTTAGAACGCTTGTTTGATTTATTTAGAATCGTATTTGCAGACCACAAGATAGATGAGGAAGAAGAAGCTTTGGTTTTAAAATATGCCATAGGTTTGGGATATACCACTGAGGAGGCTAAAAAATTGATCCTAAGATCTACAGTTATTTTTGGCGGTAAATTGAGCTTTGAGGAATATCAATCTCTTCTATAGTTAGTGTGCAACATAGCAACATTTTAGAGTAAAAGTTTCTTTTCAATTGAACTGATTTGGGTGCTACTTTTACTAATAAATAAATCAGGGCCTTTGGGCCCTTTTTTTATGGCAGCCTTCCAATTTTAATCACTAACCTTCAATTTTTTTTGTAGTCACTCAATTACGTCACAACTATCGGAGTTTTTGTGAAAGAATTGAGTAAGTACGTCCTTGATAAATATAAAATTATAACTTTGTGTTTCATTTATAACATTAGATATGGATTTTCATCTTAGAGAGGCAGTTAAATCGGATATGAAAGGCGTTTGGGCCCTGATTAATGAACTGGCGGTTTTTGAAAAAGAGCCTCAGGCTGTGGAAGTAAGTATTGCTGACCTAGAGCGAGACGGTTTTGGTTCAAACCCATTGTTTCATTGTTTTGTCGCTGAAAAATCTGCTGGTGAAATAGTGGGAATTGCCTTGTTTTATCCCAGATATTCTACTTGGAAAGGCCCAGTGATTCATTTAGAAGACCTTATAGTTACTGCTTCGCAGCGCGGTAAGGGAATAGGCAATGCGCTCTTGTCAAAAGTAGTCTCTTACGCAAAAGAAAAAGGTTTAAAAAGGGTCTCATGGGAGGTCTTAGATTGGAACACTCCAGCGATAGATTTTTACGAAGCCAAGGGGGCAAATGTCATGAGAGATTGGAATGTTGTCCAACTAGATGAAAAAGGAATAACAGATTTTAATAACATTTAATATGAGGGTTTTTAAATTTGGAGGCGCTTCTGTTAAAGATGCTGCAGGGGTTAAGAATGTGGTTCAGGTATTAGAAACCATGGGCCATAAAAATACTTTGGTTGTGGTTTCTGCTATGGGGAAAACAACCAATGCAATGGAAGCATTGGTAGCAGCCTATTTTTCCGATAAAAAATCAGGACTTCAAAATGAGGTTGAGGACTCATTGGGTGGTTTAATGGATTTTCACCGGGCCATTTGCAGGGAATTATTTCCATCCGAACAACACGAGATTTTCAAGGCTTTATCTGTATTAGAGGCTGAAATCAGAGGGTTTTTGGCTTGGAATAAATCTCCTAATTACAATTTTGTTTACGACCAATTGGTCGGTTATGGGGAACTTTTATCCAGTACTATTTTGAGTGCTTATTTATCAGTCTCTGGAGTAGATAATACTTGGTTGGACATTAGAAAATGTATTAAAACAAACGACCAGTATAGGGATGCAGTGGTAGATTGGGAGAAAACCGCTGTAGAGACTAAAGCAGCCATACAGAAGAACACCCTGTATGTTACCCAAGGCTTTTTAGGGTCTGACCACAATAATTTCACCACAACATTAGGCAGAGAGGGTTCCGATTACACTGCTGCCATATTGGCTTATTGCTTAAATGCAAATGCGGTCACCATTTGGAAAGATGTTCCAGGGGTATTAAATGCAGATCCCCGTTATTTTGAACAGACCACGCTTTTGGAAAATATCTCATACACAGAAGCGATTGAGTTGGCTTTTTACGGTGCTTCTGTCATTCACCCAAAAACCTTACAACCCCTACAAAGAAAAGAAATACCCTTACATGTAAAATCTTTTATAGACCCAAAAGCAGCGGGTACAACAGTAGGTAAAGGTGTGGGAATACAACCCTACGTTCCATGTTTTATAGTCAAACGCGATCAGGTGTTATTGGAGTTGTCTTCTTTGGACTTTTCTTTTATTGTAGAAGACAGCATAGGGGCTTTATTTAAACTATTGCACCAGTACAGCTTAAAGGTAGATTTAATTCAAAACTCAGCGATCAGCTTTTCTGTTTGCGTAGACAACAGGTTTAATCGATTGGATGAGTTGTTACCTTTGCTTCAAAAGGAATTTAAGGTAATTTGCCACAAAGGAGTATCGCTTTTCACGATACGTCATTTTAATTCAGAAGCCATAGAAAGCCTGCAGAAAGGTAAAGCAATCCTTTTAGAGCAAAGGGCTAAAGAGACCTTGCAGTTAGTGGTGCAATAGGGAAACTTTTCTATCTTTACTTTGTAGTTC
>JAQWTF010000031.1:0-7441 GCA_029242825.1 Flavobacteriaceae bacterium | reverse complement strand
TAAAATCCTTATTGATTGATCTGTAAACGTTTACAAACGACTGTAAACGACAACAAATATTTTAATACCGACTATAGCCAAATGCCGCAACTATGTTTGTAGGGTAAAATGAATGAAGCTTCAAAGGCAGTTCTTTTTATTTAACCTTATAAAATATATATTATGAAAGCAATCAGAAACAAAGTTCAACTCATTGGAAATTTAGGTGTTCAACCAGAGTTAAAGACCTTAGAAAGTGGTAAAACAGTGGTCAATTTTTCTATGGCAACCAATGAAAAATTCAGAAATCAAGAAGGGGTATTAATGACAGACACTCAGTGGCATTCCATTGTTGCTTGGGGAAAAACAGCTGAGATTGTAGCGCAGTATGTAAGCAAGGGTCAGGAAATTGCTATTGAAGGGAAACTCACCCATAGGACCTATACCTCTCCAGAGGGAGAGACGAGATATAAAACCGAAGTGCTGTGCACAGAGGTGTTGTTGTTGCAAAATAAAGGCAATCAAACAGGAGAATGAAGTCCGAGTCATGGCTTATTATTATTGCCCTTACATTTTAAAAAAAAAAGCCCGCATTTGCGGGCTTTTTTTTGAGTTTAAATATGTTTGTGGTTCTAGTAATTATTTTTAGTCCCTGTTTGCTTAACTAATTACAGTGCCATCTGCCACTCCATCTTCATCCGGGTTTACAAACACTAATTTTCCAGATTTGTGCTCCGTCATTAAGATCATTCCCTCACTTTCTACTCCCCTTAATGCTCTTGGTGCTAGGTTGACTAGAACAGTCACTTTTTTACCGACCACTTCTTCTGGACTAAAGTGCTCTGATATTCCAGAAACTATTGTTCTAGTATCTAGTCCGGTTTGGACTTGAAGCACCAATAATTTCTTCGCTTTTGGCATTTTCTCAGCAGATAATATAGTGCCTGTTCTGAGGTCTAATTTACTAAAATCTTCAAAACTTGAGGTGTCTTTTTGGGGTACTACAGTAGCTTCCATAGCGGCATTATCTATTTTAGTTTGATGTAATTTTTGAACCTGGGCATCTATTTCGCTGTCTTCAATTCTTCTAAAAAGGAGTTGGGCTTCTTTTATGACATGCCCGCTAGGAAGGAGCGCCTCTTTTTCAGATACATTTTTCCAAGATAAATCTAGGGGGGCTAAGTCTAGCATTTCACTTAACTTATTGGAGGTGAATGGTAAGAAAGGCTCCGATAATACCGCCAAAGCAGCAGCGATTTGCAAACTGACGTACATTATTGACTCCACTCTTTTTGGATCCGTTTTAACGAGCTTCCATGGTTCACTGTCTGCCAGGTATTTGTTTCCAAGTCTTGCTACTTGCATTAATATTCCACAGGCTTCTCTAAATCGATATTTTTCAATAGATTGGGCTATAGCTGCAGGAAATTTTTTAAGTGCAGCCAGGGTTTCTAAGTCTATAGCTTCTAAGTGGCCTGGCGTAGGTACTTTGCCCTGATAATATTTTTGTGTCAATACCACCCCTCTATTAATGAAATTTCCAAAAATGGCCACCAATTCATTGTTATTCCTGGCCTGAAAATCTTTCCAAGTAAAATCGTTGTCTTTAGATTCTGGTGCATTTGCTGTAAGGGTATATCTCAATACATCTTGCTGGTCTGGAAAGGCTTCAAGATATTCATGTAGCCAAACAGCCCAGTTTTTGGAGGTAGAAAGTTTTTGCCCTTCTAAGTTTAAAAATTCATTGGCAGGAACATTTTCTGGCAAGATATAATCTCCATGTGCTTTAAGCATAGCAGGAAAAATAATGCAGTGAAAGACAATATTATCCTTCCCTATGAAATGAACCATTTTAGTATTTGTGTCTTTCCAATAAGGTTCCCAATCTTTTCCGATTTTTTCAGCCCATTCTTTAGTGGCTGAAATATATCCTATAGGTGCGTCAAACCAGACATAAAGTACTTTTCCCTCGCCTCCTGTTACAGGAACTGGAATGCCCCAGTCTAAATCCCTTGTCACTGCTCTGGGTTTGAGTCCCTCTTCTATCCATGATTTGCATTGTCCGTAAACATTGGGTTTCCAATCTTTTTTGTGGCCCTCTAAAATCCATTCTTTTAAAAATGACTCATACCTATCGAGGGGTAAAAACCAATGTTTGGTTTCCTTGAGTACGGGAGTTGCACCACTTAAGGTAGATTTAGGGTTTATGAGTTCAGTAGCGTTTAAAGCGCTTCCGCAAGACTCACATTGGTCTCCATAGGCGTCTTCATTACCGCACTTTGGGCAAGTTCCCGTTACAAACCGATCTGCTAAAAATTGCTGAGCCTCTGGATCGAATAGTTGTGGGGTGGTTTCCTCGATAAAGGTCTGATCTTCATATAGTTTTTTAAAAAAATCTGAAGCGGTTTTATGATGCATTTCACCAGAAGTTCTGGAGTAGTGATCAAAAGTAATTCCAAAATCTACAAAGGATTTTGAAATAATTTTATGGTATTTGTCAATGACCTCTTTAGGGCTAATGCCTTCTTTTTTAGCCTTCATAGAAATGGCTACACCATGCTCGTCACTACCACAAACAAAAGCAACATCTTTGCCAATACCCCTCAGATAACGGCTGTAAATATCTGCAGGGACATATACACCTGCCAAATGACCAATATGAATTGGACCGTTAGTATAAGGGAGTGCTGCGGTAATGGTGTACCTAGAGGCTTCTGAATTTTGAGACATAATACTTAAAAAAAATTACCCACAAAAATAGGTAATTTGTCAAGAGCTCAGGGGGTCTTTTTAAAAGTTTTTAAGTATATTATTAGAGGTATATCACAGGAACCTTATGGTTTTAGTCTCCAAATTTTTTAACGGTAACGTTGCGAATACCCTCCAAGTCAGCATGGGCCTACATTTAAAATCTAACGCATGGCAATTCACAATGATTTGGGCGCTAAAGGAGAGCGAATAGCACAAGAGTACCTTATTTCAAAGGGTTATGAGATAAGGGCAGTTAATTACAGACATAGAAAAGCTGAAATAGATATTATTGCAATTCATGAAGACTTTCTTGTCGTAATAGAGGTAAAGACCAGAACATCGCCAGCTTTAGTGCCTTTAATACAATTGGTGCCGCCTTCTAAAATACACCACCTTATTAGGGCTGCAAATTACTATATACAACGCTATAAAGTGAATAAAGAAGCTCGTTTTGACATTGTGTACATTACAATGAGCACCCATTCATATGATTTAGAACACCTTAAAGACGCTTTTTATCATTTTTAATTCAACAACATTTTGTTTAATCTGTAACAAAGTGTTACATTTGCATTCTATTTTAAAGCTTGTTTAAGTCTAATTTTATTTTTTTAAGATGAAAACCATCTCTTCAGTTGTAGAAAATTACATTAAAAAGAAGCCTTTTTTACAAAGTGCTTTAGCACAGGGAATCATTAATCTTACGTCTCTTTCTCGAATTATTATGCCGGAAATTGAAGAGGCCTTAGGAAAAGATATTAGAAATGGCGCTATAGTAATGGCACTAAAAAGATTGTCGGACGACATGGAATTTAGAGCGACCCACAAAATCATTAAAGTTTTAAAAAATATAGGAGAAATTACCGTGCGTTCTTCTCTTACAGACTTTACCTTTTTAATTTCAGATAGTATTCTAGAAAATCAAACCCTGCTTTTAAAAGAAATTAATAAGAATAAAGACGTGTTTTACACCTCCTCTAGAGGAGTGAATGAGCTAAACATAGTGGTTAGTGGTGCCTTAGATAAGACCGTTGAAACACTTTTTGTGACGGAAAAATGTACCCAAAAAGCAGAAAATTTATCTTCCATTACGGTTAAATTACCTGCAGAAAATGTGTCTGTCCCAGGTATTTATTATTTTATCTTTCAAAGATTGGCCTGGGAGGGTATAGTGCTTTACGAGGTAATATCTACGACCAATGAATTTACTATAATAGTAAATGACGCTCAGGTAGACGTAGCTTTTAGAACAATTAAAGACCTTAAGACGCTTTAAAACTAGACAGTATTTTGTAGGCGCTATTGACTTTATGAACGCCTTCGATTACTAATAAGAGCCTTAGGCCACTTCTGGTTTGCTTCTCTTTTAGCGTGCATTGTTTTGAGTGTGCTTGAACAAAGGCCAACACCTTTCTAAATCTGGCACTTTGATAATAGTCAGATTGTTGGTTTGCAATGAAATAACCCAGGAACTTGCCTTTTTTCATCACGACTTTTTCCATACCCATATAGTTTGAAATCCATTTGACTTGGACCGCTAGCAAAAGGTCTTTTGTTTCCTCTGGGATGGGTCCAAAGCGATCAATAAGTTCATTTTCAAAAGCGTCTAATTCAGCATCATTAGTCAATCCATTTAATGTGGTATACAGGTTGAGCCTTTCAGAAGTGCTATTCACATAATCATCTGGGAATAACATTTCAATATCTGCGTCCATTTGAGTTTCTGAAGCGAAAGCCTTATTGCTGTCTTCTTCGGGCGTCTCGTAAAGGTCTTTGAATTCTGACTGCTTTAGCTCATCTATGGCCTCTGCCATAATTTTCTGATAGGTTTCAAATCCTATTTCATTGATAAAACCACTCTGTTCTCCACCAAGAATATCTCCAGCACCCCTGATTTCTAGGTCTTTCATAGCAATATTGAAGCCGCTTCCTAGCGCGGTGAATTGTTCAAGGGCTTGGATTCTTTTTCTGGCATCGGCCGTCATGACCTCATAAGGAGGGGTAATGAAGTAGCAGAAGGCTTTCTTATTGCTTCTTCCTACACGCCCGCGCATTTGGTGGAGGTCACTCAGGCCAAAGTTATTGGCATTATTAATAAAAATGGTGTTGGCATTAGACACGTCTAGACCACTTTCAATGATGGTTGTAGAGACCAAAACGTCAAATTCACCGCTCATGAATGCTTTCATGAGGTTTTCAAGTTTTTTGCCGTCCATTTGCCCGTGGCCAATTCCCACCCTGGCATCTGGCACCAATCGCTGTATGAGTCCAGCTACCTCTGCTATGTTTTCAATCCTATTGTGAATGAAAAATACCTGACCGTCCCTTTGAATTTCATAGGAAATAGCATCTCTAATCAGTGTTTCATTAAAACGAATTACACTGCTCTCAATAGGGTACCTGTTCGGTGGAGCAGTATTAATCACTGACAAATCTCTCGCAGCCATTAAGCTGAACTGCAAAGTTCTTGGAATAGGAGTTGCGGTGAGGGTCAGTACGTCTACATTTTCTTTGAGTGACTTAAGTTTGTCTTTTACACCTACCCCGAATTTTTGCTCCTCATCTACAATAAGCAGTCCCAAGTCTTTGAATTTTACGGCTTTGTTGACCAGTTGGTGCGTCCCAATAACAATGTCTAATCTGCCGTTCTCTAAACGCTCTAAAACAGCCTTTTTTTCTTTAGAGCTCCTAAACCTGTTGAGGTAATCTACCGAAACGGGCATGTCTTTCAGTCTGGCAGAAAGGGTATTGAAATGCTGGTAAGCCAAAATGGTGGTGGGCACTAAAATAGCCACTTGTTTGCCATTGTCTACCGCCTTAAATGCAGCCCTAATGGCTACTTCTGTTTTACCAAAGCCTACGTCTCCACAGATTAACCTGTCCATAGGACGCTCACTTTCCATATCTTTTTTAATGTCTTCTGTGGCAGTCAACTGATCTGGAGTGTCTTCGTATAAAAATGAGGCCTCTAATTCGTGTTGTAAACTCGAATCTGCTGCGTATTGAAATCCTTTTTGTAGCCGTCTTTTGGCATAGATTTGTATGAGATCAAAAGCAAGTTTTTTAACCCTGGACTTGGTCTTTTCTTTAACTTTTTTCCATGTTCCCGAACCGAGTTTATATATTTTGGGAGGGCTGCCATCTTTTCCATTAAACTTGGCAATTTTATGAAGGGAATGAATGCTCACATAAAGTACATCTCTCTCTCCATAAGACAATTTTATGGCTTCTTGCTTTTTTCCTTCAACATCTATTTTTTGTAGTCCGCCAAATTTTCCAATACCGTGGTCTATATGGGTAACGTAATCTCCAATCTCTAATTTGTTAAGCTCAGATAGGCTAATAGCTTCTTTCTTATCAAAACCATTTTTGATGTGAAATTTGTGATATCTTTCAAAAATTTCATGATCGGTATAGCAAGCTAGCTGTAATAAAGGAATTTCAAAACCTCTATGAATAGGCAATACCACGGTTTTGTAGGGCACCTCTTTTTCTGTTGCTTCAAAAATATCACTAAAACGCTTGGCCTGTTGATCGCTGGCACAAAACAAATAATTGTCCATGCCTTTGAGCTTGTTTTGTGACAGTCGCTCTATAATGAGCGGAAATTTTTTATTAAATGCAGGTTGGTCTGTTCCTTTAAAGTCTATCAGAATATTGTTTTCTGCACTAGCTGGTGTTTTTTGTATGCCTAGTTGACTAATTTCTGACGCTTGACTCTCCAGAAACACATTATGGTGGTTTTCTAAAGCAGCAAACAACTCCTTGTTTTGTACATATAAATTTTCGGGGGGTATTTGAGCTATTTCACCTTCTAAGCTGTCAAATTTTAGGACTGCTTCTTTGTATAGACTATCAATTTTCTGTTTCAGCACCCCTGGTTTTCTAATAAAAACAGTAGTTTTTTTATCTGTGAAGCTAAAGAAATCTTGTCGCTTTGTGAGGGTGTCTGTTTGAGTGACATTAGGAATAATACTAATCTCTTCTTGTTTTGCTATAGAGCGTTGGCTCACAATATCGAAAGTTCTAATACTTTCTACTTCTTCTCCAAAGAATTCAATCCTATAAGGATGGTCATAGGCATAAGAAAAAACATCTACGATCCCACCTCTGACTGAAAACTCGCCAGGGCTACTGACAAACTCTACCCTTTTGAATCCGTATTCAAAAAGACTTTCGTTGAGGAAATCTAAGGAGATTAGGTCTCCCTGCTTTAGATTTAGGGTGTTTTTTTCCAGTGTTTTCTTTTGAATGACTTTTTCAAAAATGGCTTCTGGATAGCTCACAATGCAGAGTGGCTTTCCTTTTTTTCCAAACCTCTGAAGGACTTCTGCCCTCAATAAAATATTCGCATTGTCTGTTTGGGAGTGTTGGTAAGGTTTCTTATAACTCGCTGGGTAAAAAAGCACCCTGTCTTCTCCAATGAATGATTCTAAGTCATTGAGCACATATGCGGCTGTTTCTTTGTCTTCTAAGATAAGCACAAAGGGTACTTTGGACTCGTTAAATAAAGCGGTTATGGCAAATGAAAGGGCAGAGCCAGCCAATCCGTTTAGATAAACAGTTTTGGTTTCTGTAGGTAAAACACCTTCTTTTTCTGTAATAAGCCCAGATAATTGAGGAGACAAAAAGCTGGAAAAAATGCTGCTAATGATCGATTTACTCAAGGGTAAATTTTTAGCAAATATAGGGTAAAAGGCCTATCTTTACC
>JAQWTF010000156.1:0-2790 GCA_029242825.1 Flavobacteriaceae bacterium | reverse complement strand
AATTTAGAGGTAGAGGAAGGTCTGGAGGTACAAGAATTATGATTCGCAATTAATGAATAAAAGTTTAAAATATGTCTTGGCTACACTCGTGTTTGGCCTAGTACAATTGGTTCAAGCACAAAAAGTAACTATCACAGGAGTTGTTAAAGATTCCACGGGTCTTGGTTTAGATATGGCCAATGTGGTGGCCATTAATGAAGCCACTAAAGCCTTAGATGGCTTTGGAATTACAGATCCAAATGGCCGCTATAAAATTGTCGTGAACGCCAATACCACCTACAGGGTTAAAGTGAGTTATATTGGTTTTACCCCCAAAGAGTATTTGGTGACTACTAGCTTACAAGATTTTTTAAAAGATGTTGTTTTAGAAGCTCAGGCAGAGGCCTTAGATGAGGTAGAGCTCACTTATGAAATACCGGTGACCATTCAGGGAGACACCATTGTGTATAACACAGACTCTTTTGTGAGTGGCACTGAGAAAAAATTAGCCGACGTCATTAAAAAATTACCAGGTTTAGAAATAAATGACGAAGGTGAAATAGAGGCTGAGGGAAAAAAAGTGGGTAAGATTATGGTGAACGGCAAGGATTTCTTTGACGGAGACACCAAACTAGCCACCAAGAATATTCCAGCCAATGCGGTTTCTAAGGTAGAGGTACTTAGGAATTATTCTGAGGTAAGCCAATTGAGCGGAGTTACGAATAACCAAGACAATGTGGCCATTAATATAAAGCTTAAAGAGGGCAAGGAACGTTTTTGGTTTGGAGAAATTACCGCAGGAAAAGGTTTGGACAATACCTTCTTGGCACACCCAAAAGTCTTTTACTACAGCCCAAAGTTTTCTGTAAACCTCATCACAGATGTGAACAACATTGGAGAGCTGCCCTTTACACCTAGAGATTTTTTTAATTTCACAGGGGGTATGGCTAATTTTAGTAGGGCCGGAGGAACTCAGTTTAACGCCACCAATAATTCATTAGGTATTTCATTGTTGCAGAACAATAGGGCCAAATCTATAGACACAAAATTTGGGGCAGCCAATTTTAATTACGCTGCAACACCCGCCTTAGATCTCAGCGGTTTTGCCATATATTCCTATACAGGAACCCTTTTGGAAACCATTACCTCTAGGCAGTTTATAGTGTCTGACCAGACAGAGCAATCTACTACCAATACGGATCAGAAAGCAACTTTAGGCTTGGGTAAATTAAGTGCTCGTTATAAACCGTCTGCTCTTTTGCAGTGGGATTATGATGTGCTATTGAAACAGTCATCTCAAGAGGAGCAACGACTCCTTTCTTCTAGGGCTATAGTAGATGAAGATATTGAGGAAAACAAAACACAGGATCCTATTACAGTGACCCAGAATACCGGGCTGTATTATACCCTTTCAGATGCTCATATTTTTGCCTTTCAAGGGCAACATATGTACCAAAAGGAAGATCCTTTTTACAATGCGGTCAGAACGCAGGAGCCCTTTAATGGTGTATTGCCATTGGTTGGAAATGGACTTGGGTTTAATATTAATCAAGGACAGGAAGTCACCACCAATAAATTAGACGCCAAGCTGGATTATTATTTAGTGACTGGCCCCAAGAGTAATTTAAATTTTAGTCTAGGAACTACGCTGAGTAAGCAGTCCTTTCAGTCTTCTATTTTCGAGTTACTAGAGGGGAATACCACGGCTTCTTTAGAGGATGATTTGTTTAAAAATGAGGTAAGCTTTGATTTTCAGGATCTCTATGCTGGTTTTCATTATAAGGTAATTTCTGGAAAATTCACCTTTAATCCAGGATTTAATGTGCACACCTACAAGGCAACCAATACCCAATTGGGCAGTTCGGTGACCGACAATCTGACCAATATTGTACCCGATTTATTTGTGAATTTTCAAATGAGAAAGTCTGAAAATATTCGTTTGAACTACAGTATTGCTAGGGAATTTACAGATATTAATAATTTGGCAGCTGGCTATGTGTTTAGCAATTATAACGCTATTTATCAGGGAAATAGAGATTTAGAAAGTGCACTATACCACAGCGCTAGTTTAAATTTCTTCAGTTTTAATATGTTTAATTTTCAAAATGTATTTGCCAATTTCGCGTATAATAAAAGGATAGATGCCTTTAAAAATGCTGGGGTCATTACAGGAATTAATCAGGTAAATACCACTATTAATGCCGCACTACCAGACGAGACTTTCACAGGTTCAGCGAATTATCAAAGAACCTTCGGAAAAATTAAAGTGAGTAGTAGGGCCAACTTTTCTCAGTCTATTTTAAACAATGTCATAAACAATACTCCTAGGGTGTCTAAGTCTTTTACGCAGACTTATAGAGGTTCTATGGCCACTAATTTTAGATCTGCACCCAATATTGAACTAGGTTACTCCTATACCGTGAATGACTACAATAATGCAGGAAGATTGAGTACTTTTTATACCGACAGGCCTTTCGCAAAATTAGATATGTTGTTTTTAAAGTCCTTTATTTTCACCGCAGATTACGATTATTACCATTATAGAGATGCCGCAAAAACAGCAGACAATGAATATGCTTTTTTAAATGCCAACCTCTCTTATCAAAAGAAAGACAGCAAATGGGAGTATAATATTCAAGTGACCAATGCGCTGAATACGGAGGCTTTGAATCAAGATGGATTCAATGATTTATTCATCAGTTCTTCTGCTTATATGGTGCAACCTAGGTATGTGGTTTTCAAGCTCAAATACGATTTATAGAAAAAAAGCGCCTATTTTTTTGATTATAAAATAAAGCTGTTATACATTTG
>JAQWTF010000151.1:0-7867 GCA_029242825.1 Flavobacteriaceae bacterium | reverse complement strand
GTAACAATACAATCTAGGGGTAGGAAAAGGTCTACTCTGGATCCAAATTTTATAAAACCTGCGTCTGCTCCTTGAATGGCTTTGTCGCCTTTTTTGGCGTAATTAACAATTCTTCTGGCTAAAGCGCCAGCAATTTGTCTGTATAATATATCGCCAAATTTGGGTGTTTTAATCACTATGGTAGTTCTTTCATTTTCCTCACTAGCTTTAGGGTGCCATGCCACTAAGTATTTGCCAGGGTGGTATTTTGAATATTGTATTACGCCACTAGCAGGATATCTTGTTACATGCACATTTAAGGGAGACATGAAGATAGAAACTTGCTTTCTTTTCCCTTGAAAGTATTCCTTTTCTTCTACCTCTTCTATGACAACAACTTTACCATCTACAGGGGCGATAATTTCATTGAGATTAAATTGAACAGCTCTTTTTGGGTTTCTGAAAAATTGTAAAATCAAGACCAGGATAGTCAATGCAACACCTTGTACGCCATATTTGATTAGGTGATTTGTAATATAGGCATCGGCCGTGAGGGCCACAACTCCAACAATAATAAAAGTGATCGCAATAATCTTAAAACCTTCTCTGTGAAACATAACTAATTAAAGATAATGATGAGCAAATATGCAAATGGTGCGGCAAATATAAGACTATCTAGTCTATCTAACATCCCTCCGTGGCCAGGTAAAATTGCGCCGCTGTCTTTTACGCCAGCAACACGTTTGAATTTAGATTCAAGAAGATCTCCTAAATTCCCTGTAATCACTACTACTGTAGCAAGAATGAGCCATTGGCTTAAAGACAGTAGCGGGTCTATTTGAGCGATTAAAACTGCGGCTAAAAGTCCAAATACAAGTCCACCAACGGCACCTTCGACGGTTTTTTTGGGAGATACAGAGGGGTATAATTTATTTTTCCCAAACTGTTTGCCCACCAAATAAGCAAAGGAATCATTCATCCATATGATCAGGAAAATACCCGTAATGAGCATTTTGGCAAATTCAGGGGTAGTGTAGGGAATAAGGGTCAGGAAAATGCATCCGCCTCCTATGTAAAATACCCCAGAGATAAAGGTCATACTTTTGGAGAGCTGTTGTTTCTTTTTAGTTAGCAGATATTTTAATAAGAATGTATTTATGACCAATGTGGCACCGAGTAAAAGTCCTATAGTAAAACTGTTTTGGATCAGATAAATAAACAACCACCAAAGGGCTAAATAAGCCATGAATAAATAGTAGCCACGTAATTTTGTGATTCTTTTGTATTCATAAATACAGGCTAGTCCAAAGGCCATAAATAGAAAATCAAAGGCATCTGAGTTTAAAAAAACAGCTGCTAGTAAAATAAATACATAGACCCCCCCTGTGAGGAGCCTTCTTATTAATTCTCTCATTTAAAGGTCTTCTAGAAGAATCAGATACACATCTTTGTTGCTACTTCCGTAGCTCATAAAATCTTTTTGACCTTCAGTTTCTTTCTTGAAGTTCTTAATGGCGGTTATATTGCCTGGTATCTGTTTGGGATAGTTTTTTTTAATTTGTTTTAAACCATCTTGTATGGTTTCTAACATTTGGCTGGTTTTGGCAAATACTATGATAATCTCTGGTAAGTCCGGTAACTTATTTTCTCCAAACTGACTGTCACTTACTAAAATAGAGCCGTTCAAAGCTATTAGGTGCTCACAGGAGGTGAAAAACACACCAGCTCCCTGTGTTTTATGGGTAGTTTTATATCCTGCGTTGGTGCAAAATAGCGCCATGTTTTTGTCTAAAGTGAGCAGGGGTTTTTCTTTCCAATCGTTCTCATCAAGAATGTCATTCAAAAGCGCTAAGGCTTCATCTGTGTCTTCACAGTATAAAAATTTACCGCCATTTTTTTTGAAGTTTATGGTAAATAATTCGTCTACTGGAGTTTTTTCTTCTGGCATGTACTTGGACCTCTCAACCTGGCTTGAAGCGGGGTTGTTTTTAGAGGATCCAAATATTTTGCTAAAAAAATTCAATATTACGCTTTGCCTTCTTCTTTTGTTGTAGTTGAGTTATTCGGATCTTCTAGGGTGCTTTCTGCAACTATGGAAGAAGCATTTTCTTCTTTATTTTCTAGACTGTCAGAAATACCTGTATCAGCTTCATCATCTGGGTTGGCAGTAGCTTCTTTTTGAAGGGCTTTAGGAGCTGGACTAAAGGGTCTTTCTCCAAAGATTTTTTCCAAATCGTCCTTAAAAATCACTTCTTTTTCTAACAATCTTTTTGCTAATGTAGTAAGTTTTTCTTTGTTTTCCTCTAAAAGTTCAATAGCTCTTTGATATTGCGCCTCTATTAGGATAGAAATTTCTTTGTCTATTTTCTGAGCGGTCTCCTCACTATATGGCTTAGTGAAACCGTACTCAGACTGTCCTGAAGAATCGTAGTAAGTGATATTTCCCAATGATTCGTTTAAGCCGTAAACAGTGACCATAGCCCTCGCTTGCTTGGTTACTTTTTCCAGGTCGCTTAGGGCTCCTGTAGAAATTTTATTAAAAATCACCTTTTCTGCAGCACGCCCTCCTAAAGTGGCACACATTTCATCTAGCATTTGCTCTGTTCTAACAATCAGCCTTTCTTCTGGTAAGTACCATGCAGCTCCTAGAGATTGCCCTCTTGGAACAATGGTTACCTTCACTAAAGGAGCAGCATGTTCTAACATCCAACTCACTGTAGCGTGTCCTGCTTCGTGATAGGCAATGGTTTCTTTTTCAGATTGGGTAACAATTTTATTTTTCTTTTCTAATCCACCCACAATCCTATCTACTGCATCTAAAAAGTCTTGCTTGCTAACGGCCTTTTTATCTTTTCTTGCTGCAATAAGTGCGGCTTCATTACAAACGTTGGCAATATCTGCTCCCGAAAATCCTGGGGTTTGTCTGGCTAAGAAATCTATGTCCAGTTTTTCAGAGGTCTTTATAGGTTTTAAATGAACCTCAAATATTTCTTTACGCTCTCTAATATCTGGTAAATCCACATAGATTTGCCTATCAAAACGGCCTGCCCTCATCAATGCTTTGTCTAAAACGTCTGCTCTGTTTGTGGCCGCTAAGACTATCACATTTGTATTGGTGCCAAAACCGTCCATTTCTGTCAGTAATTGGTTTAGGGTGTTCTCTCTTTCATCATTAGACCCCGTCATATTATTTTTACCTCTAGCGCGACCAATGGCGTCTATTTCGTCTATAAAAATAATAGCAGGAGACTTTTCTTTTGCTTGTTTGAATAAATCCCTCACTCTTGAAGCTCCAACCCCAACAAACATCTCTACAAAATCAGATCCTGAAAGAGAAAAGAAAGGGACCTTAGCTTCACCAGCTACTGCTTTTGCCAATAATGTTTTCCCTGTTCCAGGAGGTCCTACCAATAAAGCACCTTTTGGAATTTTACCTCCAAGGGAAGTATATTTTTCTGGGTGTTTTAAGAAAGAAACAATTTCTTCTACTTCTTCTTTGGCACCTTCTAAACCTGCCACATCTTTAAAAGAAGTTCTGGTATCTGTCTTTTCATCAAATAGTTTGGCTTTGGATTTTCCTATATTGAAAATTTGGCCTCCGCCTCCGCCACCTGCGCCACCAGACATTCTCTTCATTACGTAAATCCAAATACCAATGATCAGTACAAAGGGTAAAAGGGATAAAAGTAAATCTCCAAACACATTAGATTCAGTCTCGTAGTCTACTAAGGTGTCTAATTGATATTCCGATTTAATGGTCTTTATATCGTTTTCAAAATTTTGAAGGTCCCCAAAGTCTAGTATATACTCTGGACTTAAGCCGCTTAGATTGAACGATTTTTCAGCAACATCTTTATGTACTTCCTTAGCCAGTGCTTCCTTAGTTAAAAATACTTTGGCTTGCCTGGTGTTGCTAATAATGATGATTTTATTAATATCCCCATTCTTCAAATACGATTGCAATTCAGATGTGGTTGTCTTTCTAGTGTTAGAAAGCCCACTGCTCATAAATTGAAAACCTATTAGTAAAGCAATTACAGTGGCGTATACCCACCATGCATTGAACTTTGGTTTCTTAGGACTTGTTTTAGATTCTTTTGCCATGTTATTTTTTAGTTTGATGGACTAGATATTGCTGTTACTTTGGCGTCTCCCCAAAGGCTTTCTATGTCGTAATATTCTCTGATATGTTTTTGAAAAACGTGCACTACAACATTCACATAATCCAGTAAAACCCACTCTCCATTTTCAGACCCTTCTACATGCCAAGGTTTGTCTTGAATGGTTTTACTGACTATTTTTTGTACAGATCCAACAACGGCATTGACATGCGTATTTGAAGTTCCATTGCAAATAATGAAATAATCACAGGCAGTATTTTCTATTTCTCGAAGATCTAATAATTGAATATCTAAACCTTTTACTTCTTCTATTCCATTGAGAATTAATGAGATAAGGTTATCTACGTCTCCTTTTTTATCTAACATTTAAAAAATTTAAATTTTTACAAAGTTATTATATTTTTACGTTCTTAGCTATTGTTTTTAACATAAGATTAAACAGCTTTTTAGCCCTGTTTTAAAAGATTAAATCTTTATTTATGCCCCTTATTTATTTGGATAAAATTTCTTCTACAAATGATTACCTAAAAGACCTTTTGGGTAAAGAAATGTTACAAGACAATACTTTTGTTGTAACTACAGAGCAAACAGCAGGAAGGGGACAAATGGGAAATAGTTGGAGGAGCTCAAAGGGTAGTAGTATTAGTTTGAGTATTTATAAAAAGCAGTTGAATATACCTTTAAAGGATCAATTTAAAATAGCCATGTCAGTTTCTTTAGCAGTGCGTCAAGTCTTTGCACTATTTTCAGAGGAGGTCAGGGTTAAATGGCCTAATGATATTTTAATTCAGGGTAAAAAAGTAGGTGGAATTCTCATTGAAAATACCATTCAAGGAAATGAAATTACTTCAAGTGTCATTGGGATAGGATTGAATGTCTTTAAGTTTTCAATGCCTGAATTAACAAAGGCCACTGCACTAAGTGAACATTCCAAGCTAGCAATTAAACTGGACTCCTTGCAGGAGATCTTAATGATTCAATTAGATAAATCGCTCTCTGAGATGGAGCACATATCTTATCCTTCATTAAAATTCAGCTATGAAAGCCATTTGTTTGGGATTGGAGTGCTTAAAACCTTTCAAAAATCTAATCAAAAAAGCTTCCAAGGGTTTATTAGAGGGGTTACTTCTAATGGAGCATTGATCATTGAAAACCAAGAAGGCTTAAAAGAGTTCTTTCAGTTTAAGGAGGTATCCTTGAAACTTTAACAACGCTGAGTGTACTAGCTTAAAATGAAACTTTAGTTAAGTTTTCAGATAATGTATTCACAAAATTGGTAATGGGTGTTTTAATCATCATTTCCATCATAGCATTGAAGGTGCCTTCAAAAACCAATTGTACTTCTGTGCTGCCTTCTCCTTTATTAACAATATTTCCTTTAAGCGTGAAAGCTAACTTATCACTTGCAGCACCCAATAATACATATGAGTTGGCCTCAGATCCATTTTTTTGCAAGACTATTTCTGGCATTCCTTTTAAAGCGAAGAGAAAACGATCCTCGCTGAGTACTTCAAATTTACTCGTGTTCTCTGGCATGAGGTGTTCGAAATTTTTAATTTCATTTAAGAAATTAAATACCGATTCGTCAGAGGTATTTAAAAGTACTGGGCTCGTTTCTATTAACATATTATAAAAATCTTTAGGTTTAATCGAAACTTCCGTCTGTTCCGATAAATAAGTGTTTATAGGACCAACTAACTATGAATTATTGTTGGTTCCACTGTGAGGGATTTTTCCTCCATTCTTTTAAAGTTTCTAAGTGGTCACTGCTTACAGTACCCTCGTTAGATGCTTGTGTAATTAAGTGACTGTAGTCGCTCAAGGTATGAAGTGTGGTATTTTGCTTTTTGAAATTTTCTTCAGCAGTCTCAAAACCATAGGTGAAAATAGCTAACATTCCCATAACTTTTGCACCTACTTCTTCTAATGCATCGACCGCTTTAAGACTACTTTTGCCTGTAGATATAAGGTCTTCTATCACAACTACTTTGGCGTTCTCTTGCAACTGCCCTTCAATTTTGTTTTGTCTTCCGTGAGATTTTGCTTCAGGTCTAATGTAAACAAAAGGGAGTTCTAATATTTCAGCGACCAATAAACCCATGCCTATAGCTCCTGTGGCAACACCAGCTATAGCATCTGGATTGGGGTAAAGTGTTTTTATTTGTGCTGCCATTTTTGTGGCAACAAATTTTCTGGCCTCTGGAAATGAGAGCACTATTCTGTTGTCGCAATAAATAGGAGATTTCCATCCTGAGGCCCAAGAAAAAGGATTTTCTGGTCTCAATTTTATTGCATTAATTTGTAATAATAGTGCAGCTGTTTGTTTTGCGGTTTCGCTATCTAAAATCATGACACAAATGTATAAAGTTTTTGTGAATGAATCTCCTATGATTCTGACAAATAAACTAGCAGAATCTGAAGAAAGCACTTATTTTCCGCTAAATGAGGAAGCGATTCAAAAAGCCATTTCAGCACTCTCTAAAAAGAAGCTGGATAAAGCGTATATATACCATCCCAACCACGAAGAAATATTAAACAAGTTTTCTAAAACCATACCTAGGGTTGTAGCGGCAGGAGGTGTAGTGACTAACCCATTAGGAAAGGTGCTCTTTATATATAGAAATGATAAGTGGGATTTGCCAAAGGGCAAAGTAGACAAGGGAGAGACTATTGAAGCTGCCGCAATAAGAGAAGTGGAGGAGGAAACGGGTGTGAAAGGATTGGAGATTGAAAACTTCTTGAGAACTACCTATCATATATTCAAGCGAAACGGACAATATAAACTTAAAGAAGTACATTGGTTTGCCATGAAAACATCTTATAAGGGACCCTTGCTGGGACAATTAGAAGAAGGCATTGTTAAAGTGAAGTGGAAAGGTCCAGACAAAATTAAAAAGGCCCTACAGAACTCTTTCACCAACATTAAAGTGTTGTTCGAATAAAAATCGTAGACCCAATAAGTAGCCTTAGCCTTTTTACGCAATACCTTAAATGTTGTAAGGAGATATTTATAGTAATTTCAGCTAATACTTTAGATTATTAAGCTGCGTGGGTGAGTTTTTTTATTTCCCTTCTTGTGATAGGCTTGCCATTGAAATTAATGGAATGGTGTTGGACTGTTTTGTAAATGGCCACTTTATTTAGGTCTTCTGGGTCAATGGTCGAACTCAGAATATTGATTTGAATTTTCTTATCTAGCTTAAGGCTTAAGAAAGCGTCTAAAAACTCCCAACCATCCATGATGGGCATATTAAGATCCAAAAAAATGACTTCAGGTAAAGAGATTTGTTTTTGATTGAGTTTGTAAATGGCATTAATGGCATCTTCTCCATTATTAAAAGTGAGTACCTGCATTTGATTCTTATATTGATGCAGTAATTTTTTGATCCCAAAGACTACTATGGGGTCGTCATCAATAATAAAAATTGAGTTAATAATCATGTCTAATAATTAAGTCATGATAAATGTAAGAAAAATATTACAAATTAAATGAGTTATTTTGAAAAATTTAACACTGCTTCTGGAACTAGTCCTGAATAATCACCTCCGTGCCTAATAACATCTCTAACTATGGAAGAACTGATATATGATTTACCTGATGAGGTGAGTAAAAAAACGGTTTCAATTTCGGAGAGCTTTCTATTGGTGTGGGCAATGGCTTTTTCAAATTCAAAATCTGCAGGATTTCTGAGCCCTCTAAGAATAAAGTTTGCTTTAATCTCTTTACAGAAATCTACTGTTAAACCGCTGTAGGTATGAACGCTAAT
>JAQWTF010000051.1:0-7751 GCA_029242825.1 Flavobacteriaceae bacterium | reverse complement strand
TCTATTTCTACAATCAGCTCGGAGGGGATGATGGTTCTCACTTGTGACCCCACCCATGCCGCTTTTATACCTCTTATATTGAGACTCGGATATTGAAGGGCTTCCTGGTACCCGTTGCCAATAGCATCTCGTTTGGAAATTCCTAGCCTTTTATTGGTCACTATTTCGTTTTCTTCTATAGCATTTAGGAATGCTTGGTCTTTTGAAGAGATTTTTACGCCCTCATAAAATCCTTCTAGAGTTACTTTTCCCGTGGCATCTTTTAATTGGCCTATTACTTTTGCAGCTTCGAATACCGGGTTTGGGGCATAATTTCCGTATTGTCCACTGTGCAAAGGTACTTCTGGCCCAAAAACCCGCCATGTAGCGGTCGCTATTCCTCGGGCGCCAAAAGTGAGTGTGGGTTTATTGGATAAGTGTCTTGCACCATCCATAATAAATAAATAATCTGCCTTTAACAAGTCTTTATTATTAACGACCATTTTGGGAAGGGTCGGAGATCCCACTTCTTCTTGAAAGTCTAACAGCACCTTAATATTGTATTTTAGGGCAATGCTTTTGTCTTTAAGTATTTGAAATGCACTGATTAAAGCCATTGCAGGGCCTTTGGAATCAGAGGCTGATCTAGCAAATATATAACTGTCTTTGTCCCACTTTTTTTCTGTCCAATCCAATTGTTCCCATTCCCCTTCTTCGTTTTTTACCTTCAAGGCAGCTCGGTAAGGATTTTCCTGATCCCACTGTGATGGGTCTACTGGTTGTCCGTCTATCTGAAGATAGAAGAGTACTGAAGGTAAATTGGGCGCTATATTTTTCTCTGCTAAAAGCACCGGAACTCCCTGTGTAGTTATTTCTTTAACGGCAAACCCCAAATCCTTTAAAGCACTTTTAGACCAACTGAGGTTGTTTTGAATTTGTGTTGAATCCAGTCCATTGTTTGGAATGGATAAAAATTCACGGAGGTTTTGAATTGCTTTAGGACTATAATCTGTGGTCCATTGTTCAATCTTTTTTTTAGAAATATCCTGAGCATTACAAAATGTGGAAGCTATTATAGATAAAAAAAGCAGTTTTTTTTTCATAGAAAAGATGGTTTGGCTCAGAATCAAATAGACACAGAAAATTACATTCTAATTTTATACTAAATGTAATAAATCCCCGCTATTATTTTGCTGCTCCAGCCAACTGCAGGGCTTTAATTTCATCCCGGAGTCTTGCGGCTTCTAAAAAGTCTAAGTTTTTAGCCGCTTTTTCCATGGTTTTTCTTTTATCCACTATCATTTTAGCACGCTCTTCTGGAGTTAAGTAATTGGGATCTGGCTCTTGGGCTCTATGACTGGCTTTTTCAAAGTGGTAGGCAGAAACAGAGTTTTTGGTCAGCACATTGTCCAAGCTTTTGTTCAAGGCTTTTGGTACGGTATTGTGTGCTTTATTATAGGCCATTTGTTTTTCCCTTCTATAGTTGGTTTCATCGATGGTTTTCTGCATGCTTTTGGTTACTTTGTCTGCATACATAATGGCTTTTCCATTTACATTTCTCGCGGCTCTTCCTACCGTTTGTGTCAGGGAGCGGGCATTCCTTAAAAAACCTTCCTTGTCTGCATCTATAATGGCTACTAAAGAGACTTCTGGCAGGTCTAGGCCCTCGCGAAGTAAATTCACCCCTATAAGAACATCAAAAATACCTTTTCTGAGATCCTGCATAATCTCTACTCTTTCCAAGGTGTCTACATCTGAATGAATATAGCGGCACCTCACTTGAATTTTAGTAAAGTACTTGGCCAACTCCTCTGCCATTCTTTTAGTGAGCGTGGTCACCAATGTGCGTTCATCTATAGCAACCCTATCTTGAATTTCAGCTACCAAATCATCAATTTGATTCGTGGAGGGCCTCACTTCAATCACAGGGTCTAATAATCCAGTGGGCCGTATAATTTGCTCTACCACCACGCCCTGAGATTGTTCTAATTCATAGTCTGCAGGAGTAGCACTTACATAAAGAGTTTGGGGGGTGAGCATTTCAAATTCTTCGAACTTTAAGGGTCTATTGTCCATGGCAGCCGGAAGCCTAAAACCGTAGGTCACTAAATTTTCCTTTCTAGATCTATCTCCACCAAACATAGCATGTACCTGTGGAATAGTGACATGGCTTTCATCTACCACCAACAAAAAGTTTTTAGGGAAGTAATCTAGAAGGCAGAAAGGTCTGGTTCCGGGCGCCCGACCATCTAAATACCTGGAGTAATTTTCAATACCCGAACAGTAACCCAGTTCTCTGATCATTTCCAAGTCAAAAGTGGTTCTTTCTTCCAATCGTTTTGCCTCTAAATGTTTTCCCTCTGTTTTAAAAAAGGCCACTTGTTTAACCATGTCTTCTTGAATACTATGAATGGCATTCTGAAGAATATCGGGCGAGCTTACAAACATATTTGCTGGGAAAATACGCAAGCTTTCAAAGGTTTCTAAGGTTTTATTGTGTAAAGGGTCAAATGACTCAATCTCCTCAATTTCATCTCCAAAAAAATGGACCCTGATGGCGTGATCTGTATAACTTGGAAATACATCTACCACATCTCCTTTAACCCTAAAGCTTCCGTTGACAAAGTCTGCAGTGGTCCTGGCATATAATGCCTGAACCAATTGTTTTAAAAAGGCGGTTCTAGAAATCACTTGATCTCGTGTTATTTGAACTACATTTTTTTCAAATTCTACTGGGTTTCCCATACCGTAGAGACAAGATACAGAAGCGATTACCAATACATCTTGTCTCCCAGAGAGCAGTGAAGAAGTAGTGCTTAATCGGAGCTTTTCAATATCTTCATTGATCGATAAATCCTTCTCTATATAAGTTCCCGAAGTAGGAATATAGGCCTCTGGCTGATAGTAATCGTAGTAGGAAACAAAATACTCAACCGCATTATTTGGAAAGAACTGCTTGAATTCAGAGTACAATTGAGCGGCAAGTGTCTTGTTGTGCGCAAGTATTAAAGTAGGTTTTTGTACTTCTTGGATCACATTGGCTACCGTAAAAGTCTTACCAGAACCGGTTACCCCAACGAGTGTTTGCGAAGGCGCATGCTCCAGAATACCATCCACAATTTGCGAAATGGCCTGTGGTTGGTCACCAGTTGGTTTAAAGGGGGATTCCAAAGAAAACTTCATACCCAAAGGTACAAAAGCACGCTTATAAATACTACAAATCCCTCTTCTTTAGAATAGCATAAGATCCCCAAATAAAAATTGCTGTCCAAGCTATTACAATGAGCATATCTAAAAGTGTGGTGCCGTAATCCAAGGCAATTTCCTCTCCAATTTGGTTCGCAACCGATTGGACGGCGCTCAATCTAGTAAAAGGCTCTTTTAAAACATTGAACATGGCATTCAATGGAAAAAATCCCATAATAGCATCTGTAGTATCCCCATCGAATAACTTCCAACGAATCATGCCTCTGGTAAAGCCCTCGAACATTTGCCAAAGTATTAAAAAACCCAGCGCAAAGGCAGATCTTTTGACTAGTATGCCTATAAAAAGACAGAAGGAAAAGAATCCCAATAACTTTATAAAATAAGCCACTAAAAAGCGCAGGTCAGAAAAAACGATTCCTATTTCTGTGTAGTCTGAATAAATACTGCCTAAAATTAATGAAGTCACAAACACAAAACCTGTGGACACTAGCGAAAATAAAACCACGGTAAGAAACTTTGAGGCTATAAATTCTTTTTTGGAAAGGCCGTCTATTAGATTTTGTTTAATAGTTTTATAGGTGTATTCATTGGACATCATTGAGACAATAATAATAGCCAAAAATATTTTTAATAGCGCAGCAACAAAGGTGTTAAAGTGCCATATATAGGGAAAGTTAAATATGCCCTGTTCTGCTAAATGAAATTTTATAGGACCAATGTCAAATTTAATAGCCGCAATGAGTGCTATACTAGTCAATAAAATAAAGTATCCGTAAATCAGTGTTTTACTAGCCCTATTGTTCCAAAGCTTGATGAGTTCTATTTGTAATAATCTTTTCATGGCTACTAGTTGTTTTTGGTAAGTGCTAAAAATTGGGCCTCTAAGCTATCTTTCTGAATGGATAAATGACTCAATAAAAAGCCTTCTTCCATGAGTTTTTTGTTTAATTGATCTGCTGCTATTGGCCTTGTTAAATAGGCTTTTAGTAAACCATTTTCTAGAGAGATTTTTTCAAAATCTTCACTTTGCTCTAAGTGCACTTTTAAGGTATCGGCCTTGGCCGAATTTAATAAGACAAAGCCATGATTGGATTGCATCTCAGACACCGGACCTGCATACAGCTTTTCCCCTTTTCTGAGTACCACCACATGGGTACAGACTTTTTCTACTTCATCCAATAGGTGAGAGGCCAATAAAATGGTGGTTCCTTGAGCTGCAATTTTTTTAATAATCTCCCTAATTTGATGAATCCCTTGAGGGTCTAGTCCATTAGTGGGTTCGTCTAAAATGAGTATTTCTGGATTATTGAGTAGGGCAGAGGCAATGGCCAATCGCTGTTTCATTCCCAGTGAATAGGTCTGGAATTTAGAGTTTTTCCTGTCCAGTAAACCAACCAATTCAAGTTTTTCTTCAATGTTTTCAGAAGAGACTCCTTTTATTTTAGAGACAAGCTTGAGGTTTTCTACAGCAGTCATATAGGGATAGAAATTGGGCCTTTCAATAATGGCCCCTACTTTTTTAAGTGCCTGATGGGTACTCAAACTGCCCTCAAACCATTGAAAACTTCCTTGAGTGGGGTTTACCACATTAAGAACCATCCCTAGAGTGGTAGATTTACCACTACCATTAGGTCCCAATATGCCGTACACATGACCTTTTTCAATGGTGAAACTCAGTTTTTTAACAGCAAATAAACTACCGTAAGACTTGGTGAGTTCGTGAACAGTAAGGATGGTTTCCAAAAGCTTTTTATTTAAGGGTTCTTATCATAATTGACGATATTATGCGTATTTTGTTACAAGAATAAAAAACTATATTTCCATGTCTGAAAAGATGATGTCTAAAAAGAAACCTGCTTTTCCAGTGTCTGAACGATTGGATGCTTATCTGAGACATTACAGTAGGAATATTGAGATTCCAATTTTCTATGAAGATTTATTGCGTTTTCAAGGGTCTGTTGTGGTCTATGACAACAATGATGAAGACACCCTATGGGTCAGGGTCTTTTATTCTGAATACGACAGAGAAGAAATAGATTTAAGTTTGAAAAAAGTGTACTCCATCCTTCATTCAGACGGAGGAGATAGCATTGTTCCCTATTTGAATGTAGACGCTGTAGACTATTGCACCTTTGGAAATTCTAAGCCATTTAGAATTAAAGTCAGGAATATTCTCAACGACAATTTCACTTATTTTTATGTAAAAAAAACAGATGCTTCTAGGGTGTATGGATTGGAATTAGAGCATATTTTATCTCCCTATAACTTAAATTTTTTGGTCTATAAAGACACCCTCATCGAAGAGCATATTGCTGGAATTCCTGGAGATGTTTTTATTAAAGAAATGCTTCCAGAGTGTTCAGAATCTGAGAAATCTCAGTTGGCCAAAGAGTTTGTGAAGTTTAATGAGCGCTGTATGATTAGACTTTTGGGAGATATGCGCTCTTATAACTATGTGATTGTGCCTACCCATGACTTTGATCATGTAGTGTACAAAATTAGAGCTATTGATTTTGATCAACAGTCTTTTGAGGGAAATTTGAAGATTTACAGGCCCCAATTTTTTAAAGAAAACAATCAAATGGTGACTTTGGTCAAAGAAAAGCTTCAAGCCAATTCTATAGATCAGTATAAGTTGGAAGAACGCTCCATAGTCGCTAAGCGTTTTATGAGTTTTGAAGATCGGATCACGGAACTTTTAAATATTGCTAAAGAAGATACTATTTCGTTACCAGAACATGTAGAAACACTAAAAAGTGCTATTTACAAGCTCACTCAAGATATAGATTTTAAAGAGGCTCCAAATATGGGAACTGTTTTGGATTTAGCCCTTCACTTTGTGAAACGCAACTACGAAAATGTGAGTATGCGACAGATTATTGAGCAGCGCATTAAGCTTTAAGTAGGTAGCCAACAGAATTTAATCAAGCCCTCAAAGAAGAATGTTATAAAACCTTATGCCATTAATAATTAAATTGTTTAGATGGCATTAATACTTTATTGTCTGTATTACGAGCCTTTTTGCTCTTTATTGAAGTACACCAAATAGTAGTACATACCTTTTTCTTCGTCCCATCCTTTTTCTACAAATTTTTCTGCAGATTCTGGATTAATGAAGTCCATTTTAATTTGGATATTGGTGTCTAGTTGAATGACGTTTTTGATGGTTTTTCTGGCCTGAGATACCGCTTTGTTGGCAATGTCAAAAGAGGAGACATCTTCAATACTATACTTAGGACCCTTTTCTACTTTATAATGCTTGAATTCAGGGATGAGTGCTGGATTGTCTATGACTTCATTCATGAAATTGGTCTCTTCAAATGCATTGTTTTTTGCAAAATGATTAACCGCTCTGTTCATGAACAATACCTCTTGTTGCTTGTCTTCTGCCGGTAGGACTACATCCTTGGCAAAATTCTGACAAAATTTCAAGTAGTTTTTGGTGTAAAAATTATTATCCGTAAGGACTGCCACGCCAAGAAATTGTTCCAACCAGTATTTGGTGTCGTATCGATTACTGTCTACGGAAAGGACTTTATAACCTTCTTCTGATTCAGTATTGAAAATGAGACAGCCTTTATCTAGTTTGTGAATGTTTATCCCCTGTTGTACAAGGATTTCTAAATGATCTGTTTGTTCTTCAAATTGAATAAAGTCTTGCTTTAATTCACTTTTAAAGATTCCTATGGCATCTGTTTTTACATTGTCTAATTGAAGTCCTGTGAGATAGGTCACATACAATTCCCCACTTTTAATGTGAGGATGATTGGACTGATCGTATAAATGTTTGGCTATTTTTCCAGAGATATCATGAACAGTGTTTGGTTCATTGAATATTTTAGTGACCGCCTCATACAGGGGGTTAAAACTCAGATCTGCTTCATGAGATAATCTGTAATAACTTTCTTCTTTTTCTCTAAAAGGCTTAAAAAAATATTCTTTTAAAAGTCCTGTGGTCTCATCGTTTAAGTGGTGCGCCGCTTTAGATATGAATAAAGATTCTGCTTTGTTTTTATTTCCTACTTTATGAATAGAAAGGCTTTCAATTTGAATGTTATATAGGTTGATCATAGTGTAGTTAAACAGTTGTTATTCGGGAGGGTTACTTTGTGTAAAGGGTTTTTACTTTTGTGTGTTGTGTTTTAGTTCCAGTTTTCATCAAAGTCTAAGTGATCGTATTCGTCTCCACCACTATAACCATCATTGAAATCGTCGTCAAACCCTTCTTCATCATAGTCCATGGCGTCTTCTTTTTTAGCTTCGAAGATTTTTTCTGGAGGATTTTCAGGTAATTCCCCAAAACTAAAGAGCAATTCAGGAAGTGTTTGACCAGATGCTATTTCAGTTACGTCTGCTAGTTCAACAAAAAAGGTCCACATATTAAAAAAGTCATAGACATAAATGAGCTTAGGAGCTGCCTCATCCATCACTTCCTCCACTAAAGTACTAGACATTAGTTTTGCATCTGACATATCACTGAGATCAAAAAGGGCTATTTCTACATCTTGGTTCCACTCCTCGTCACAGGTGTAAAAACTGGCCATTTCATTTCCAGCGAAACCGAA
>JAQWTF010000035.1:0-12045 GCA_029242825.1 Flavobacteriaceae bacterium | reverse complement strand
TGTTTCAGCTAACAAAGCTACAGTTAACAAACAGTGGGTACTGGTAGATGCAGAAGGACAAACTTTAGGACGTTTGGCTTCTAAAATAGCTATTATGCTTAGAGGTAAAAACAAACCTAACTACACCCCTCACGTAGATTGTGGGGACAATGTAATAGTTGTAAATGCAGAGAAAGTTACCATGACTGGTAATAAGATGCAGACTAAAACTTACATAAGACACACTGGTTTTCCAGGGGGTCAGCGTTCTCTAACTGCTAGTGAATTATTAGCAAAGAAGCCAATTGGTCTTGTAGAGAAAGCAGTAAAAGGGATGTTGCCTAAAAATAAATTGGGTGCTGATCTTTTCAGAAACTTAAAAGTATACGAAGGTACAGCGCACGGTCAAGAGGCGCAAAAACCTGTAGTAATAAACTTAGAATCATTTTAGCGATGGAAGTAATTCACAAAATAGGAAGAAGAAAAACAGCGGTTGCTCGAGTATACCTTACACCAGGAAACGGTAAAGTTACGATCAACAAAAGAGATCTAGAGAACTACTTTCCAACAGCTACCTTGCAGTACAAAGTGCAACAGCCTTTCGCACTTACAGGAACAGAAGGAACTTATGACGTAAAAGTAAATGTATATGGTGGTGGTATCACTGGCCAAGCAGAAGCAGTTCGTTTAGCGATCTCTAGAGCCTTGTGTGACATTGATGCTGAAAACAGATTGACACTGAAGCCAGAAGGACTCTTAACTAGAGACCCAAGAATGGTAGAGCGTAAGAAATTCGGACAGAAGAAAGCCCGTAAGAAATTCCAGTTCTCTAAACGTTAATCGTTTATACTATAAATTCAAGGCCTTATTCGTAAGGCCTTTATATGTTCTTAAAAGTATCCTCCCATCTTGGGAGGTCTTTATTATAAATAAGTTGTTATCTGGATAGACCAGAAACTAGTTTAGCATCTAAATGCTGCTTTGTAGCATTGCTAATCCAACAGAAAGTAAACTAAGTAAAAAATGGCAAACAAAATTGAAGTTAAAGACCTATTAGAGGCTGGGGTGCATTTCGGTCACCTTACAAGAAAATGGAATCCAAGCATGGCTCCTTACATCTACATGGAGCGTAATGGGATTCACGTAATTAACCTTTACAAAACTGCTGCTAAAATTGAAGAAGCTAACGAAGCATTAAAGAAAATTGCTGCCTCTGGTAGAAAGATTCTTTTCGTAGCAACCAAAAAACAAGCAAAAGACATTGTGGCTGAAAAAGCGGCTAATGTAAATATGCCTTACATCACAGAAAGATGGCCAGGTGGTATGTTAACCAACTTTGTAACGATCCGTAAGGCTGTGAAGAAAATGGCTACTATTGATCGCATGAAAAAAGACGGTACCTTTTTAACCCTTTCTAAGAAAGAGCGTTTACAGGTAGATCGTTTAAGAGCAAAATTAGAGAAAAACTTAGGGTCTATCTCAGACATGACTCGTTTACCAGGAGCGCTATTTATTGTAGACACCATGAGAGAGCACATTGCTGTGAAAGAAGCTTTAAAGCTAAACATTCCAATCTTTGCTATGGTAGATACCAACTCTGATCCAAAACAAATAGATTACGTGATTCCATCTAACGATGACGCATCTAAATCTATCGAAGCAATCTTAAGCCATGTTACTGGTGCTGTTGCAGAAGGTTTATCTGAAAGAAAATCAGAAAAGACTGCAGAAAAAGAAGGTGCATCTGAAGCAAAAGAAGCAGCTCCAAAAGCTGAGGCCGCTCCAAAAGCTGAAGCAGCTCCAAAAGCCGAAGTAGCTCCAAAAACTGAGGCCGCTCCAAAAGCCGAAGCAGCTCCAAAAGCCGAAGCAGCTCCTGCAGAAGACTTAAACAGCAAAACTGTTGCTGAATTAAAAGAAATGGCCACTGCAAAAGGAGTTGAAGGTATTTCTAGCATGAAGAAAGCAGATTTAGTAGCTGCATTAAGTTAATAAAAAGTAAATCTAAACAACATGGCAAATATTACTGCTGCAGAAGTAAACAAATTAAGACAAACTACCGGTGCCGGTATGATGGACTGTAAAAAAGCCTTAGTAGAAGCTGAGGGTAACTTTGATACAGCTATTGAAATATTACGTAAAAAAGGACAAAAAGTAGCTGCTAATAGAGCAGACAGAGAGTCAAGTGAAGGTGCTGCAATTGCAGTATTAAATTCAGACAACACTCAAGGGGTGGCTGTTTCTTTAAACTGTGAAACTGACTTTGTTGCTAAAAATGACTCTTTCGTAGCCTTAGCTACTGAATTGGCTTCTTTAGCCCTTAATTTTGACACCAAAGAGGCTTTTCTAGCTGCTGATTTTAACGGAATGTCTGTTCAGGATAAACTTACTGAGCAAACAGGTGTTATTGGAGAGAAAATTGAAATTGGTGGGTTTGAAAAATTAAGTGCTGCATTTGTAGGTAGCTATATCCATGCAGGTAACAAAATTGCTACTTTAGTAGGATTATCTGCTGCTCCAGCTGGAGCAGATGTAATTGCTAAAGACGTAGCCATGCAGGCTGCTGCAATGAACCCTGTAGCCTTAAATGAAGATGGTGTAGACCAATCTATCATTGACAAAGAAATTGAGATTGCAAAAGATCAATTGCGTCAAGAAGGAAAGCCAGAGGCTATGTTAGACAACATTGCTAAAGGAAAAATCACAAGATTTATGAAAGACAACACTTTGGTAAATCAAGATTTTATTAAAGATTCTAAAATGAGTGTTGCGCAGTATGTAAAAACTGGAGATGCTTCTTTAGAAGTAGTTTCTTTTGCGCGTGTAGCATTGGGATAATCAATTCTCAAATAAATTTAATAACCCGCGTTCTCCGAACGCGGGTTTTTTTTTTGAATCTCATTCCATACTTAATCGCTATGCCTAAATAAATTTGATTATTTTTGTGAAACGATATTCCTCAAAAAAATGCCATACAAAAGAATTTTACTGAAATTAAGCGGAGAAGCCCTCATGGGGGACAAGCAATACGGAATAGATCCAAAGCGTATAGCAGATTACGCTCAAGAGATCAAAGCTGTTGTAGAAAAAGGCATTGAAGTAGCCATTGTGATTGGTGGTGGTAATATTTTTAGAGGATTGGCAGCAGCGAGCAACGGAATGGATCGGGTTCAAGGAGACCATATGGGTATGCTTGCCACTGTCATAAACGGATTAGCCTTACAAAGTGCGCTAGAAGAAATAGCCGTACAAACACGGCTACAATCGGCCATTCAAATCAATGAAGTGGCAGAACCTTTTATCAGAAGACGCGCCATGAGACACTTAGAGAAAGGGCGTGTTGTTATTTTCGGAGGAGGTACTGGAAATCCATATTTTACCACAGATTCTGCAGCCGTGCTCAGGGCCATTGAAATAGAGGCAGACGTAATTATCAAAGGAACACGTGTAGATGGTATTTACACTGCAGATCCAGAAAAAGATGTAAATGCCACTAAATTTGACAAAATTTCTTTCAATGAAGTACTGTCAAAAGGGCTGAAAGTAATGGACACCACTGCGTTTACTCTAAGTCAGGAAAATGAACTTCCGATCATTGTATTTGACATGAACAAAAAAGGAAACCTTTTAAAAATTGTTTCTGGAGAAGCCATAGGAACAGTTGTAAACTTATAAAAACATCGCTTTAAAGATGAATGAAGAAGTAGATTTTGTATTAGACAGCGCAAAAGAAAACATGGATAAAGCCATGGCGCATTTAGAAAAATCATTTGCCAAAATCAGAGCTGGAAAAGCGAGTCCTATTATGCTTTCTACCGTTAAGGTGGATTATTATGGGTCACCCACGCCACTCTCACAAGTTGCTAATGTGAACACCACAGATGCCAGAACTATTTCGGTACAGCCCTGGGAAAAAAACATGCTTCAAGAAATTGAGAAAGCCATTACAAACGCTAACTTAGGCTTTAATCCTATGAATAATGGCGACCTAATCATAATAAACGTACCTCCATTAACAGAGGAGCGAAGAAGGGATTTGGTCAAACAAGCCAAAGCAGAAGCAGAAGACGCCAAGATTGGAGTTAGAAACGCTAGACAGGAAGCTAACAAAGATATTAAAGGAGCAGACCTACCAGAAGATACCGCGAAAGATGCTGAAGCCTCTATCCAAGAGCTCACCAACAAGTACAGTAAAAAAATTGAAGATCTGCTCGCCGTAAAAGAAGCAGAAATCATGAAGGTGTAAGGCCTTTATTAAAAAAACCTCATGATAGGATTTAGTACCCAAAACTTTTGGGCTACCACTGCTAGAATTATTCTTAGAAATAGGATCACTATCCTTATTGGGGTATTTCTCTTCACTATTTTTATGGCCATGCAATGGAAGAACATGCGTTTTTCCAATACAGAGGCCAACTTACTACCAGACAACCATCCTGTTAACCTAGCGTATAAAGACTTTGTTTCACGCTTTGGTGAAGAGGGCAATATTATAGCTATTGCCATAAAGGACAGCGCATTATTTGAGCTGAATAATTTTAAAAAGTGGAACAGATTAAGCAAGCAATTGGCGGCATTCCCCGAGGTTATTGCCGTGCTTTCCACAGACAACTTAAAGTTATTAGAGCGATCGGAAACAGCGGGTAAGTTTGTTTTTGCTCCTTTTAAAGGAAGCCAAGCTAAAGACCAGAAAAGTTTAGATAAACACCTACAAGACCTTTATCAAAACCAGCCTTTTTATGACCAATTACTCTTTAATAAAGAGACCGGTACATTGAGAACACTGGTCTATTTAGACAAGGAGATCATCAATACTTCTGTTAGGAAAGATTTTGTCCTTAGAGACCTAAAAACACTCTTAAAAGACTTCGAAGAAGACAGCGGATTAGTTCCTCATATTTCTGGCATGCCCTACATTAGGACTATGAATGCCCAAAGCATTATTGACGAAATTGGGCTATTCATATTAGGCGCCCTTGGGGTTACCTCCATCATATTTTTCTTCTTTTTCAGAAGTGTTAGGGCCACAATAATTTCCATGGCAGTTGTTATTATTGGAGTAATGTGGTCATTTGGGGTACTGGGATTACTTGAATACGAAATCACGGTGCTTACCGCATTGATTCCTCCCTTAATCATTGTAATAGGAATTCCCAATTGTATTTTTCTCATCAACAAATACCAACAAGAAGCCCAGAAACACGGTAATAAAGCACTCTCCTTACAGCGTGTTATTGCTAAGATTGGAAACGCCACTCTAATGACCAATGTAACGACCGCTTCTGGATTTGCTACTTTTATCATTACAGAGAGCACCCTGTTAAAAGAGTTTGGAATTGTGGCTTCCATTAACATCATTGGAATATTTATTCTCTCCTTACTCATCATTCCAATCATTTACTCATTCATGTCAATGCCTAAGGAAAAACACTTAAGGCATTTGAATAAAAAATGGATTGATGGCTTTGTTGGGAGCATGGAAAAAATCGTAAAAGAGCACAGAATTGCAGTTTATATTGTGTCTATCTTACTACTGATTACTAGCATTATAGGAATATATCAAATAAAAACTTCTGGAAGCCCTATCGAAGACATGCCAAAGGACAAGGCTTTCTTTAAAGATATACGCTTTTTTGAACAAGAATTCAACGCTATTATGCCCATTGAAATTGTCATAGACACGAAGAGACCCAATGGCGTATTGAGACCTAGCAATCTCAAGCAAATGGACGCTTTAAGTCAGTTCATAGAAGAAACACCAGAGCTTTCAAAACCTATATCGGTAGTGAATTTGGCCAAATACGCCAAACAAGCCTATTACAATAATTTACCTAAATACTACCAACTCCCTACCTCCCAAGAGAGGGGTTTTATTTTATCTGCCGCTCAAGGTGCCAATACCGATCAGGATATACTCAAAAATTTTACAGATTCCACAGGTCAAGTGGCCAGACTTTCTACCGCAATTAAAGATGTAGAGACCGATCAAATGGAACAGGTTGAATTAGACTTGTTAGAAAAAATAGATAAATTATTCCCCAAAGAGCGCTACAATGTAATGCTAACAGGAAAAGCACTGCTGTTTTTAAAAGGAACAAAATACCTGATTAAAAATCTAATCATGTCATTGGCATTAGCGATCTTTCTGATCGCCTTATTTATGGCTTACCTATTTAGGTCCTTTAGAATGATTGTGATCTCTCTTATTCCTAACCTACTCCCTTTATTGATCACTGCGGGAATGATGGGGTTTATTGGGGTACCTATAAAACCCTCTACCATATTAGTATTTAGTATTGCCTTTGGGATATCTGTAGACGACACCATTCACTTTTTAGCCAAATACAGACAAGAACTCATAGTCAATAAATGGCGCATAAAACCTTCCGTTTACGCTGCATTGAAGGAAACAGGCGTAAGTATGTTTTACACTTCAATTGTGTTGTTCTTTGGATTTTCTGTTTTTACTGTATCTAGCTTTGGCGGAACAATAGCTTTGGGGGGGCTTGTCTCTGCTACATTACTTTTTGCCATGCTATCTAACTTAATCTTATTACCGTCTCTTTTATTGTCTTTAGAAAAGAGCATCGCCAATAAGCAGACACTCAAAAAACCTCAAATAGATATTTTACCAAAAGAAAGTGAAACTTAAGTGATTAAACTATCTTTGCCTTTTAACTGAATAGGAATACAAACAACCATGATTACACCGAGAATTAAAACCATTTTACAAGATGTAGCCCCATTGACCAACCTAACGGTTCAAGGATGGGTAAGAAGTTTTAGAAGCAACCGTTTTATTGCCTTAAACGACGGATCTTGTTTGGAAAATTTACAATGTGTCATAGACTTTGACTCTTTATCAGAAGAACTATTAAAGAAAATCACTGTTGGGGCAGCATTAAAAATAACTGGCACACTTCAAGAAAGTGAAGGAAAAGGCCAACGTGTGGAAATTCAAGCTACTGAAGTAGTCATTTTGGGGGTATCTGATCCAGAAACATATCCTATTCAGCCCAAAAAACACTCTCTTGAATTTTTGAGACAAAACGCACACCTCAGAGTAAGAACCAACACATTTAGTGCTATTATGCGCGTTAGATCTGCCCTGTCGTTTGCTGTACACCAGTACTTTAGGAGCCAAGATTTTAACTACGTGCACACGCCTATTGTCACTGGATCAGATGCTGAAGGTGCAGGAGAAATGTTCCGCGTAAGTACCTTAGACGCAAAAAACCCACCTTTAGATGATAATGGTGCAATAGACTATCGTGAAGATTTCTTTGGCAAAGAAACAAATTTGACTGTTTCAGGACAACTAGAAGCTGAAACCTATGCTATGGCTCTAGGTAAAGTATATACTTTTGGACCAACTTTTAGAGCTGAAAATTCAAATACTTCTAGGCATTTAGCAGAATTTTGGATGATAGAACCAGAAATGGCTTTTTATGATTTAGATGCGAATATGGATCTGGCAGAAGACTTTATTCAAAATGTCATTCAATACGTTTTAACACATTGCGAAGAAGACTTGGTGTTTTTAGAAAAAAGACTTTTAGAGGAAGAAAAACAAAAGCCTCAAAATGAACGCAGTGAAATGCCTCTGTTAGAAAAATTAAAATTTGTGGTAGACCAAAACTTTGTGAGATTGAGCTACACAGAGGCTATTGAGATACTTCAAAACAGCACCCCAAATAAGAAAAAGAAGTTCAAGTATCCCATTACAGGTTGGGGAGTAGATCTACAAAGTGAGCACGAACGATTCTTGGTTGAAAAACACTTTAAGTGCCCCGTAATTTTATTCGATTACCCAGCAGACATTAAAGCCTTTTATATGCGTCTAAATGAGGACAAGAAAACCGTTAGAGCCATGGATATTTTATTTCCTGGTATTGGGGAGATTGTGGGAGGCTCTCAAAGAGAAGAGCGCTTAGAGGTGCTAGAAGAAAGAATGGCATCTATGGGTGTTGACGACAAAGAACTGTGGTGGTACAAAGACCTTAGAAAATACGGTTCTGCAATACATTCAGGTTTTGGATTAGGATTTGAACGCCTAGTGCTATTTACAACAGGTATGGGAAACATTAGAGATGTAATACCCTTTCCAAGAACACCACAGAACGCAGAATTTTAAAAAATTTCTCAATTACTTTTTTTGTAACTTAAGGTATTGAATTCTATAGTAACTCATGCTTAAACAATATCTTCAATACAAACTTTCTCAAAAGCTATCTCCACAACAGATTCAGCTCATGAAGCTCATACAATTGCCTACACAGGCATTTGAGCAACGTCTAAGACAAGAACTAGAAGAGAATCCGGCCTTAGAACCAGGTAAAGAAATAGTAGAGGGTACTGAAGATATCTATGAAGACAATTACGAGGAAGATTTCAAAGAAGACAGTGAACACATAGATGCAGAAGATATTAATATCGATGAATATCTAAGTGACGACGAAATCCCTGACTACAAAACACAGTCTAACAATTACTCAGAAGACCAAGACGATAAGGTTATTCCTTATGCAGCTGCAACCACTTTTTACCAATACTTATTAGCCCAACTACAACAACAATTTATTCCAGAACAGGATTGGGCAATTGCAGAATTTTTGATAGGAAGTGTAGACGAAACAGGCTACATAAGAAGACCCCTACCAGACTTAGTAGACGATCTCGCATTTACAGAGAACTTATATACAGATGAGCAACAAGTTAAAAAAGTACTCAGAAGTATACAACAATTAGATCCAGCAGGTGTGGGAGCAACAAGCTTACAAGAATGCTTGTTACTACAATTAGAAAGAAAGACTCCTACTAAGGCTGTCCAATTGGCCCAAGAAATACTAGGACGCTCATTTGAGGCTTTTTCCAAGAAACATTACGACAAGCTTATTTTAAAGCACAACCTTTCTGAAAACGACTTAAAAGAGACTTTACAGGTGATAGAAAAGCTTAATCCAAAGCCTGGAAGTGCTTTTTCAGATGGTGCAAAGATCATCTCACACATTGTACCAGATTTTACTTTAAAAATAGTAGATGGTGCCTTGGAACTTTTACTCAATGGGAGAAATGCTCCTGAGCTTCACATCTCAAGATCCTACAACGACATGTTAGCAGGATACAAAGAAACCAAGCAAAAGACACATGCTCAAAAAGAAACCATTAGTTTCATTAAGCAAAAATTAGATGCTGCAAAATGGTTTATTGAAGCGATTAAACAGCGTCAACAAACCCTTTACCTAACCATGGGAGCCATAGTAGACTTTCAAGAAGCGTATTTTTTAAGTGGTGATGAGCGAAAGCTCAAACCGATGATCTTAAAGGATATTGCAGATCTAATTGATATGGATATTTCTACAGTCTCTCGAGTAGCAAATAGTAAGTACATAGACACTCCCTATGGAACTAAACTAGTGAAAAGCTACTTTTCAGAAGGCATGAAAAATGAAAAAGGAGAAGATGTTTCTACCCGGGAGATTAAAAAAATTGTAGAACAACTCATTAATAAAGAGGATAAGAAAAAACCCCTCACAGATGACAAGTTAGCTTTAATTCTCAAAGAAAAAGGCTACCCTATTGCCAGGAGAACTGTCGCAAAATACCGAGAGCAATTAGAGCTCCCTGTAGCCAGATTAAGAAAAGAGATCTAGTACATAACCATAAAAAAAAAGCCCGCACAATGTGCGGGCTTTTTTTTGAATTAGCTAACTGTTATTGTAAGTTTCTAAAAGCGTCCCCCTCGTAGGTGGTGTAATTCACTTTAAGTGCATTTACTTTTCTGAGTTCTAACTTAATGTCGGATATAATACCCATATTGGCATTCTTATCTACTTTAAGCGCAGTAGTCAATACATTCTGTAATTCTTGCGGCTTTTTAGCGCGCTCAGATAAAATGTAATCTCCTACATCAGTGGCATTAGCAAACTTGTCATTCAATTGAATTTTAGTTTCTGTTCCAAAAACTTTCTGGTACTCCTGAGTAGGAGCTCCAGCATAGATGTAAATAATTCTATCCTTTTTCTCTAACTTCTTAATCTCGTTAGCGTTTGGAAGAATATTATCTACTTTTAAAGAACTGTCTTTCATTACGGTTACCGTCATGAAAAAGAACAAAAGCATAAATACAATATCTGGTAAAGAAGCTGTAGATACCGCTGGTATATCACCGTCTTTCTTTTTACTAAACTTAGACATATTTAATGTGTTTTGCTTTGTTATTAATTATTTGACGTTTCCGCTTCAGAGAACTTCTGAGGAAATAAATCCTGAATAGTCTTTACTTTCTCCTTGAGATCATCCTTCAGACTCTCTGCCGTTTCCGGGTTTAAGTAAGCAGCTTCCATAGAAGTAAAGTCACGTTTAAACAAACGCTGTGCCTCTCTATTTCTAAGGTCATTATATGCACCTACAATTTCGTTTTGAACGGTAATGTAAGTACCATAAGGGGTTTCTCTGTCGTTCTTTAAAGATATAATAGCCTTTGTAGGGTTATCTGAAGAAGATGTATTTCTTGCACCTTGACAATAATTACAGTAGTCAGCAGTTCCAGAGGCAGCGCCTCCGTTGTCTAGAAAAGCCATTGCTTTTTCTCTTAGTTGAGATACTTCTACCAACTCTTCATCTGCAAATAACTGTCCGTTCTTATTGATAATTACTTCAAAGATATTTTTCTGTTTAATGACCACATCCGTCTCTGGCGGCTCAATAGGTGGCAACATTCTGTCCAAACCTGCATCTGTTTCAATAGTAGTTGTTACTAAGAAAAAGATCAGCAGCAAGAAAGCGATGTCTGCCATAGACCCGGCATTAACTTCTGGTGGTGCTCCTCTTTTTGGCATACTTCAGTTATTTATTTAGTGAAAAATCTCTTTATTCCTGGAATCACCATTAAAGCAACTGCTATAATAGTTAATAAGAAAAACATGTTTAATCCCATACCAATGTTTTTAACAGTGCTCTCTGTAGTTGGGTTACCATTGTCTGCCATAGCAGTCAAATCAATATCCGTACCAGAAGCAGCAATGTAAGAAACAAGTACTAAGGCCAAGAAACCACCAATAGAAAATAAGGCTTTCTTAAGACTCTCTTTGGTTGAAAAAAGTTTTTTAAAGGCAAAGATGAAGCTAGAGACTACAGCTACCGCTAAAAGCAGGTAAGTAATCGTGAACATCAACGACATTGCCGTACTGTCTACCGCTTCAGAAGCGGGTGCTTCTGCGCTAGGCAATTGGAACCATAAAATAGCGCCAATCAGTCCAAAAACGGCCAATGCAATTTTTAATATTTTGTGCATAATATTGCGTATTTAATGGTTCTTATTATTTTTTGTGATCTACCAGCATATCAATTAATGCGATAGAAGAATCTTCCATATCATTTACAATACCATCGATCTTAGCAATAATGTAGTTATAAAAAATCTGTAAGATAATAGCCGTAATAAGACCAAATACAGTAGTTAAAAGTGCTACCTGAATATCACCTGCAATAAGAGATGCACTCAAGTTACCTACAGCTGCAATTTTCTGGAAGGCCTGGATCATACCAATTACAGTTCCCATGAAACCAAGCATTGGTGCAATAGCGATAAATAAAGACAACCAAGAAACATTTTTCTCTAATTGACCCATTTGAACACCACCATAAGCAACAACTGCCTTCTCAGCAGACTCAACACTTTCACCAGCTCTGTCTAATCCTTGGTAAAAGATAGAAGCAACAGGTCCTTTTGTGTCTCTACATAATTCTTTAGCAGCGTTTACACCACCAGATTTCAAAGCTTCTTCAACAGCTTCTTTTAATTTTGTTGTATTTGTTGTAGCCAAGTTTAAGAAGATAATTCTTTCAATTGCTACAGCCAATCCTAAGATTAAACAAAGCAATACAATCCCCATGAAGGATGCACCCCCTTGGATAAATTGTTCTTTAAGAACTTGAGTGAAACCTTTTTCGGCAGCAGCTTCCTGAACTAGTGTTACTGCACTTGCTGTACTTGTACTTAATACAAATAACCCAGACATGGCTAGGATAGAGAATGATCTTTTCATTTTTTAAAAACTTAAATTT
>JAQWTF010000034.1:0-13674 GCA_029242825.1 Flavobacteriaceae bacterium | reverse complement strand
TACTATGCTCACTACAGATCAATACAAAGATCTTTTAGATCGCCTTGGTGCGTTAAGGAGGTATCTTTGACGTAGATGCCAAGCGCATTGAAATTGAGAACGAGGAAGAAAAAACCCTCGCACCTGACTTTTGGGACCAACCACAAAAAGCACAAGCACACCTCAAATTCATACAATCAAAGAAAATTTGGGTACAAGGCTATGAAAAAGCCAATTCACTCATTGAAGACTTGGCTGTGATGATGGAATTTGCAGATGCTGGTGAAATTACTGAAGAAGAACTTAAGACAGCCTATCAAAACACATTGGATGTTTTAGAAGACTTGGAATTCAGAAATATGCTTTCTGAAGAGGGAGACAACCTCTCTGCTGTCCTACAGATTACCGCTGGTGCTGGTGGAACAGAAAGTTGTGACTGGGCTGCCATGCTCATGCGTATGTATATGATGTGGAGCCAAAAAGCAGGGTTTAAAATTAAAGAACTCAATTATCAAGAGGGAGATGTTGCTGGAGTTAAGACGGTTACCCTAGGGATTGAAGGCGATTTTGCTTTTGGTTGGCTTAAAGGAGAGAATGGGGTTCATAGGTTGGTCCGTATTTCTCCTTTTGACAGCAATGCGAAGAGACACACTTCTTTTGCCTCTGTGTATGTGTATCCGCTTATTGACGACACTATTGAAATTGTCATTAACCCTGCAGACATTTCTTGGGCCTTTGCTAGGTCTGGAGGTGCAGGTGGTCAGAATGTCAACAAAGTAGAAACTAAGGTGATCCTAACCCACCACCCTACTGGAATTATTATTCACAATTCGGAAACCCGTTCTCAATTAGACAATAGGGAAAATGCTATGAAACTCCTCAAATCTCAGTTGTATGAAATTGAGCTAAGAAAAAGGCAGGAAGCTAGGTCTGAGATTGAATCTTCCAAAATGAAAATTGAATGGGGGTCTCAGATTAGAAATTATGTGCTTCACCCTTATAAATTAGTAAAAGACGTAAGGTCCGGCACAGAAACTGGAGATGTAGACGCTGTTTTAGATGGCCATTTAGATCCTTTTCTGAAAGGGTTTTTAATGCTTATGGGACAAAACGAGGAAACAGATTAAATTGTTTTAACAAACCTTTAACTTTTAGAGACTAAACCAAAGCCAAATATTAAAATCTAACAACAATCACTATGAAAGCTATTAAATTTCTCTTATTGATTTTACTCACTTCATTGAGTACTGAAACCTTTGCGCAATTTGGCATGGGAGGCATGGGAATGGGTAGAAATCCTCAAACCGGCAGGAGACAATCTCTAGCTCCTCAAGCGCCACAAAGGCAAGAAAAACCAGAAAACCTTACAGCTGAGCAAATTGTAGACCTTCAGATGGACGCTTTTAAAGAGGCTTTAGATCTCAGTGCATTTGAAGTAGCTGTTTTGAGAACCATTCTGGTTAATTCGGTACAAAAGAGAATTGAATTACAACTGCTTAAACTAACGGATGTAGACCAAATAAGGGCTGCGGTAGAAAAAATTGACAAGGAACAAGAAGAGGCACTGAAATCTGGTTTACCTGCTGAGAAGTATGACGCTTTCATAGCCCTACAAGAGGAAGGTTTCAAGAAAACCAAAAAAAAGAAGAAAAAACGAAAGAAAAATAAATCTTAATGAAACATTACTCCCTATTCCTACTATTATTTATTAGTACTACAATTGCTTGGTCTCAAGCCAATCCTTCTTCAAATAAAACCATTACTGTTTCAGGTAAAGTATTAGACAAAGACACCGGCGAGCCATTAGAATACGCAACGCTTGTTTTGCAATCTGTAGAAAATCCTACACAAGTAACCGGTGGAATCACAGATGAAAAGGGATTGTTCTCTGTGGAAGCAAAAGCTGGTAAATACAACCTTAGTATTGAATATATTTCCTACAAAACCTACTCGCTTTCCAATCAAAGTTTATTAGAAAATACAGACTTAGGCACCATATCTATTGGATTAGATGTGTCGCAGTTAGATGAAGTAGAATTAGTTGCAGAACGAACTACTGTTGAGCTTAGGTTAGACAAAAAAGTATACAACGTAGGACAAGACCTTACTGTTAAAGGAGGTTCGGTAACCGATGTTTTAGACAATGTACCCTCTGTATCTGTAGACGTAGAAGGAAACATTAGTTTAAGAGGAAACAGTAGTGTAAGAATCTTGATCAATGGAAAGCCTTCAGCACTTTCTGGATTGAGTCCAGACGCCTTACAACAATTACCGGCAGACGCCATTCAAAAAGTAGAAGTGATTACAAATCCATCTGCTAGATATGACGCGGAAGGAACCGCTGGAATATTAAATATTGTACTTAAACAAAATAAAACAGTGGGTCTTAACGGGGCTTTAAATGCCACTGTAGGAACGCCAAAAAACAATGCGGGTACTTTAAATCTAAATTTAAGAAGGGATAAATTTAACCTTTTTACCACCACTACCTTTAGAAACAATGAAGGACCTGGGAATGGGTTTAACAATCAAGAGAACTTTGATCAGAATGGTCAAACCTTGAGTTTTCAGGATGAAAAAAGACTGTATAAAAGGAATAACAATAACTTTAACACCAACTTAGGGCTAGAGTTTTTCATTGATGAAAATACGAGTATTACCAATTCAATAGTCTTTCGAAATTCTACAGGAGGAACTAGAACGGAGGTGGACTTTAACAATTATAATGCAGAACGCATCTTGAGTTTATCTAGAGAGCGAATTAGTCAAGAAAGTCAAACGGATGACAATTTTCAGTATTCCATGAATTTTCAAAAGAAATTTAAAAAAGACGGTCATATCTTAACAGCAGATTATCAATATTCCACTGGTGACGAGGTAGAAGACACCGATATTTCTGAAACCATTCTTCAGGACAACTCTTTTTTACCTTCAGAACAAACAATTACCACTGAAAATCAAAAAAACCAATTGTTTCAGATAGATTACGTACTGCCTTTTGGTAGTGAAAATCAATCACAATTTGAACTGGGATACAGAGGAACTTTCAATGAGTTTACGACTGCTTTTGACTTTAGTGTAGAAAACACCTCAGGTAATTTTATTTCAGATCCAAATTTTAGTAACACCTTATTCTACAAAGAATATGTTCAGGCTGCTTACACACAATTAGGCTCCAAATGGGACTCTTTTAGCTTACTCACTGGACTGAGAATGGAGTACTCCAATATAGATGTAAACCTTATAGAAACGAATGACCTTCAGAACAAAACCTATGTCAATTGGTTTCCATCGGTGTTTTTAGGCTATGAAACGGGTGAAAATACCCAACTTACTTTAAGTTTCAGCAGAAGACTTAGACGGCCAAGAAACAGGTTTATTAATCCTTTTGTATCTAGATCTAGTAACACCAACCTCAGACAGGGAAATGCAGATCTAGACCCCACCTTTACCAATGCCTTTGATTTGGGATACATTACCAGGCTAGATAAACTCACCTTCACAACTTCCGGGTATTTTAATCATTCTACCGGTGTATTTCAATACATTAGACAAGAGACAGGAGATGTTGTGACTATTGAAAACCCAAATGACTTATCTAATCCAGTAACGGTACCCATTATTCTTTCTAGACCTATTAATTTGGCTAATGAAAAAAGAGTGGGAATGGAATTTACCACTACCTATACTCCAAAGAGAAATTGGCGTTTCACTTGGAATGTCAATATGTTTCAAAGGGCCCTTAGAGGAGACTACACTTATGTAAACAGTAATGCTGAAACGATCACGCAGGATTTTGACGCAGATAATTTTAGTTGGTTTACCAGATTGAGCGCCAAAGTAGTATTACCCTATGCAATTGATTTTCAGTCTAATGCATTTTATATGGGCCCATCCAGAGATGCGCAAAGCCGAAACAAAGGAATGTTAAGTGCTAATTTAGCCTTTAGTAAAGAAATTTTAAAAGACAAAGGGACCCTCTCTTTAAACGTGAGCGATTTGTTTAACTCTAGAAAAAGAATGAGTGAGATTAGAACGCCTAATGTGTTTTCTGACAGTGAATTCCAATGGAGACAAAGACAAATAAATCTAACCTTTGCCTATAGGTTTAATCAAAAGAAAAATTTTAGTAGAGATCGTTCAAGAGGTGGTCAAGGAGATATGGGTGGTGATATGGAATTTCAAGGCACCCCTTAAAATTGTTTTCTAAGAGGAATTAATTTCCCTGGAGGTACAAAATATCACAAACAAAAAAAGCACCTCTAGAGGTGCTTTTTTATATATAGTAATAAGTCAGTTAGTCCGTTTTGGATTTTTTAGCATCACGCTTCTCTTTTAAAAATTCTAAAAGAGACCCGCCCAACCAATAAGGAATAACAAAAGTCAATAAAAAAATCATCAACCAAAAACCAATGGTTAAAATGGTTAAAAAAGCGATAAATCCTAGATATTGGTCAAACTCAAACATGTGATATAAATTTTACATCACAAAGATAGGTTAGATTTTACAATTCTCACAAATCTGAACTAAAAAAAATGGCAAAAAAGAAGCAGGTAGTGTACCTTTGTTAGCTGAAAACAATTTTATTATTTATCACACCAACAACCTAGTAATATGAGCTTTAGAATAGAGAAAGACACTATGGGAAACGTAGAGGTTCCCGCAGACAAATACTGGGGCGCACAAACGGAACGCTCTAGAAATAATTTTAAAATTGGTGCAGCAGCATCTATGCCTTTAGATATTATATATGGCTTTGCTTATCTTAAAAAGGCCGCTGCATATGCAAATTGCGACTTAGGTGTCTTAAGTGCTGAAAAAAGGGATCTTATAGCAGCTGTATGTGATGAAATTCTTGCTGGAAAGCACGACGATCAATTTCCATTGGTTATATGGCAGACTGGTTCTGGGACACAAAGTAATATGAATGTCAATGAAGTGATTGCCAATAGGGCTCAAGAATTGGCTGGAGGGAAGATTGGTGAAGGAGATAAGGTGATTCAACCCAATGACGACGTAAACAAATCCCAATCATCTAATGATACCTTTCCTACAGGCATGCATATAGCTGCCTATAAGAAAATTGTTGCACTTACTATTCCTGGAGTAGAAAAACTCAGAGATACTTTAGAAAAAAAATCAAAGGCGTTTAAAGATGTGGTTAAGATTGGACGCACCCATTTAATGGACGCTACTCCACTTACCCTTGGCCAAGAATTTTCTGGTTATGTTTCTCAACTAAACCACGGCTTAAAGGCATTGAGAAATACCTTGCCCCATTTGTCTGAAATGGCCTTAGGGGGTACTGCTGTTGGAACGGGGCTAAACACTCCAAAAGGCTACGATGTGTTGGTGGCTAAATACATGGCCTCTTTCACTGGAATGCCATTCATTACTGCAGAAAACAAATTTGAGGCATTAGCCGCACATGACGCCATCGTTGAAAGTCACGGTGCTTTAAAGCAATTGGCTGTTTCACTTAACAAGATAGCCAACGACATTCGATTACTAGCTTCAGGCCCTAGATCTGGAATAGGAGAAATTATTATCCCTGCCAATGAACCTGGAAGTTCTATTATGCCTGGTAAAGTGAATCCTACTCAAGCAGAAGCCCTAACAATGGTATGTGCTCAAGTGATGGGTAACGACGTTGCCATCACTATTGGAGGTACCCAAGGACATTATGAATTAAATGTATTTAAGCCGCTGATGGCTGCTAATATTTTAATGTCTGCCCAGTTATTGGGAGACGCCTGTGTATCTTTTAACGACCACTGTGCTCAAGGAATTGAGCCAAACCACCCAGTCATTGAGAAAATGCTCCATAACTCACTGATGTTAGTGACTGCTTTAAATACTAAAATAGGCTACTATAAAGCTGCAGAGATCGCTAATACAGCCCACCAAAATGGAACAACACTTAAAGAAGAAGCGGTTAATTTAGGGTATGTAACTCCTGAGGAATATGACCAATGGGTTAAACCTGAAGATATGGTTGGCGGTTTGTAAGCACAAACTTCAAGTACAACTTTCAATTACAACTTTCAAGTAAAAAAAAAGGCCCGCTAAAAGCGGGCCTTTTATATTTTACAGAACTGAGCTTACTTTAATGTGAAAGTAGACGTTCCTAATAATTGTAATTTAGCATCGTAAACATTTACCATGTAATTTCCTTTAGCAAAATCACCTCCAGCACTTACATAATCACATACGTCAATAGAAGCATTTTCGTATAAGAACTCAGTAGATTTACTGTAACTTAATGTAGCGCCACCATCTACAGAAGCAGTTTGAGCGTCTCCCATAACATTTCCTTGAGGATCCAATACTTCAATATAAAAGTTAGTATCTCCTGCAGAAGTCAATACATTTTTAGCAACCGTATAACACACTTTAAAAGCGTCTGCTCTTCTAGCTCTTCTAGTGTCTGTAAATTTACCAGAATTTCTTTCTTTTACTGCTTGCACAGAAAAAGATTCTAAAATTAATGAAGACCCTCTTTCTACAGCGTCCGCTAATTTAGTGTTCTGCGCTACCAAAGTTTGGTTTTCAGCAGTTTGAGCTTCTAATGCTTCAAAAGTTTGGTTTCTCTCTTCAGTTAATTTAGCGTTGTTCGCCGTTAAAGTAGCAACTTGCTCTAATAATGCAGTACGCTCTTTTCTAAGTCTATACACCTGATTTCTGTATTTTCTTAAACTTGCTATATCTGCATTCAACACAGTTACTGAATCTATGAAAGCAGTAATCTCTGCCTTAGCTGCAGCTAATTCTTGATTTACAGCAGTGTTTTGAGAGCTTACTTTTTCGTAATCAGATTTTAAACTATTTAAGTCTTCTATAACAATAGCTTTTTCTTCTGTGAGTGCAGCTTCTGTATTTTGTTTATCTACAAAAAGTGCAATTGAAAAAATTAATGTAGCGGCAAATAATACCCCTAATGCAATGGTAATTCTCTTTAAAGAGTTGTTTTCTTGATTTGACATAATAAAATTAAAATTAGGTTTTAAAATTATATATACGGCAAAGCGGGTTGTTTGGATTTTATTTTTACATATTTTTATATAAAAATTGTTCATTTTATTCAATACGTTCCGCTCATGTTAGCCTCGCTAGAGATTATTCCTTTCGAAAAAAATCACGCCAATGCATTTAAAGCACTAAATACAAGGTGGTTAAAAGAATTTTTTAGGGTTGAGCCTATTGATGAAAAGGTATTGTCTAACGTAGATGAGTACATTCTTAAAAAGGGTGGATTTATTTTTATGGGACGTGTACAAGAGGACATTGTGGGATGTTTTGCGATTATTCCCTTAAAAAATGGTGATTTTGAATTGAGTAAAATGGCTGTAGATCCAAAGTTTCAGGGAAAGAAAATAGGTGAGGCACTTTTGACCTACGCCATTGAATTTTCAAAAAAGCAAGCATGGCCTAAAATCGTGCTCTACTCGAGCAGGAAATTAGAAAATGCCATACACCTCTACAGAAAACAAGGATTTGTAGAGATTCCTGTAGAAAAAGAAGTACATTATGAAAGATGTGACATAAAAATGGAATTAATATTCTAAAGCAATACACTATGAGAAATATCCTATTTATCAGAAAATTAGTTGTTCTAATTTCATTTGGATTTATATGCCTTTGGAACAATCACGCAACAGCTCAAGAGGTTGAGGTTATTCCAATAGAACATGCCTCTACCCTATTACTACATGGTAATACTACTATTTATGTAGATCCAGTAGGGGAAGCAGAATGGTATGCAAATTATCCTACTCCAGATCTGGTGCTTATTACAGATATACATTGGGATCATTTTAATCCCAAAACATTGGGTGCTTTAATTCAAGAGGGCACTTCCATTATTGCTCCACAAGCCGTAGCAGACAAAATGACGCCTGCATTATTGGCTAAAACTAGCATATTATCCAATGGTGCTGTAATGAATAGCAACGGGATGAGCATTGAAGCCATTCCTATGTATAACTTAAGAGAAGAAGCCCTTGACTTTCACACCAAAGGAAGGGGAAATGGCTATGTCATTACTATAGATCAAAAAAGGATCTATTTCTCTGGAGATACCGAAGATATTGAAGAAATGAGAAGCCTAAAAAATATAGATATGGCTTTTGTGTGCATGAACTTACCATACACCATGACAGAGGCCTCAGCGGCAGACGCTGTGATCGCTTTTACTCCAAAAAAGGTCTATCCCTATCATTATCGTGGAAAACCAAATGTGAGCGATGTTGCGCGCTTTAAGCATCTTATTGAAAAAAGTACTGCAAAGATTGAAGTCATTCAATTAGATTGGTACCCTAGAGATCCGTTTTAATTTACGGATAAAATGAGAGCTATACTTTACGGAGATACCGTCATTTTAACCACCTATAAATAAAAAGCCCCTAGATAGTCTAGGGGCTTTTTAAGTATTTGTAAATTAATGTTATCTGATCAATTTTTTATACTTAATACGCTTAGGCATAAGGTCACCTCCAAGGCGTTTTTTCTTGTTTTCTTCATAATCAGAGAAAGACCCTTCAAAGAAATACACCTGAGAATCTCCTTCAAAAGCAAGAATATGGGTGCAAATTCTATCTAAGAACCAACGGTCGTGAGAAATCACTACTGCACATCCTGCAAAATTCTCAAGACCTTCTTCTAAAGCCCTTAAGGTGTTAACATCTAAATCATTGGTAGGTTCATCTAAAAGCAATACGTTACCCTCTTCTTTTAAGGTCATGGCCAGGTGCAAACGGTTGCGTTCCCCACCGGATAACATATTTACTTTTTTATTTTGTTCAGATCCTGAAAAATTAAACCTACTTAAATAAGCCCTAGAATTCACTTGCTTATCTCCCATCATGATGAGTTCTTGACCGTCTGAAAAATTTTCCCAGATACTCTTGTCAGGATCTATATTACTGTGACTTTGATCAACATAAGCAATCTTAGCAGTATCACCAACTTTAAAAGACCCCTTATCTGGAGTTTCCTCTCCCATGATCATTCTAAAAATAGTAGTTTTACCAGCTCCGTTTGGCCCAATAATACCCACTATACCTGCTTGAGGTAAATTAAAATTCAAGGATTCATAAAGGAGTTTGTCTTCGTATCCCTTGGAGATATCTGTAGCTTCAAGTACGTTTGTACCAAGTCTAGGACCATTAGGAATAAATATCTCTAATTTCTCATCCAATTGCTTTTGGTCTTGACTCAATAATTTATCGTAATTATTCAACCTGGCTTTTTGCTTGGTTTGTCTACCCTTGGCACCTTGTTTCACCCATTCTAACTCACGTTCTAATGTTTTTTGACGCTTTGAAGCAGTTTTGCTTTCTTGGGCCATTCGCTTAGATTTCTGATCCAACCAGCTAGAATAATTGCCCTTCCAAGGAATACCTTCTCCCCTGTCTAACTCAAGAATCCATCCGGCTACATTATCTAAGAAATACCTATCGTGTGTTACTGCAATGACTGTGCCTTTATAAGTGGCCAAATGGTGCTCTAACCAATGAACAGATTCCGCGTCTAAGTGGTTGGTTGGTTCATCTAACAATAAAATCTCTGGCTCTTGAAGTAATAACCTACACAGTGCCACACGTCGTTTTTCTCCACCAGATAATACCCCAATTTTCTTTTCAGAATCTGGTGTCCTTAAAGCGTCCATTGCAATATTTAATTTGGTGTCTAATTCCCAAGCATTGGAAGCGTCTATCTGATCTTGTAAAACAGCCTGCTTGTCCATGAGTTTCTGCATTTTATCTGCATCTTCATAGACTTCAGGAAGCCCAAACATATCGTTAATTTTATTGTACTCATCTAGAAGCGCTACGGTCTCTGCAACGCCTTCTTTAACCACTTCTAAGACTGTTTTTTCTGGATCTAATTGTGGTTCTTGTTCTAAATAACCCACTTTGTATCCTGGAGAGAAAACAACATCTCCTTGAAAGTTTTTATCTACTCCTGCTATGATTTTTAACAAGGTAGATTTACCAGAGCCATTGAGTCCTAAAATCCCAATCTTAGCCCCATAAAAAAAACTGAGGTATATATTTTTTAAAACGGGTGTATTGGCTGTTTTATAAGTTTTAGTCACTCCTGACATTGAAAAAATGACTTTCTTTTCGTCTGACATATTGTGTAGTAATTTTGTTAAACCCTTCCTTTTAAAGCATTAAATACCCATGCATTGGCAAAAAAACCAATACCCACAGCGGCAAAGCCCCATCCTGCAACATCGTCATATCTAAAAGCGCCAAGGCCTATGAGTAAAACACCCATAAAACACATAATAAATGTAGCCCAGGCTAAAACGGTATTCTTATTCATAATTATAGTTCTAATTAGTAAGCCACAAATATCGTAAAAATTGGCTTTATGTTACCTTATTGTTAAGAAGAACACGATTAAATAGCCCTATTTATTGATTTTTGGCAGCTAATTGAACCGCATCTAGTAATTCAGAGAGGTTTAAGCTATCTTGATGGGTCCATTTTGGATGTTCATTCCAATCCTGTAATAATGCCTCGTGTACTGCTTTAATTTCATAGGTATATCCCCTTCCAAGTGTTGGCAGAGAAACACTTTCAATGTCATTATCATTCTCTTTTTCTACTTTAAAGCCTTGGCATTCATGCCATCTTGAATCAATCGTAATCAGTCCCTCATGACCGCTAATTTGCGCCACCATAGAAGATTTAGAAGTAAAACCGCTATACAATACCGCTTTGGCTTTTTTGTAGTTAAAAATCATCGCTGTTTGTAACTCTGTTCCGCTCTCGTTAAAATTAGATGTGGCCATGATACTTTCAGGCATACCCAAAAGCAAATAGCTCAGAAAAATAGGGTAAATACCTATGTCTAGAAGAGATCCTCCACCAAGGGCTGGATTTAAGACCCTACTTTGAGGGTCTCTGTCCATAGCGTAAAATCCAAAATCTGCATGAAGGTACTGAATAGCACCAATTTCATTGGCGTGAATTCTATTTACCACAGCTTCTATGCTCGGATTAAACCTGGTCCAAAGAGCCTCCATAAAAAACACTCCTGAGGTTTTAGCTTGTGAGATCATTTCCTTGACTTCTAGAGCATTTAACCCCAATGGTTTCTCACAAAGCACATGCTTTCCAGCTTTCATTGCTTTTATAGCCCACTCTCTGTGGCTGCTGTGTGGTGTGGCAATATACACCACAGACACTAAAGGATCTTTTAATAATTCCTCATAGGAGCCAAAAGCTTTCTCAGCTGAATATTCCCTTGCAAAGTTATTGGCTTTCTCCAATGATCTTGAGGCAACCCCGTATAACTTGGCCTCTGGCACTAAAGCCAAATCCTTCACAAAATGGTGCGCAATACTGCCCAATCCAATAATTCCCCAATACGTCATTTTCTTATAAAATTTGATTAGAATATAGATTCTCCTACAAAGTTAATCAATATTACAACGTATATTTATGGTTGAATTTGCTAATAAAAAGACTTTGTAGCCCTATGAGCACCAAAAATAAAACCAATTTAAGTCACCACAATGAAAGTGTAAAAACTTTAGAGAATACATTAAAAAAAGTGATGTTAGGTGGCGGGGAAGCCAAACTAAAAAAAGAAGCAGAAAAGGGCAAACTTTCTGCCAGAGAGCGCATTGCTTATTTATTAGATAAATCACCTCAAATTGAAATTGGCGCACTCACTGCCTTAGATATGTACTCAGAACACGGAGGCTGCCCTAGTGCTGGTGTAGTGGTTGTCATGGGGTATATTGGTGGCAAACAATGTATTGTAGTCGCTAATGATGCCACTGTAAAAGCAGGTGCTTGGTTTCCTTCTACTGCCAAAAAAAATCTAAGGGCCCAAGAAATAGCCATGGAAAATAACATTCCAATTATTTACTTGGTAGATTCAGCAGGGGTTTATTTGCCTTTGCAGGACGAAATTTTCCCAGATAAAGAACATTTTGGTCGGATTTTCAGAAACAACGCTAAAATGAGTAGTATGGGTATTGTTCAAATAGCTGCTATTATGGGAAGCTGTGTGGCTGGAGGGGCCTACCTACCAATCATGAGTGATGAAGCCATTATAGTAGACAAAACTGCTAGTATATTTTTAGCTGGTAGCTACTTGGTCAAAGCAGCCATTGGGGAAACTATTGATAATGAAACTTTAGGGGGAGCAACAACGCATTGTGAAATTAGTGGCGTAACAGACTACAAAGCTAAAAATGATAAAGATGCTCTAGATAAAATTAAAAACCTAGTAGACAAACTCGGAGAAACAACACTGGCAGGGTATAATAAAGCCGATGCTATAAAACCGAATGTTTCCCATATAGAAATGCTTTCAAGCCTACCTATTTCCAGAACAGACCAGTACGATATGATGGAAATAATTAAAGGACTGGTAGACAATTCTGCCTTTGAGCCCTACAAAGAAGACTATGGTAAAACCATATTGACTGGCTATGCAAGAATTGACGGTTGGGCGGTTGGAATTGTAGCCAATCAGAGAACAGTCGTTAAAAATGCAAAAGGCGAAATGCAATTAGGTGGTGTTATATACTCCGACGCAGCAGATAAAGCAACCCGCTTTATAGCCAATTGTAACCAGAAGAAAATTCCCTTAGTATTTCTTCAAGATGTGAGTGGTTTTATGGTAGGTAGTAAAAGTGAGCATGGCGGTATTATAAAAGACGGGGCCAAAATGGTCAATGCAGTGAGTAATTCTGTGGTGCCTAAATTCACCGTAATCATTGGAAATAGCTATGGTGCTGGAAATTATGCCATGTGCGGAAAAGCCTATGATCCAAGACTTATAGTCGCTTGGCCTTCTGCAAATTTAGCCGTTATGAGTGGGAATTCTGCTTCTCAGGTACTTTTGCAAATTGAAAAAGCCAAATTAAAAAAAGAAGGCAAGCAAATAAATCCCCAAGAAGAACAAGAGCTCTTGACTAATATCCAAGAAAAATACAACAAACAAATATCGCCTTATTACGCTGCTGCAAGACTATGGACAGATGCTATTATTGACCCTAAAGACACTAGGAAATGGATCTCAATGGGAATAGATGCTGCCAATAACGCACCACAAAAAGAAAAATTTAACATGGGAGTCCTTCAAGTGTAAACGTCTACGCGTTAGGTGTTCTGAAAACTCTTGCAAACAAGCCAATCTCAACACATATACACTGAGAAATTAGGAATCATAATTTCTCATTACAAAAAGCTACTTAGAAAAATTTTAATTTCCTAATTGAGGGGAAACTCTTGGAATTAACAGAAAACTGGTTTGTCTTCCATTTACATATCTAAAACCTTCCTCACCAACAAAACCTGCCTCCTCAAACATAATTCTGATGTCTCTTTTCCACTCTGGAATATAAACTGTGTTATTTAACTCAATAGCATAAACGGTATTAGGGTTTAATGGGTAGGCATTTCCGTCTGCTTTATCAATACCATTCTGTGAGTCCCACATGCCTATAGTTGTACCAGCCGAGTGACCGTATAAACCCAAAGGATGCGTGTAAATCGCTGGACTGAGTCCATTGCTCTTGGCTTCGCTTAAGGCATTGGATAATATGGTGTTTCCTACTAAACCTAACTTCATATTTTTAGTGAGGTAATCTTGAACTTTATTTCCTGAAGCTAACGCCGATGCTAGAAAATCAGGTGCTTTTGACTCTTCTGGCTTTAAAACATAAG
>JAQWTF010000136.1:0-9444 GCA_029242825.1 Flavobacteriaceae bacterium | reverse complement strand
GGCGTACACCCAAAGAATACAGGAAGCCATTTCTCCTTTTGTAGATGTGCCCATTATCTTTATGTCGGTGCTCACCAAACAACGTATTTTTAAAGCTATTGAGACTGCTGTTGAGGTGTATGAAAATAGGTCTAGAAAAATTCCAACGAGGAAATTTAATGAGTTTATGTTGCCCCTCATTGAGCACTATCCACCACCGGCTTACAAAGGGAAGTACGTGAAAATTAAGTTCTGTACTCAGTTGCCTACTCCTTATCCTCAGTTTGCATTTTTCTGTAATTTACCCCAATACGTTAGAGAGCCTTACAAACGTTATTTGGAAAATAAAATTAGAGAGCACTACAACTTTTCAGGAGTGCCCATCTCTATTTTTATGAGAAAAAAATAAGCAGCACTCAGGCGTTAAAAGCTAGTGAGTGATTCTTTTATGTATCGTTTAGCCCCCGATTTCGTGTTTAGAAATGCGGTAGAGCATTCTTAAACTTATGTTAATATAGGTTCCAAAGTAGCATTTGGAGTTATTTTTGCGGAGACCTAATGATTTTCACAAAATTAATCCCATGCGCTTAAGATTTCTTGTTTTATCATTCCTTTTTTGTAGTTTTTTTTCTGTTCAAGCCCAAGAGTTTATCCTCAAAGGGAAACTGCTAGACGCACAGCTTAAAAGTCCATTAGACGCCGCTACCGTTTATGTAGAAACCAAAGCAGATTCTACTTTGGTCGCATACAGTATTACCGATACAGACGGTAGTTTTATTATAGAAGGTAAAACAACTGAAACCTCTCTATTTTTTTATGCCACTTTTAATGGGTATAAAACCCTTAAAAAAGAGGTTAAAATGGCCACAACTCTTGAAATGGGTAGTTTGTACTTGGAAGAACAAGTGGAACAATTAGGAGAAGTTTTGGTGTCCGGGGAGCGTGCTCCAATAGCCGTAAAAAAAGACACTCTAGAGTTCAATGCCAATTCCTTTAAAACTAGACCAGATGCAACGGTGGAAGATGTGCTTAGAAAGCTTCCTGGAGTGGCCATTGACGCTAACGGAACCATTACAGTCAACGGTCAAGAGGTAGATCAGGTACTGGTCAATGGACAGGTATTTTTCAGTAAAGATCCCAAGGTAGCCACAAAGAGTCTGCCCAAAGATATTATCAGCAAGATCCAGATTACCAATACCAAAACAAAAACAGAAGAACGCACTGGAGACGACGCTCAAAGCGAGAATAAGACCATAAACCTTACCATTAAAGAAGACAAAAATAAGGGCTATCTCACCAGAATGGCTGGAGGGTATGGAACAGATGAGCGTTACCAATTAAATGGCTTACTTAATTATTTTAAAAACAAACAGCGCGTGAGCGTTTTAGCGAGTAGCAATAACATTAACAATGCAGGCTTTTCTTATGATGAGGTGTTTGATATGCTTGGAGGTGGTGGTTCGAGCAGAAGAAATTTTGGCGGTGGTTTTAGTGTTGGGGGAATTAATTTTGGCTTTGGTCAAGGGATTTCTACTTCTTCTACAGTAGGGGCTAGCTACGCCGATGCTAAAAAAGGCGCCTATGAAGTAGAAGGAAATCATTTCTTTTCTTATTCAGATTCCTATAACGACGAAGCTTCCTTTAGAGAAAATATCCTTCCTGACAGTAGGTTTTTTACAGAGCGAACCTCCAGCTTTAAAGGAACCAACCAAAACAATAGGGGTTCTGCAGATCTAGAATTCAACTTGACCAAGGATTTAGTGATTAGTTTTGAACCCAACGTAAATGTGGGTTTCACCACAGCATCTAATGATCAAAATACACTTTCTAAAAATAGTGATGGCGTGTTAATTAACACCAATAGAGTGAAAACCGCCAACAGAAGTGATTTGAGGAGCTTTTCTAATCAGTTTAGTCTTTTCCAAAAACTAGATACTATTGGTGGGTACGTTTCATTGGATTTTGATATTTCTCAAAACAAAAATGAAAGCCGCACCAATTTAAATTCCCTCAGGGAGATCTATAATGAAGACCAGGTGACCCAAACACTCTTGGACCAAGAGAACAGTTCGGAGAATATCACCAATGCGTATAATTTGGAACTAGAATACAGAAAAGCACTCACCAAAGATTTATTTGTTCAAGCGGGAATGACTTACGATGTGAGCACTAGAGAGAATAAGCTGTCTGTCTTTGATTTGGACCTAGCATCTGGTCTTTATGACGACTTTAATACCGTCCAGAGTTCTGATTTTAGATTTAAAACAGTTCAGAAAACCCCTTCTATTGGCCTTAGAAACAATAGTGATAAATGGCGATTGAGATTGAATGCAAGTTATACAGACGCCACACTGAGTAATGAAGATTTTCTTCAAAACTCAGATTTCTCAAAAAATTACAAAAAATTACTTTTTAACCTTTACAGTCGTTATAGTTTGGGTAAAAACAAGAGTCTTAGTTTAAGGTATTCCAACAACTTAGATCTACCAAATCTAAACCAATTGCAGCCAGTACCTAATTTGAACAATCCATTGAATATTGTGGTAGGTAATCCAGATCTGGATCCAGCCCTAAACCACAGAATAGGATTTAATTACAACAACTACAATTGGAGAGAGCGCTCTGGGGTTTTTGTTTATGCAGGTGTTACTGTTACTGACGATAGGGTGAGTGCGGTAACCACTACAGATGAAAACTTTTTAAGGAATACTACTTTTACAAATGTCAACGGCAATTACAACGGTTATTTTGGGGTGGGTTATTCTAAGCAGATCAAAAAAGACAGTGTGTATTCCATGAACCTGAACATTAGACCCAATGCTAACTTCTCTAAGAATGTAGGTTTTTCTAATGGTCAGCTACTCAAAACAACCTCTTATAGCTTGAATCCATCGGTGTCTACCTCAATAAATTTTAATGAGAAGTTTCAAATTGAGCCAGGCTATTCTCTGGGTTATTCTAGAAGCACCTATAATTTGGAGAACCTTCCAGAGGTCTCAGTATTAAATCACAACGCTACTTTAAAAACAACCACTTTTTGGCCAGAAAATATTATTTGGGGCAATGACCTTACCTACAGTTACAATCCAAATGTAGGTCCAGGATTTGACAAGAACGCTTATTTTTGGAATATGAGTATTGGGGTTCAGCTACTCAAAGACAAGGCTACTTTGAAAGTATTGGCCTATGATATTTTAAATCAAAACATCAATACACGAAGAACTACTGCAGAAGACTTTATTGAAGATTTTCAGGGGACGGTATTGCAGCAGTATTTTATGCTGAGTTTTAGTTATAAATTAGACAAATTTGGTGGTCAGAAGCCAGGGGGTAGAAGCATGCGTTACGGGGGCTAAAATTTACAGCTGCGATTTTATTTTTAAGAGTTCTTCTTTTACTAAAGACAGTCTTTTCACTAGGTCTAAATTATCTAGCGTTTTATTTTTAGAAACTTTTAAATGCGCCTTAGCACCCTCAAGGGTATAGCCTTTTTCTTTAACCAAATGATATATAAGCTGTAGATTTTTAATGTCTTCAGGGGTGAATTTTCTATTGCCCTTAGCATTTTTCTTAGGCTTGAGAATGTCAAAAGTTGTTTCCCAAAAACGAATCAGAGAGGTGTTTACCTCAAACGCTTTAGCCACTTCACCAATGCTGTAATATCTTTTGTCTGGAAGGGTTTGCATTAATCTAAAGATTGATTTTCTTGGTTGGCAAAACGCAGTAAGTTTTCAAATTCTGCAGGGCTTAGAGTTCCTGTATAGAAATTTATAGGGTTAATTTTTTTCTTGTCTTTCCACACCTCGTAATGAAGGTGAGGTGCCTGAGAACGGCCAGTGCTCCCTACGTAACCAATGATGTCTCCTCTTTTAATTTTTTGACCCCTTCTCACATTGTATTGACTTAAGTGCGCATAGATGGTTATATAACCAAAGCCATGGTCTATACGAATGTGTTTCCCAAATCCAGTAGCCCTTTGGTCTGCTCTGAGAATTCGTCCATTACCAGTGGCGTAAATAGGCGTACCTCTTGGAGCGGTGAAATCCATTCCCCAATGTTTTTTTCTCACCTTGTTGAAAGGGTCTGAACGCCATCCAAATCCAGAAGCCATTCTAGTCAGGTCTTGGTTTGAAATTGGTTGTATGGAGGGAATAGCAGCGAGTAGTGCCTCTTTTTTAGAAGCAAGACTACTTATTTCATCTAGTGATTTAGATTGAACCACCAACTGTTTCTGAAGAATGTCAAGTTTCTTGGCTGTATTGATAATTAGATTAGAATGTGCGTATCCCTCTAAAGTGTTATACCTATTTAGCCCTCCGAACCCAGCTTTTCTTTGAGATTCGGGGATTGGATTTGCTTCAAAGTAAACCCTGTAAATAGTATTGTCTCTATTTTCAACATCTGCCAATACAGCAGTAGCTTCATCCATTTTTTTATTGAGTTGCTCAAATTGAAAACTTAAATTTTTAAGCTCTCTAGACAAACTCAATTCCTTGGGAGTATTCACTATTGAAGTGTTGAGTAGAAATAATAATCCCATCATACCAAATAAAAAAGAGGCCAAAAGGAATAAAACCGCCTTTTTAAAACGAGTGGTTTTCTTATCCGAAATTTCACGGTAAGAAAGTGTATCTGCGTCGTAATAGTATTTTACCTTAGACATCTCTGGAATTTATGCTATTTTTGTGCCGTTGTTAGCAGCATTAAAACAAATATAAACATTGTTTTTCTTTCGCTCCTAGTTTTGAGAAAAGCTTAAGAAATATTCACAATTTAAACCAGATGTTATTTTAGTGTGTTTAACAGTAGTAAAATATTTAAATGCCCATGAAATCTCAAGATATTAGAGCCCAATTTTTAGCTTTTTTTAAAGATAAAAACCATCAAATAGTGCCTTCTTCTCCAATGGTAATTAAGGATGACCCAACCCTCATGTTCACCAATGCAGGGATGAATCCTTTTAAGCCATACTTTTTGGGAAATACTATTCCTAAAAATCAAAGGGTTGCAGATACTCAAAAATGTTTGCGGGTCAGTGGTAAGCACAATGACTTGGAAGAAGTGGGCAAGGATACCTACCACCATACCATGTTTGAGATGCTTGGTAATTGGAGTTTTGGTGTGTCAAAAGACAATGTAGATGGTTATTTTAAAAAAGAGGCCATACAATGGGCCTGGTCTTTATTGGTAGACGTATTTAAAATAGATCCTAGTAGTCTGTATGTGACAGTTTTTGAAGGTAGCAAAGATGCAGATCAATTAGAGATGGATGCAGAGGCATTGTCTTTATGGAAAGAGATTGTACCTGAATCACAAATTTTATTTGGTAATAAGAAAGATAATTTTTGGGAAATGGGCGACCAAGGTCCCTGTGGTCCCTGTTCAGAAATCCATGTAGATATTCGTACTCCAGAAGAGAAAGCAGCAGTTTCAGGTGCCAGTTTGGTCAATATGGACCACCCTCAAGTAGTGGAGATTTGGAATTTGGTTTTTATGCAATTCAATAGAAAAGCCAATGGTGTTTTAGAGCCACTTCCAGCAAAGCATGTAGACACAGGAATGGGATTTGAAAGACTTTGTATGGTTTTACAAGGGGTTCAGTCCAATTACGACACAGATGTCTTTACCCCTATTATCAAAGAAATAGAGGTCATTAGTGGTAGGGCTTATAGCAAAGATACCCCAACAGATATTGCCATTAGGGTTATAGCAGATCACATTAGAGCAGTAGCTTTTTCTATAGCAGATGGTCAATTACCAAGTAATACAGGAGCAGGCTATGTCATTAGAAGAATACTTAGAAGGGCCATTCGTTATGGGTTTACTTTTTTAAACACTAAAGAGCCCTTTATGTTTAAATTGGTCCAAGTACTCTCCAAAACCATGGGAGATGCATTTCCTGAATTAAAAGCCCAAAAGCAATTAATAGAAAATGTCATAAAAGAAGAAGAACAATCATTCTTAAGAACATTAGAGCAAGGATTGCAGCTTCTAGACACCCTTATTCTTAGCGCAAAAGATAAGGTTTTAGCAGGGGAGAAAGCGTTTGAATTATACGACACTTATGGCTTCCCTATTGATTTAACCGCTCTAATACTTTCTGAAAGAGGCTATGCGTTGGATCAATCAGGATTTGAAAAATCTATGCAGGCTCAAAAGCAGCGCTCAAGAGCGGCATCTGAAGTTTCAAAAGAAGATTGGGAAATCTTAATGCAAGACGACACCCAAGAGTTTATAGGTTATGACCTTTTAGAGACGCAAGTTAAAATGGCTAAGTATAGAAAAGTCACTTCAAAAAAAGAAGGAGAAATGTACCAATTGGTATTTAACTTAACGCCTTTCTATCCAGAAGGGGGTGGGCAAGTTGGAGACAAAGGCTATTTAGAGGCTCCAAATGGAGATGTGACTTATATTGTAGACACTAAAAAGGAGAACAATGAAATTATTCATTTTTCAAATACCCTTCCAAAAGATCCAAGGGCTTCTTTTAAAGCATCCGTAGACAAGAAACAACGAGACAGAACGTCTAAAAACCATACGGCCACGCATTTATTGCATCAGGCGTTAAGATCCATACTAGGCACTCATGTGGAGCAAAAAGGATCTGCGGTACACTCTAAGTACTTGCGTTTTGATTTTTCTCACTTTTCAAAAGTAACCACAGAGCAACTTAAAGAGATAGAAGAATATGTAAACGCTAGAATAGACGGGCACATCCCTTTAGAAGAGCACAGAAACCGACCTTTAGCTCAGGCACAAGCAGACGGCGCTATGGCCTTATTTGGGGAAAAGTACGGGGATACTGTGAGAAGTATCCGTTTTGGACATTCCATTGAATTGTGTGGAGGGACTCATGTAAAGAATACAGGGGACATTTGGCAGTTTAAAATTACCGGGGAATCTGCTGTGGCTTCTGGAATTAGAAGGATCGAAGCCATTACTTCAGATGCCGTTAAAGATTATTATTTAAAAACAGATCAGACTTTACAACAGGTCTTAGGCCAATTGCAAATTAATTCTGATCCGGTAACCGCTATTCAAAAGCTTCAGGAGGAATTTGGACAGTTAAAAGCTTCCTTAGCCGTGCTTCAAAAAGAAAAAGCTGGAGATGTAGGAAAATCTTTGGCAGCATCTTTTGAAGAAATTAATGGGGTACGTTTCTTAGCAGCAGAGGTCTCTTTGGACGCCGCAGCAATGAAAGATTTATGTTTTGAATTGGCTGCCCAGAGTCCAAACACTTTTTTGCTTTTGGGGGCTCAATATGAGGAGAAAGCATTATTGGCTTGCTATATTTCTAAAGAGCTTGTGGCTGAAAAGTCACTAAATGCTGGACAAGTAGTGAAGTCACTGGGGAAGTATATACAAGGTGGTGGTGGAGGCCAAGCATTCTTTGCCACAGCAGGCGGTAAAAACCCCGGAGGTATTGCAGAGGCCATTGCTCATGCAAAAGATTTTATAACCGAATAGATCCCACCTAAATGGAGCTACAAACTAAGGTGCCTTTATCTAATTTGAACTTTCAAATAGATTACGACGCTCAAGTATTGCTCTTGGGCTCTTGTTTCAGTGATCATATAGGCGATTTGTTTGTAAAGCACCAATTCAAGACTTTGAGCAATCCCTTTGGCATTGTATTTCATCCCATTCCGCTCGCCTCCTTGGTGCAGAGAATGGTGTTTAAGCATTATTTTACGGAAGAGGCGTTTTTTTTTCATCAAGAGCAATGGCATTCTTATGAGCTTCACTCCTCAATGAGCCGAGCAGTTCTATCAGACGCCCTTAGAAATGCCAATGAAGTGATTGATCTAGGCCATAATTTTCTAAAGAAAGCCTCTCATGTCTTTGTTACATTGGGCACTGCTTGGGGCTATATGTTGAATCATACTACGGTCACTAATTGTCACAAGCAACCCGGTGATTTATTCCAAAAAGAATTGGCTTCTATTGCTGCGATTGAAAATGCTCTAGCAAAAATTCAAGATGCCTTAGCACAAATTAATCCTGATCTAAAACTGATCTATACCGTTTCTCCTGTAAGACATTTAAAAGATGGATTTATAGAAAACACTATTGGTAAAGCACATTTATTGGCTGGCATTCATGCGCATAATGAAAATACAAAGGATTCAAAAACAGTCGCATATTTTCCATCCTATGAAATAGTAATGGATGAATTGCGAGACTATCGTTTCTATAAAATGGACTTAATTCATCCCAATGAGTTGGCCATAGCCTATATATGGGAATCTTTGGTTGCAGCTACTTTTACGCCCCCCACAAAAAAGCTTCTTAAAGAGGTGGTCTCTATTCAAAATGGGTTGGATCACAGACCCTTAAATCCAACCTCTGAGGCACATAAGAAATTTCTGCACACATTGGGAATGCGTATGGCAAAAATTAAGCAGCAATACCCTCATATGTTTTAAGAATTTAAGTGAGTTTTTACAGGTTAAAAAGCACTTAATCTTTAAAAATATACCGATGCTCGAAAAAATGGGCTTTTATTTTATTATTGATTTTCAGTGACTTACATTGTATTTGTAACCATTAAATACAAGTATTATGAAAAGTCTAAAAACACTATGTACGGTATTATTTATCGGATTAACGGTATCTTGCTCACAAGATAATTCAGATAATTTTTCAGAGGAATGGTCTCAATTAACTACTTTTTCAGAGGCTGAAAATGACTATAATGCCCCTGGGAATGAGATTGGTTTTGACGGCCAAGAGGGAAATACTTCTAATCCTGGAATTGTTGTTCCAGATAGTACAAGTGAAGACCAAACAAGTACGTTAATTGGCTTTCCAAATGGTTTTATTGATCAAAATCTACCGAGTATTGAAACCCCTGGAGCGGGAAATAACTCCATTGAGCAGCAAGAGGCAGAAGCCCTTGTCTTAAGCGACTTACTAAATGAAATTGTTGGAATGACAAGTCAAATAAGCTGTTCAGATACTAACCAATGGCAATTTGCTCCCTATGGAAGTAAACCCTGTGGCGGTCCTCAAGGATATTTGGCCTATTCTAGTAGTATAAACACAGCTTCTTTTCTCAATAAAGTGACAGATTATACTGAAAAAGACGCTGCTTTCAATGTAAAGTGGGGTGTGATGAGTGATTGTGCCATTGTCACGGCACCAGCAGAATTGATTTGCCATGATGGTGTACCGATTATATTGTATTAACTGTATATATTAATTAAGCAGTCTTTATTAAAAAAGCCCTCTAAAAAGAGGGCTTTTTTAATAATTGGATTGTCTGAGCTTACAGGGAGTTGTTTAATGGATCTTACGACAAGACCGTCTTCCACTAAGCCCTTATTTTTTTTCCAGTGATGGCGGGTAAGCAGTCATAATTTCATTGACGAATTTTTGAATGTTGGCTTGTTTTTTTAAAGGGTCGTCTTGAGGTTCTAAAAAGCCTACGCCACTTCCTTGCCAAAGGAGTCTTTTGCTTTTAGC
>JAQWTF010000033.1:0-1535 GCA_029242825.1 Flavobacteriaceae bacterium | reverse complement strand
TAAAAAGAGTTTTACGCCTTGTTTTTACACCACACTAACCACTTTTGTAGGCTATTTTGCCCTGTATCTCTCTCCACTACCTGCTTTTAAAAATATGGGACTCTTTACCTGTATAGGACTGGTATTGAGTTATGTGTTGGTATATCTCATTACGATTATTGGGGTAAGCTTTATGAAAGCAGCGGCTCCAGAGACCCCGCCAATGGGAGCAGATCTTGACAGCACAGAAACCGCCTTGGTCTCTTGGATAAACCACAGCACTTCTCGTCATAGCTACAAAATAATCATTGGTTTTACAGCCGTCTTATTTCTGGGCATCTTTGCCATTACAAAGGTGGAACTCAATACCGATTCTTTAAACCTCTTAGCAGAGGGTCCCGCCAAAGAAGACCTCAGAAAAATAGAGGCCCAATTAGAGGGGAGTTCCCGTTTACAGTTGCAAATATCAAGAGCCAATGGCGCCTCTGTAATAGACCCTAAAAGCCTGGAATTATTGGGCGCCTTTCAGGAAGAAATAGGCGCAAACCCTCTGGTCATTGCCCCGGTATCTGTAGTGAATATGGTGCAATTTTTAGAAAAGAGACAGCCTGCGATAAAAGGAGGCACCGTATCTGAAAAAGAAGCAAAAGAAATGCTGGGTGATTTAGAAAATACCGACAATGCATTTTTTACACTCTTCTCAGAAGACCTTCGCGCGGTGGGGATCACTTTGAGTATGCCACAGATGAAAACGGCCCAATTGGAGCAGCTCATAAGCAACTTAAAAAAGACCTTTGAATCCCACTTTGATCCTTCAGAATACCAGCTAAAAATCAACGGATTTGCGGTGGTGTTTGCCTCCTTAAATAACTTTATACTAGCCACCCAATTCAAATCTTTTTTTGCTGCCTTTATAGCTGCCTTTATTTGTCTTTGGCTGTTTATTAGACAGATTAGAACCACGCTTTTAGTGCTCATTCCAAACATTTTACCCTTGGCGGTCTTGGCCATTCTCATGTGGCTTTTTAAGATTCCCTTAGATGTCACTACGGCTATGATTACCCCCATTATGCTTGGGATTGCCATGGACGACACCATTCACCTCATCTATAAATACCGGAAGTATCAAACGGCATTTGAAAGTCCCACTAAGCGCATAGACCAGGCGCTGCACTACAGCGCCACGGCGCTGTTGGCTACCACGGTAGCCTTGGTGGCGGGATTTTTAATCATCGCCACCAGTGCAGTCCCATCCGTGCGCTCCTTTGGTATTTTGTGCGCTGTGACCGTCAGCACTGCACTCATTACTGACCTCTTTTACCTGCCGGCCCTGCTCAAAAGTTTTGACAAAAAGTAATTTTTATGTTTGGTACATTATTAGTGATTATTGTTATATTTACAACAATTACTAAAACCTATTTATGAAAATATATTCAGACGGATTCTTTTCAATAGATCCCACCCACGGTTTTTTACCCATAGAAGAACCTTTACATACACTTCCAGAAACCTACCATGCACTTCAGGAATTGGTAGACCAAATGCCCATTCAATTA
>JAQWTF010000126.1:0-6439 GCA_029242825.1 Flavobacteriaceae bacterium | reverse complement strand
AGGGTAATTTTAGCAGAACGTTCTGGGGAGGTCCCTCTCAAACTAATATTGGGTCTAAGTCCCATACCGTCTTCTTCATAGATAGAAACACCAGGGACAGATCTAAGTGCCCTATTAATATCGGTAACATTAAACTTTTGTAATTCAAGTTGATCCATATAGTACGCAGCACCAGTTCTGTTTTTTGCCCTGAATTTACTGCCAAATAATTGGTGTGCAGACACCACTACTTCAGAAAGCAGTTGTGTACTGTCTTTTTTTGTGGCTTCTTTTTCCTGCCCTATGGAGTGGTTAAAAACGAGTAAAGTGATTAGCAGTGGAAGTAATTTACGCATATGTTTTTATTTAGACTTATTAAAAATAACAACGCAAATATATTACTGAAATTTAAATTCACAAAGCTTATTTAGAATAAATAAAAATAATTTTTAGTTGTTTTTTTTGATTTTGTTCATTTTTCATGCCGTTATATATTCCATTTTTTATAACTGATTTATTATTAGCTATTTAAATCTCAATAAACCGCTGCTATTTTCGAATAAATACGGTATATTTGCACGCAATTAAACTTTAATTGCCATGCAAGCACATCTTGACAAAATTGTAGGAGAAGGTCTCACTTATGACGACGTACTCTTAATTCCAGCCTTTTCAGAAGTACTTCCAAGAGAAGTAAACATTCAAGCCAAGTTCACTAGAAACATTACAATCAATGTTCCTATTGTATCTGCTGCTATGGACACTGTAACCGAATCTCGTATGGCTATTGCCATGGCTCGAGAAGGAGGGATAGGGGTGCTTCATAAAAATATGTCTATTGACGAACAGGCTTTAAAGGTTAGAAAAGTAAAGCGTGCAGAAAGTGGAATGATTATAGATCCTGTGACTTTACCATTAACGGCTACGGTAAAAGATGCTAAAGACAATATGAGAGAGTTTAGTATTGGTGGGATTCCAATTGTAGACCAGGATCATAAGCTCTTAGGTATTGTGACCAATAGGGACTTGCGTTTTGAAAAAAACAATGCAAGGCCTATTTCAGAGGTCATGACCTCTGGTGATTTAGTGACTGTAGCAGAAGGTACTTCATTGGCTCAAGCAGAAGATATTTTACAGCAAAATAAAATTGAAAAATTACCGGTAGTTAATAAGGATAATAAACTAGTCGGGCTAATCACATTCCGAGACATCACAAAGCTTACACAAAAGCCTATAGCCAATAAAGACTCCTATGGTAGGCTTAGAGTCGCAGCAGCACTTGGGGTTACTGCAGACGCAGTAGATCGTGCAGCAGCACTGGTCAATGCAGGAGTAGACGCAGTTGTCATAGATACGGCTCATGGTCACACTCAAGGCGTGGTCAATGTACTTAAGGCGGTAAAAGCGTCTTTCCCAGACTTAGAGGTTATTGTAGGTAATATAGCTACTGGAGAAGCGGCTAAATTTTTAGTTGCCGCTGGCGCAGACGCTGTTAAAGTAGGAATAGGTCCAGGATCAATTTGTACTACAAGGGTAGTAGCAGGTGTTGGTTTTCCACAATTCTCAGCAGTTTTGGAAGTAGCTGCAGCCATAAAAGGCAGTGGCGTACCCGTAATTGCAGATGGTGGAATTAGATATACAGGAGATATTCCAAAGGCAATAGCTGCTGGCGCAGACACCGTGATGTTGGGCTCTCTTTTGGCTGGTACCAAAGAATCTCCCGGAGAAACAATTATCTATGAGGGTAGAAAATTCAAGTCGTATCGTGGAATGGGTTCTGTAGAAGCCATGAAACAAGGAAGTAAGGACAGGTATTTCCAAGATGTAGAAGACGACATTAAAAAACTCGTTCCCGAGGGTATTGTAGGAAGGGTACCTTATAAGGGGGAGCTATTTGAGAGCATCCACCAATTTATTGGTGGCCTAAGAGCAGGAATGGGGTATTGTGGTGCCAAGGATATTGAAAGCCTTAAAACACATGCTAAATTTGTAAAAATTACCGCTAGTGGGATTAACGAAAGCCACCCTCACGATGTGACCATTACCAAAGAATCACCTAATTATAGTAGGTAGGTTTTGAGATATTGAATAAAAAAAGCGCCTTTCAGGCGCTTTTTTTATTTGGAATAGTCTTCCCAAGTGGTGGTTTTATAAATGTCATCACCGAAATAAGTGGCTATTTTTAAGAAGGGCTCAGGGGTGAGATAACCCGGCACGGGGCTGAGCATATTCATGTTTTCATCCAAATATACTACGGTGGGGTAACTCAATTGCCCTTGAAGTAGGTTAGCAGCCAGTTCATGGTAGCCATTTCTTCCTGAGGGCACAAAAGAAAAAGTCTGTGCTTTAAATACAATAGGTTCTTTGCCTTCTCCATCTAGTTTCACCATATAAAAGTGCTCTTTCATATAGGCAGCTACTTCTGGATTCTGAAAGGTATTTTTATCCATTTTTTTACACCACCCACACCAATCAGTATAAACATCAATGAAAATTTTTTTTGAATTGCTTTCTTGCGCTTGAAGTTCAACGGCCTGTTCGAAGCTCAACCAATGAATTGAATTGTTTTCTTGACTAAATACAGTCTGCAAACTTCCTATGAGAAGCAGGAGGTATATTGTTTTGTTTAAAAAGTTACTTGAAAAATTACGCATGATTAAAAATAGCTATTATTCAGATATGTTTCACTGAAAAACAACCAAAGACTCCAATTGAAACGAAAAAAGCAAAAAAAACGCTATTAATTAGATTGCAATACTGGATTGGCCTCTGGTGTAAATAAGTCTTTTACGTCTACTTGGTTTCTTAAAATATCTTCCATGGTTTCAGCCGCTCTAATTAAAATGGCTTCACCGTTGTACCACAACACTTCTGCAGGTCTAAATCTAGAGTTATAGTTGCTAGCCATGGTAAAACAATAGGCGCCTGCATTTTTAAAACAAAGAATATCTCCTTCTGTAATTTCTGCTATTTTACGATTTGTAGCGAAAGTATCTGTTTCACAGATATACCCTACTACAGAATAGAAACGCTCTCTACCGCTTGGATTAGATATATTGCTTATGCCATGGGTAGATCCATAGAGCATTGGTCTAATGAGGTGGTTAAAACCACTGTCAATACTTGCAAATACTGTAGAAGTAGTTTGCTTCACTACATTTACCTTTGCCAAGAAAGAACCTGCTTCACTGACAAGAAATTTGCCTGGTTCAAAAGCCAGGGTGAGTGGCTTGCCGTATTGCTTACAAAAATCATTAAATCTTTTAGAAAGCTTGTCTCCTAATTCCTCAATATTTGTTTCAATATCACCTTCTTTATAAGGTACTTTAAAGCCGCTACCAAAATCAATAAAGTCTAGATCCTTAAAATTTTTCGCTGTTTCGAATAAAATTTCCGAAGCGTATAAAAATACCTCAATATCTAAAATATCACTTCCCGTATGCATGTGAATACCATTGATATTCATTTTCGTAAGTGTTGTTATTCTAAGGATATGCGGTATTTGGTGAATACTAATTCCAAATTTTGAATCGATATGTCCTACCGATATATTGGCATTGCCCCCAGCCATTACATGTGGGTTAATGCGAATACACACAGGAATTTCTGGATGTTTGTTTCCAAACTGCTCCAAAAGTGAAAGATTGTCTATATTAATTCTAACGCCCAGAGCCGCAGCAGTTTCTAATTCTTCTAGAGAAACACCATTAGGGGTAAAAATAATGTCAGAAGGTTTAAAACCTGCTTGTAATCCCAATTGAACTTCTTGAATAGAAACAGTATCTAAACCACTTCCCAGACTGTTCATAAGTCTTAGGATGCTAATATTAGATAAGGCTTTGGCGGCATAATTTAATTTCAATTTTGAAACACCATTAAACGCAGTAGTTAGTCTATTATACTGACTTTTAATTTTTTCTGCGTCATAAACATATACAGGAGCGCCAAATTCTTTTGCAACACCTAATAAATCTTCTTGAGTCATACGGGATATTTTACCCAAATGTAGTTATTAGCCCTAATATGCACAATATTTAAGGCTCAAAAATAGCATTTTAAAACATATTGTTGTATTTATAACAATATGTCAATAAAGATTATCTAATTTATTGCATTCTCATGTATCAATAATTAGGCGCTTTGGTGGTTGTTTGCTATTTTTGTACTCGAATTTTAATAGAACACTATGAACCTTCACGAATATCAAGGAAAAGAGATTTTAGCCAGTTTTGGCGTTCGCATCCAACGTGGGATTGTGGCCCAAAACCCAGAAGAAGCAGTAGCAGCTGCTAAGCAACTTACAGAAGAAACCGGCACTAGCTGGTATGTAGTTAAAGCGCAAGTGCACGCAGGTGGACGTGGAAAAGGTGGCGGTGTTAAATTGGCCAAAAACCTAGACGAGGTTGCTTCTATTTCTAACGACATTATTGGAATGGATCTAGTAACACCACAGACTTCTGCCGCTGGAAAAAGAGTACACCAGGTATTGGTTGCTGAGGACGTTTACTATCCAGGAGAGAGTGAGACCTCTGAATTTTATATGTCTGTTTTATTGGACAGGGCTTCAGGGAGAAATATGATCATGTATTCTACAGAAGGTGGGATGGACATAGAAGAAGTTGCAGAAAGCACTCCTCATTTAATCTTCACAGAAACCATAAACCCAGCAGTGGGTATTATGCCATTCCAAGCCAGAAAAATCGCTTTTAATCTAGGCCTTTCAGGAACTGCATTTAAAGAAATGACAAAGTTTGTCATGTCTTTATACAAAGCTTACGAGGAGTCAGATGCAAGTTTGTTTGAAATAAACCCAGTTTTAAAAACATCCGATGACAAGATACTAGCGGTTGACGCTAAAGTTTCTATAGATGACAATGCATTGTACAGAAGAAAGGCATATGCAGACATGAGAGACCTTAGAGAAGAAAACGCTATAGAAGTAGAAGCCAATGCGGTAGGTCTAAACTATGTAGATTTAGATGGAAATGTAGGGTGTATGGTAAATGGAGCTGGACTTGCGATGGCTACTATGGACCTAATAAAAATGGCCGGAGGAGAACCAGCTAACTTTTTAGATGTTGGTGGTACTGCAGATGCTAAGCGTGTGGAAGAGGCTTTTAGAATTATCTTAAAAGATCCAAACGTGAAGGCTATCTTGATTAATATCTTTGGTGGTATTGTTCGTTGTGATAGAGTAGCACAAGGTGTTGTTGACGCGTATAAGAACATGGGAGACGCTATAAAAGTGCCTATCATCGTTCGCTTGCAAGGAACTAATGCTGAATTGGCTAAAGAAATTTTAGACAACTCTGGATTAGCGGTTAAATCTGCTGTTCAATTCCAAGAGGCTGCAGATAAAGTAAAAGAAGTCTTGGCTTAAAAAGCCGGTTTCTTTCATATAAAAAAAAATCCTGAGTAAGCACTTAGGATTTTTTTTTGTTTTTATAGGCTACAAAGCTTAAGTCTGGAGGTCCTTTAGGTCCTTTTTTGAATGGCTTTTTTGGTCCAGTATCTGATTTTTGTTGCGTAGCAGCATTACCCATTTTGGCTTTGGCCATAACAGGCTTATGCAATAAAGCGTCAGCTGGTTTTTTAGGAACTTCCTTGGTTCCTCTTGTATAAATGATTAAACCATTTAAAAAATTTCTTAAGATCTGATCGCCGCACTCCATGTATTTAGGGTGGTCTTCACTTCTAAAAAAAGCTCCTAATTCACTGGTGCTGATTTTGAAGTCTACCAAACTCATGATGGCTTCAATATCAGTATCTCTGAGCATGAGTGCTACCCGTAATTTTTTTAAAATATCGTTATTGGTCATAAAATTGATATTAAATGGATCTCTGAAATAAGGCTTCAAAGTCCTTGCAAAGGTAGGTAATATATTAGGACCCTTCTATACTCGTATTTAGAATAGACAGACAGGTCATAATGCCTTCTAAATAATTTCCAATTCTAATATTTTCATTGGGACTGTGAATGTTGTTATCTGGATTGGGAATTCTAATTGACACTGCAGGAATATCAAGGGTACTAATAAATGGCGCAATGGGTTGTGACCCTCCTGTGGTGCGCATAAGAATAAATTCATCACCAAAAACTTTTTTCATGGCGCTAGACAGCAATGTTGCTATAGGCCCATCCATAGGTGTCCTAAATGGCTTTGAACCGAGTTTGTATGTGAAATTAGCCAATTTAGGGTACAGGGCTCTTTGCTGGTCAGTGGGTAAGCTATCTATTAAGTAATAGCCTTCTTCTTGAATGCGCTTCTTTAGTGATTCCATTAGGGTTTTTCCATCTGACTCTGGAACAAGTCTCATGTCTATTTCTACAATCAGCTCGGAGGGGATGATGGTTCTCACTTGTGACCCCACCCATGCCGCTTTTATACCTCTTATATTGAGACTCGGATATTGAAGGGCTTCCTGGTACCCGTTGCCAATAGCATCTCGTTTGGAAATT
>JAQWTF010000107.1:0-18209 GCA_029242825.1 Flavobacteriaceae bacterium | reverse complement strand
GTAGTTATTCTCGCCTATTAAAAGTGTGAAAAATGAGATTTACGAGCTGTAATTCAGCGCTCGGCATGCTTACATCCCAATTGGCCTCGCTGTCAAAACCGGTCGGCCCCGTAGGAACCGGCAAAGTTAGTAAAAAGTTTGTCAAGCCAGCGAAATCCTCTTAAATTAGAAGCATAAAAATATAGCCCATGACTTCTTTTGGTATTATCACAGAGCGAAAAAACCCACCAGATAAAAGAGTGGTGCTAACCCCGGAATTTTGTCAAGTAATTAAGGATGAGTATCCTAGTGCTAAAATCATTGTAGAACCCTCGAATATAAGAGTTTTTAAAGACAATGAATACAAGGAAAAAGGCTTGGAAGTTTCTGCTTCCATGGAAGACTGCGAGGTGCTTTTAGGGGTTAAAGAAGTGCCCATTGAGGCACTAATTCCTAATAAAAAATATTTTTTCTTCTCTCATACGATTAAAAAACAACCGTACAATAGAGATTTATTGAGGGCGGTGTTGGAGAAAAATATTAGCTTGTATGACCATGAGGTCATTACGTCGGCCAGTGGCCAAAGACTCGTTGCTTTTGGTAGATATGCCGGATTGGTGGGTGCTTATAATGGCCTAAGAACCTATGGCTTAAAGCATGAATTGTTTGATTTGCCTAAAGCCAGTGACCTCAGAGATTTAGTAGCGCTTACAGCAGCTATTAAGTCAGTAAACCTCCCTCCAATTAAAGTGGTGCTCACAGGAATGGGACGGGTTGGCAATGGTGCTGCAGAATTGCTAGACGCTGCTGGGGTATTAAAAGTATGTCCAGAGCATTTTATGGGAAGGCATTTTACAGGTCCAGTGTACACACAGATAGATGTACTTGAATACAATAAGCGAAGTGACGGACTTGTTGGGGATAAAAAGGATTTTTTTGACAATCCCGAAGCGTATAAATCAGATTTTTTACAATATACGGAAGCCTCAGATGTTTTTATTGCAGGGCATTTTTACGGTCAGGGGGCTCCAGCATTTTTTAAGCTAAAAGACATTAAAAATCCCCTATTTAAAGTCTCTGTTATTGCAGATATTAGTTGTGATATTGGTCATCCTATTCCTACCACGCTTAGGGCGAGTACCATTGCAGATCCCATTTATGGTATAGATAGAGAGACCGCTAAAGAGGTAGATTTTATGGATCCCAATGCCATTGCTGTTATGGCAGTAGACAATTTGCCTTGTGAATTACCTAGAGATGCTTCAGAGGGTTTTGGCGCTGCTTTTTTAGCCCATGTTATCCCTGCATTTTTTAATGGAGATGCAGATGGGGTTTTAGCAAGGGCTCAAATGACTAAAGACGGCAAACTCACAGATCGCTACAGCTACCTTGCGTCTTATGTGAATGGAAAATAAAGCTTACTGAAGGCCTTGAACCGTCTTTCTAATGGCGACTAAATTCGTGAGTAGTTTCTCTAAATGATCTAGGTGGAGCATGTTGGCGCCGTCACTTTTAGCATTGGAAGGGTCAAAATGGGTTTCAATGAAAATACCGTCTGCTCCTGTGGCAATACCTGCTCTGGCTATGGTTTCAATCATGTCTGGTCTGCCACCAGTCACTCCAGAAGTCTGATTGGGTTGTTGTAAGGAGTGGGTTACATCTAATACAACAGGTGCATAAGCTTTCATGGTAGGTATTCCCCTAAAATCTACCACCATATCTTGGTAGCCAAACATAGTGCCTCTATCTGTAATAGCTACTTGATTATTCCCGCTGTCCAATACTTTTTGTACCGCGTGTTGCATACTCTCTGGGCTCATGAATTGCCCTTTTTTGAGGTTCACTACTTTTCCGGTTTTAGCAGCAGCGACCACCAAGTCCGTTTGTCTCACTAGAAAGGCTGGTATCTGTAATACGTCTACGTATTGCGCAGCTAAAGCGGCATCTGATACTTCATGAATGTCAGTGACCGTTGGCACGCCAAAGGTCTGAGAGACCTTTTGTAAAATTTTTAAAGCCTTTTCATCTCCAATCCCAGTAAAAGAATCTACCCTAGAGCGATTGGCCTTTTTAAAACTTCCTTTAAATATGTAAGGAATCTCTAAAGCGTCTGTAATGCTGACGATTTTCTCCGCAATTCTAAGCGCCATGTCTTCTCCTTCAATGGCACAAGGGCCGGATAAAAGAAAAAAGTTATTGCTTTTAGTGTGCTTGATCTGAGGGATTAAATCTAATTGCATAAAGGTTGTTTTAAAGGGCAAAGATATTCCTTTTTTATCTATTTATACCCAAGAGATTCCTTCACTCAGACAAACTATTCAAGCAAAGAACAAGGCTAAAATAATAAAAAAGCAAATTATTTAACTGCCTGATAAAAAATAGGAGTATCTTTGCGCGCGCTTAGCGGAGCTAAGTAATCTATAAATAAGCACTTTATGTCTAATACAAAGAACATTGCCATTATTGCCCACGTAGACCACGGAAAGACCACCCTGGTAGACAAAATCATGTACCATTGTCAGTTATTTCGTGAAAACCAACAAACAGGAGACCTCATTCTAGACAACAACGACTTAGAGCGAGAGCGTGGTATAACCATTGTATCTAAAAACGTTTCTGTTCAATACAAAGGTACTAAGATTAACATTATTGATACTCCTGGTCACGCAGATTTTGGTGGAGAGGTAGAGCGTGTATTAAACATGGCAGATGGGGTGTTGTTATTGGTAGATGCTTTTGAAGGGCCAATGCCGCAAACGAGGTTCGTATTACAAAAAGCCATTAACTTAGGTTTAAAGCCTTGTGTGGTGATTAACAAAGTAGATAAGGAAAATTGTACGCCAGAAGAAGTACATGAAAAAGTGTTTGACCTCATGTTTGAATTAGGAGCAGAGGAGTGGCAGTTAGACTTTCCAACCGTTTACGGTTCTGCTAAGAACAACTGGATGAGTGATGATCCTAAGAATATTACAGAAAATATAGAGCCCCTTTTAGATATGGTCATTGATCATATTCCAACCTTTGAAGTGAAGGAGGGAAATACACAAATGTTAATTACCTCCTTAGATTTCTCCTCATTTACAGGAAGAATCGCGATTGGTCGTTTACAAAGAGGTACTTTAAAAGAAGGACAGCCCATATCTTTAGTGAAGAGAGATGGAAGTATTGTGAAATCAAGAATTAAAGAGTTATACACCTTTGAAGGTTTAGGCCGTTTAAAAGTGCCTGAGGTAATGGCAGGAGATATTTGTGCCTTAGTAGGGATTGAAGGATTTGAGATTGGAGATACTGTAGCAGATTTTGAAAACCCTGAAAAATTAGAGTCTATTGCCATAGATGAACCAACTATGAGTATGTTGTTCACTATTAACGATAGTCCATTCTTTGGTAAAGACGGGAAATTCGTGACTTCTAGACATATTAAAGAGCGTTTGACTAAAGAGTTAGAAAAGAACTTAGCTCTAAGGGTAAACGAAACAGATTCAGCAGACAAGTTCTTGGTTTTTGGTCGTGGGGTATTGCACCTTTCAGTGCTTATTGAAACCATGAGAAGAGAAGGATACGAGCTTCAGATTGGTCAGCCACAAGTAATTATTAAAGAAATTGACGGTGTTAAATGTGAGCCTATAGAATCATTGACCATAGACTTACCAGAATCCGTTTCTGGAAGGGCTGTAGAAATGGTTTCTATGAGAAAAGGCGAGATGACTTCTATGGAAGCCAAAGGAGAAAGAATGGTATGTGAGTTTTTAATTCCTTCCAGAGGGATTATTGGACTTAGAAACCAACTCTTAACCGCTACGGCAGGTGAGGCTATTATGGCGCACAGGTTCTTAGAGTATCAGCCTATGAAAGGCGACATTCCAATGAGACAAAATGGATCATTAGTTTCTATGGAATTAGGAAAAGCCATTCCTTATTCTATAGACAAACTTCAGGATAGAGGTAAGTTTTTCGTAGATCCGGGAGAAGATATTTACGAAGGTCAAGTGATTGGAGAAAACTCTCGTGGAGACGACATGTCTGTTAACGTAACCAAAACGAAGAAACTCTCTAACGTGCGTTCTTCAGGAGCAGACGACAAGGCTAAGATTGTACCAGCTATTAAATTCTCTTTAGAGGAGGCTTTAGAATACATTCAAAAAGATGAGTATGTAGAGGTAACGCCTAAGTTCTTGAGACTCAGAAAAATTCACCTGACAGAGGTAGAAAGAAAGCGCAACAAAATTGCTTAATAGCAATGGATTTATATAGAAAAGGCCCGCTTTAAGCGGGCCTTTTTATGTTTATATTCTGGTGAATAGCTATTGCTGTACCGCGCCCATAGCAGCACCAATAATTCCTGCCTGATTTAAAAATTCTGCTGGTAAAATGGGGGTTTCAATAGAGATGTGTTCAGAAAATCGCTCCCAGTCTTTAGAGGTTCCACCACCCACAATGATGAGGTCTGGTGCCGTAATGAGTTCCACGTATTTTAAAAAAGTATTAAAACGCTTGGCCCATTTTTTATAAGAGAGCATTTCTTTTTCTTTGGCTGCCGCCGATGCCCACAACTCAATCTTATCATAGCCCTTATAGGGAATCTGTCCCAATTCAAAATTAGGAATAAGCTTTCCGTCCAGAAAAGCGCCACTACCAAGGCCCGTTCCAATGGTCACCATCATGACCAGTCCTTTCTTGTCTTTACCAGCCCCAAAAGCCATTTCTGCAGAGGCTGCAGCGTCTGCGTCGTTATTAACCACAACAGGACATCCTGTATGTTTTTCAAAGAGCTCTGGGACATGAACACCCACCCATGATTTGTGAAGGTTGCCCTTGCTTTTACAAATTCCTTTTTTTACGATACTGGGAAAACCCACGCCAATGGGACCTGAGTAATTGTAATGCCTCACAATTTGAGCCACTACCTCTGCCATTTCTTCTGGTTTTCTGGAACTAGGGGTGGGGATTCTAAACCTTTCTGTAAGCATGGCCCCTGTTTCTGTATTGACCAAAGCGCCTTTAATTCCTGAACCTCCAATATCTATACCTAGTACTTCCATGTATGCGTAATAATTTTAGCAAAACAAAGAAACAAAAAAAATATCACAGGGCTTTTTGAACCACTTCAAAGATTTTACTGTCTTCGCATTTTAGGGTTTTGAAAGGGAATTTTAGCAGGAGGGCGTAGTCGTGGGTTACCATTATAATGGTTTTGCCATTTTGGTGAATCTCTGTCAGGACTTTCATGACTTCTGCACTGGTTTGAGGATCCAGATTGCCGGTGGGTTCGTCTGCCAAGATAAGTTCAGGATCATTGAGTAGTGCTCTGGCTATAGCTATACGCTGTTGTTCTCCTCCGGAAAGTTCGTGTGGGTATTTAAAGCCTTTGGTTTTCATACCTACTTTGTCCAGCACTTCATTGGCTTTTTCTTCCATTTTTAAAGCGTCTGTCCAGCCGGTGGCTTTGAGTACAAAAAGCAAGTTGTTTATAACAGATCTGTCTGGTAGGAGTTTAAAGTCTTGGAATACAATCCCTATTTTACGTCTCAGAAAAGGAATATCGGCCTCTTTGAGGCCCACTAAATTAACGCCTACTATATGCCCTGATCCTTGCTTTAATGGAATTTCCCCGTACAGCGTTTTCATGAGACTGCTTTTTCCGCTGCCTGTTTTTCCGATCAGGTAGGTAAAGGACCCTTTTTCTAGCTTCAGGGATATGTCCTGAAGTACCATGTTTTGGTCTTGAAAAATAGTCGCGTGTTGTATTTCTAAAATGGGCAAAGACATCTGTTTAAATTGTGAATATAAATGTACTAAGTTCTTTTGTAACCCGCTCTAGGTTTTTTAATTTTCCATTCCTTTATACTTTATTTAAAATTGAAGCGTTTAGGAAATAGCCCTCCTGTTTAATTGTATTATGTCTATGAGATTGTCTGTATTTAGTCGTTGTTTTTTGCTGTTGTTTTTAGGCCCAATGTCACTTTTAGGCCAGATTCATATAGGAGACTCCCATGCGCAACAGCAGTTGCATATTGCCCAGCAATGGCTTCAGGCTAAACGCTATTCAGTGGCAGCAGATTTAGGAGCAGGTTTAAAAGAGCATTCAGATGTAATAATCGCCCAACAAGCGGCTCAAGTACAAGTGTTGGCTGCAATTGGTATGGAAGACCCCAATGCCATATCACTTGCTTCGGACTTTGTTAAAAACTATCCCAATGCCATAGGAGCCAATCAAATATATTTTAAAGCAGGAGGGACTTTTTTTAGAATAGGTCAATATTCTAAAGCATTGCCTTGGCTTCAGAAGGTTGTTATTGGCGGGCTTTCTCCAAAGGAACAACAGGATTATTACTTTTATTACGGCTACTGTAAATTTGTAAGCAAAGACTATAAAGCGGCTTCAGACCTATTCAATCAAATAGCAGCTAACAGTACATATGCTAAAGCGGTCTTGTATTACAAAGCCTATACTGCTTATGCCTCGGGAGATTATAAGACTGCTAAGGATTTGTTCCAAAGTGATTTTTCAGGTTTTAAAACAGACAGACTGCCTTATTTTTTGGCAGACATTTATTTTAGAGAAGGCAACTATCAGGCTGCTATTGAGTCTGCATTAGGCTATTTGCCCAAGGCAAATCGTTCAGAAGTTTCCCAGTTGAGTAAGGTAGTGGGAGAGGCCTATTTTAGCCTGCAACAATATGAGAAAGCCATTCCGTATCTATTAGATTACAGGGGAAACAGGAGGGTTTGGCGCGCAGAAGATTACTATCAATTGGGCTATTGCTATTATATCACTGGCCAATCAAAAGAAGCCATAGCGCAGTTTAACAAGATTCTAAACCAAGAAACTGATGTAGTGCAGAATTCTTATTATTTGTTGGCTGCAGCTTATTTAAAGGAAAACCAAAAATCACAGGCACTCAACGCATTTAAACGTGCAGCAGATTTTAATTTTAACACAGATATTCAAAAAGAATCCCGCTATAATTATGCCCAACTCAGTTATGAGATAGGCAATCCTTATGCGTCTCTTCAAGAGGTTTTTGACCAATTTATCACTGCTTACCCCAAGGATTCCAGAGCTGCCTCCCTAGAAGAACTCCTGCTGGAAGCCAGTTTGTTGGAGGGAGATTTTCAAGCTGCTTTGGCACTATTGGCCCAGCGAAATCCTAAGGATGTAAAAACCAGACAATCCATAGGCTTGCAAGCAGGACTCATGGCCATGGAGCAAAAGCAAATTACATTGGCTCAAGAGTATTTTAAAACGCTAATTGCCCTAGATACCCATTCAGCAGCAGCAACAGAAGCCCTTTTTTGGCAGACTGAACTGGCCCTGAGAACCTATGCGTATTCCAATGCATTTGCTTTTCTAGCAGGTATTGAGAATGCATCTCTTCTACCGGATCGCTTGCGCTTATTATTACCCTACCAAAAGGGCTATGCTTTTTTTAAAACAAAAGAATTTACCCAGGCCATTAGTGCGTTTAAACAATTTTTAAGTCAGACCCAATCCATCACCGATTTAGAGGTAGAACGGAACCAAGCTGCTCTTAGAATAGCAGACGCTCAATACAGCAGTGGTCAATTTTCAATGGCCATTTCTAGTTATGAGTCCGTGGCAAAATCACAGCCCCAAGCAGCAGCTTATGCTGAATTTAACAAGGCTATGGCATATGGATTAAATGGAAATACTGCTAAAAAAATAGGGGTATTAAAGTCCTTTACTAGCCGTTTTCCAGGACACAATTACCTGTCAAAAGTTTATTTAGAATTAGGGCTAAGTGAAGCAGCACAAGAAAATAGCCCTCAGGCAATCGCTTATTACAACCGTCTAATAACAGAATTTCCTACAAGCGATTTAGTGCCTCAGGCCATGTTGAGAAAAGGATTGCTGTTGTTTAATACCTCTGAAACAGACGCCTCTTTAAAAACATTCCAAGACTTAGTGACTCGTTTTCCAAAGTCCGCCTCTTTTACTCAAGCCGTTTCTGCGGCAAAGCGAATATATATTGACCAAGGGCGTTTAAGTGACTACAGAAAATGGGTGGCCCAATTGAATTTGCCCCAAGAGTCAGAGGCTTCTTTAGAAAAACAGACCTATGATCAGCTGAATAGGACCCTGTCATCTTTGGACCTTGAAGCGCAAATGAACAGATTTGAACAGTATCTAAAAGATTTTCCCAACGGAGCGAATGCATTAAGTGTTAGTTATAGTTTGGCCCTGCTTTACACCCAAACTGCTCAAGACAACAAGGCATTCCCATTGTATGATTTTGTAGCTAAGGCAGCATCTATACATGCAGAAGCAGCTTTGGTGGCATATATAAAACTACAACTAGAAAAAGGCTTAGGAGAAAATCCAGAAGCCGCTTTAAAGCAATTATTGTCTAGGTCACAAGACCCCGCTAATAAGGCCTATGCTTTGTCTAATCTCATGCGTTTGAGTTATGAAAACCAATCTTTAGAGGAAGCATTGAACTACGCCCAATCTGTAATGGCTCTCGCTGAGGTGCCAGAGGAGATAAAGCAAGACGCTCAGATTATGTTGGCTAGAGGCGCTCACAGTAAAGGAGACGCTGCGGCAGCCATTGCTGGCTATACCTCGCTCAAGGAAGTAGCTTCTGGGGCCTTGGTCGCAGAATCTTTGTATTGGTTGGCTTACTATAAAAATGCGTCGGCAAACTACGAGGCTTCCAATGAATTAATTCTTGAACTGGCCAGTGATTACGGTGCCTATAAAAAGTGGTCTGCTAAGGGACTCCTTCTTATGGGGGACAATTTTTTTGCCTTAGAAGATTTATTTCAAGCCCAGTATTTGTGGCAGAATGTACTAGAAAATTTCCCGCAATACCCCGAATTAATGAGGGAAGCAGAAACTAAAATAGCCCAGTTAGAAGACGCCAAATTAAATGAAGACACAGATGCTTAAACACAACCTATACTTTTCATTACTCTTTTTATTGGCCACAAGTCCAATTTTGGCTCAGGAGCAAGACTTAGGTACAGAGTCTGTTACGGTGGTAAAGAATTATGCCCCAGTTATTTTAATTGGAGCCAAGCCCCTTATAGCACCCATTCTCAAAGAGGTTTCGTGGGATCAAAAAAGAACCTTAACCTATCGTATCAAAGAATTTCCTGTAGCCTCTAATTTTATCCCGCAATTGGCCGCGCCAGATGCCTTGCCAGCTGAGAAAGCCCCTAAGTCTTTCAATACTCTGGTGCACTTGGGTTTGGGAAGTAGGAGTACGGCAGCGCTTTGGGCAGACAGTCAGATAAAGCAATCTAGATATGCCCATATTGGGTTACAACTCATGCACAACAGTATGGTGCAGGACCTTCCTGAGGTAGATTGGGACAGCAATTTTTTTGACACCCAATTACAAGGAAGTTATTATTTTTCCAAGCGCAAAAAACACTACCAGGCCGGAGCGTCACTCCAGCATATGGCCTATTCCTGGTATGGAATGCCAATTATGCAAGGTGGAATAGCGCAGCTTTCCATAGCGGTTCCGGTATATGATTTACAGCAAAACTATTTTTCCACTGAAATTTTTGGATCTTTTAGGCAAGATACAGGCGCTTTGGAGTCCTTGAGCATCATGGGGGGCGATTTTAGAGATGCCACCCAATCCAATGCCCAGAAAATTAATATTCATGGGAATGGACGCTTTATGCTTGGAGACAAACCCCTGTTTTGGAATGCCAGTTACGATTTTAGATCAGGGCAGTTTAGCAACCCACCGCTGTCTTCTTTTGACCAAAGCACCGGATTGGGCTACCAGATTCATAAAGTAGCTTTAAATCCTGTGATTGAGTTGGCTGGCGCCGATGCTTTTTTTAAGCTAGGGTCAAAAATAATATACTCCAATGGACTAAAAATTTATCCAGATATTTATGGGCAATACGCCCTTGTAACAGATTTCGTGAGTGCTTTTGCCCGTCTAAGTGGAGATTTTAACTTAAATGATTACGCTTCTTTTGTTCAAGAGAACCCCTTTGTGTCTCCTTCGCTAGAAGTACTTCCTTCTGACCAGCGTTATGTATTTGAATTGGGGGTAAAAGGGGGTGGAGCTGCTTTTTCCTATACCTTGTCATGGATGGAAAGCAGTACAAACAACCAGGCATTGTTTGTGCAAAATCCCAAGAATTATTTAAACGCCTATGAAAAACAGTTTAATTACGGCAACAGCTTTGAGGTGGTCTATGACGCAATAGATACCCAGCGTTTGGGAATAGCATTAGAAGCAGCGCCATTACAAGGGCTGAGTCTCTCAGGCCATTACCATCGTTTTGATTATAACACCACTCCAGCCCAAGAGGCTTGGCATTTACCCAAAGAAAGCGCAAGAATACAGTTAGAATACCACTTTTTAACCCGATTTACATTAAATGGATCCTGGAATTATACAGGTGTTAGGACTGCCAGATCCAGTCAAATGGTACAATTTATTGTTCCTGGACCATTGCCTTCTGAGGTATTTGAACTGCCAGGATTTCACAGATTAGACGCCCAGTTGTTTTATCAGGCGAACGACCGACTATCTGTTTTTGTCAAAGGTAGTAACCTCACAGGCAGTACCTATGCGCTCTGGTCTGGTTTTGTTGCACCCCCGAGGATTGTAATGGCAGGAGCACAGTACAGATTCAATTTATAGGTTTTCTTTTTGACCTCAGTTCCCTATCTTTAATTGTTTTTAAAACCAATTCAAATAATACCATCCTATGACTTATTATAAATCATTATTGCTCACAACCCTCATTTTCTTATCGGTTAGCTGTAGCCCTAAAGAATCTGTAGACCTTTTGGTGGTGAATGCCAAAGTGTATACGGTAGACGACACTCAAAAGACCGCTACTGCTTTTGCCGTACACCAAGGTCGTTTTGTTGCTGTAGGGGAGACAGAAACGCTCCAAAATCAGTATAAAGCTTCAAAGCTTATAGATGCCCAGGGCAAAGCTGTTACCCCCGGATTAATAGACGCCCATTGTCATTTCTACGGTTTGGGACAAAACCAGCAAGTGGTAGACTTGGTGGGGACAAAAAGTTATCAGGAAGTGCTAGACAGGGTTGTGGCATTTCACGATGAGAAACCTGCTGTATTTATAAGAGGTAGGGGATGGGATCAGAATGACTGGGAAGAAAAAAAATATCCCACCAAAGCCGCTTTAGACGCCTTGTTTCCAGATACACCGGTAGCTTTGGAAAGGGTAGACGGACACGCTTATCTAGTGAACCAGGCTGCTTTGGATTTAGCGGGTATTACCACAGATACTGAGGTAGCTGGAGGGAGCATAGAAAAGGAAAATGGTGCACTTATAGGTATATTGGTAGACAATCCAATGGCTCTCGTAGACGCAGTAATGCCTAAGCCAACAGTAGCAGATATTGTTACGGCTTTAAAAGACGCTCAGCGTATAGCCTTTTCTTACGGATTAACTACGGTAAATGACGCTGGTTTAAATAGGGATGTGATAGAAATCATAGACAGTTTACACCAAACGGGAGACCTTAAAATGAGAATTTATGCTATGGTCAGTAACAGTCCTGAAAATTTAGATTACTTCTTGTCTAAAGGCGTTATAGAGACCCCAAGACTAAGGGTGGGGAGTGTTAAAGTATATGCAGACGGAGCACTTGGATCCAGGGGAGCTACCCTTAGGGAAGCTTACTCAGATAGGGACCACCACTTTGGTGCAATGGTCACAGGTGTTAAAGAGATTGAAGCTTTGGCTAAAAGAATTGCGGCAACAGATTACCAGATGAATACTCATGCCATTGGAGACTCTGCGAATATTGTAGTACTTCGTGCCTATGCGGAAGCACTAGTGGGCACTACAGACAAGCGTTGGAAAGTAGAACACGCTCAAATCATCAGTCCTGAAGATTTTGATTATTTTAATGGAGGAATTATCCCTTCAGTGCAACCGACCCATGCAACTTCAGACATGTACTGGGCAGAAGACCGCCTGGGTTCAAAGCGCATGGCAGGTGCTTACGCTTTTAAAACATTGTTAAACAAGGCTGGAACTATTGCACTTGGCACTGATTTTCCTGTGGAACAAGTAAGCCCATTCTTGACTTTTTTAGCCGCAACAGCCAGGCAAGACACCTCAGGTTATCCAGAGGATGGTTTCCAGATTCAGGATGGCTTAACAAGAGAAGAAACTTTAAAAGGGATGACCTTGTGGGCGGCTTATTCGAATTTTCAGGAGGCAGAACGCGGGAGTATATCAGTGGGTAAAATGGCAGATTTTGTCATATACCATCAGGATATGATGCAGGTTCCACTGATTGAAGTTCCAAATACTGAGGTTTTCAGAACTTATGTAGGGGGAGAACTGGTATATGAATAGAATTCACAAAATAATTCACACAAAAAAAGGAGCCCCAGGGCTCCTTTTTTTTGTGTTGTTCAATGGTAGTACTACTCCATTGAAATAGGTAAGTGTACTCTAGTCGTATCCCAACCCATAGACAATTGTAGGTTGTCATTTTCTTCATGGAACACCATACTAAAATACTCTAAAGCTTCTGAACCTTCACTTACAATGGCTTTAACCCTTAAAACGTCTGCTTTTTCATCATAGGAATAAGAGCCCCATTGGTTGAGATTGCTGTTTAAAATAATAGTCCAGCTGTTTTCTCCTGGAATAGTAAACAACGCATAAGTACCTGCTTTTACGCTTTTACCACCAAAAATCACATCTTGATAAAAAGTAATTTCAGGGGCTTCATTCGCACCCGTTCTCCAGACAGCGTCATTGGGTGCTAAGGTGCTTAAGGACCTGCTCTTTAGTTGAGGTCTGTTGTATATTACCCTCATTTTTTTATTGGCGTCCATGTGCTTTGCTGGAAACCAAGCAATATCCATGGGGCTGGCGTCTAATTTTCCAAAGTCTTGAGCAAAGAGGCTGCTGCTGCAAAGGAGACCAAAAAGGCATAGGCTGTAAAATAAGTTTCTTTTCATAATAAGTGTGTTATTAATGTTTGTTTAGAATTAAAATTTCTGATACTAAGTTCCACATTTAAAACGAATATTGAAAGCCCAGCTTTCAAATGTAAGTTTACTAAGCTATAACGCACTAGTTTAGTATCTATTTATCACTTTTTTTAAATATTAAGTAATAGAATGTAATTAAAATAGCCTTTTTGGTTTTATAAACTAATGTTTTAACTCATTTTTGTGGTCTCATTAAATAAATAACGATTATGTGTGGTATTGTATGTGCCTTTGATTTAAAACAAACTGCTGGAGATTTAAGGCCTCAGTTGTTAGAAATGTCTAAAAAAATTCGCCATAGAGGTCCGGATTGGAGTGGTATTTATGACCATGACAACGCGATAATGGCTCATGAACGACTGGCTATTGTAGATCCAGCTTCTGGAAAGCAGCCACTGCTCAATGCAGACGGATCTTTGGTATTGGCAGCCAATGGGGAGATATACAACCACCGGGAGTTAAGGGCTCAATTTGAGGGGAAATACGATTTTAAAACACAGTCCGATTGTGAAGTGATTTTGGCACTTTACCAAGAAAAAGGGGTGTCTTTCTTAGATGAATTGAACGGTATTTTTGGCTTTGCCATTTACGACGCACAAAAAGATGCCTATTTTATTGCCAGAGATCATATGGGGATTATCCCACTGTATATTGGATGGGATATTCACGGAACCTTTTATGTGGCTTCTGAATTAAAGGCTTTGGAAGGGGTGTGTTCTAAAATAGAGTTATTCCCTCCAGGACATTATATGCATTCTAGTGATGGTGAGATGGTCAGATGGTACGAAAGGGAATGGATGGATTATGAGGCGGTGAAAGACAATGAAACCAGTATTCAGGAGATTAAAGAGGCTTTGGAGGCTGCGGTGCACAGACAGCTTATGTCTGACGTTCCTTATGGGGTGCTTTTATCTGGAGGTTTGGACTCCTCAGTGACATCGGCGATAGCCAAAAAATACGCCCAAAAAAGGGTAGAGTCAGGAGATACAACAGACGCTTGGTGGCCACAATTACACTCTTTCTCAGTAGGATTAGAGGGCTCACCAGATTTAGCAGCGGCACAGAAAGTGGCCGACCATATTGGTACAGTGCACCATGAAATAAAATTCACCATTCAAGAGGGTTTAGACGCTATTAAGGATGTGATTTACAACCTGGAAACCTATGATATTACGACCATTAGAGCCTCTACGCCTATGTATCTTATGGCTAGAGTAATTAAATCTATGGGTATTAAAATGGTCTTGTCTGGCGAGGGCGCCGACGAGCTTTTTGGTGGCTACCTTTACTTTCACAAAGCGCCGTCTGCCAAAGATTTTCACGAAGAAACAGTCCGTAAATTAGACAAACTTCACATGTACGACTGCCTGCGCGCCAATAAGTCATTGGCTGCTTGGGGTATTGAGGGAAGGGTGCCATTCTTGGACAAAGAATTTATGGATGTGGCTATGAGAATAAACCCACAAGACAAAATGATCAATGGGGAACGTATGGAGAAATGGGTGTTGCGCAAGGCTTTTGAAGCATACCTGCCAGAATCTGTCGCTTGGAGGCAAAAAGAGCAGTTTTCTGACGGCGTTGGATACAATTGGATAGACACCCTAAAAGAAGTTGTTGCAGGAGCTGTAACAGACGAACAGTTGGCCAACGCGGCGTACAGGTTCCCATTGCAAACGCCTACTTCTAAAGAAGAATTTTATTACAGGTCTATATTTGAGACCCATTTCCCCTCAGATGCTGCGGCCCTATGTGTACCCTCTGTACCCTCAGTGGCTTGTAGCACGCCTATAGCATTGGAATGGGATGAAGCGTTTAAAAACATGAATGATCCATCTGGTAGGGCAGTGGCCAAAGTGCACTCAGATGCCTATAGCAAGTAATTTTAATTAGACATTGATTCGGGATTTATTTCTGAAACTAAAGCCCTCCGTCAAGGAGGGCTTTTTTTTGTTTTTATACTTGTTTAAAACCCCTCATTTTCCACAACAATTGTTAATAACTTAGGCGCTTCTAAACCATATTAAACCCCCATTTAATAGGCTATTAGTTATATTTGTGGGATTGCTTAATAAATAAACAAATAACGCTTAGGATTTATGAGTGAAGAATTAGAAAAAAAGAATTATTCCGCAGATAGTATTCAGGCCCTTGAAGGGATGGAGCATGTAAGAATGCGTCCCTCTATGTATATTGGAGATGTAGGAGTAAGGGGTTTGCACCACTTGGTTTATGAGGTGGTAGACAACTCTATTGATGAGGCAATGGGAGGACATTGTGACACCATTACCATAGATATAAATGAAGACAATTCCATTTCTGTAACAGATAACGGTAGGGGTATTCCAGTAGGAATGCACAAAAAAGAGGGTGTTTCTGCCTTACAGGTCGTAATGACTAAGATTGGTGCTGGTGGAAAATTTGATAAAGATTCTTATAAGGTTTCTGGAGGTTTACACGGTGTAGGGGTTTCATGTGTGAATGCCCTTTCGGTGAGTCTTAAAGCTACAGTCTATGTAGATGGAAAAATATGGGAGCAAGAATATGAAAGGGGAAAGGCCCTTTACCCAGTAAAATCTATTGGAGATACAGATAAGAGAGGAACTACTGTGACTTTCTGGCCAGACCCAACCATTTTTACCCAAACGGTTGAGTACAGTTATGAAACGCTTTCTAATAGAATGCGTGAATTGTCCTACTTGAATAAGGGAGTTAAATTAACCATTACAGATAAGCGTCAAAAAGAAGAAGACGGTTCTTTTGTAAGCGAAGTATTCCATTCTGAGGAAGGTCTAAAAGAATTTATAAAATTCTTAGATGGCAATAGAGAGCAATTGATTCAAAATGTGATCTCAATAGAAGGAGAGAAAAATGGTATTCCTGTAGAGGTCGCAATGGTATATAACACCTCTTATACAGAGAATTTACATTCTTACGTAAACAATATTAACACCCACGAAGGAGGTACACACCTTTCTGGATTTAGAAGGGGTTTAACGACCACCTTGAAAAAATATGCAGATGCTTCTGGTTTGTTAGACAAACTAAAATTTGAAATATCTGGAGACGACTTTCGTGAGGGCTTAACTGCCATTGTTTCTGTAAAAGTTGCAGAACCTCAGTTCGAAGGGCAAACTAAAACTAAATTGGGTAACAGGGAAGTCTCTGCTGCTGTAAGTCAGGCGGTTTCTGAAATGTTATCTGATTACCTAGAAGAAAACCCAGACGACGCTAAGATTATTGTTCAAAAAGTGGTTTTAGCTGCTCAAGCAAGACATGCTGCAAATAAAGCCAGAGAGATGGTGCAGCGTAAGACAGTCATGAGTATTGGCGGTTTACCTGGTAAATTGTCAGATTGCTCGGAGCAAGACCCAAGTTTATGTGAGGTATTCCTTGTGGAGGGAGATTCTGCAGGTGGAACGGCCAAGCAAGGGCGTGACAGGAATTTTCAGGCAATTTTACCTTTAAGGGGTAAGATTTTGAATGTGGAAAAAGCCATGCAGCACAGGGTGTTTGACAATGAAGAAATTAAAAATATTTATACCGCTTTAGGGGTTTCTATTGGAACTGAAGAAGATTCTAAAGCCCTTAACTTAGATAAGTTAAGGTACCACAAAGTAGTCATCATGTGTGATGCAGACGTAGATGGTAGCCATATTGAGACCCTAATCTTGACGTTTTTCTTCAGATATATGAGGGAGCTCATAGATGGAGGCCATGTTTATATTGCCACTCCACCACTTTATTTGGTTAAAAAAGGGGCTAAAAAACGTTATGCATGGAATGACAAAGAGCGTGACGCTATAGCAGAGGAGTATAACGGTTCTGTAAGTATACAACGTTATAAGGGTCTTGGAGAAATGAATGCAGAACAATTGTGGGACACTACGATGAATCCTGAATTCAGAACATTGAGACAGATTACTATAGACAATGCTACGGAGACGGACAGGACTTTCTCTATGTTAATGGGAGATGAAGTACCGCCAAGAAAAGAATTTATTGAGAAAAATGCGGTGTATGCGAATATTGACGCATAAACAGAAAAATTATAAACTTAAAAAATAGAATTAGAATGAAGATTACAGTGGTAGGAGCAGGTGCTGTTGGTGCAAGTTGCGCAGAGTATATTGCTATAAAAGATTTTGCCTCAGAGGTAGTGTTGGTAGACATTAAAGAAGGTTATGCAGAAGGGAAGGCGATGGATTTAATGCAAACAGCTTCTTTGAATGGTTTTGACACAAAAATTACAGGAACGACCGGTGATTATAGCAAAACTGCAGGAAGTCACTTAGCGATTATTACTTCTGGTATTCCAAGAAAACCTGGAATGACAAGAGAGGAGCTTATAGGTATTAATGCAGGGATTGTGAAGACTGTTGCCCAAAGTATTTTGGCACATTCACCAGAGGTGATTATTATGGTGGTGAGTAATCCAATGGACACCATGACTTATTTGGTTCATAAAGCAACGGGATTACCAAAGCATAGAATAATAGGTATGGGTGGTGCTTTAGACAGCGCTAGATTTAAGTATCGTTTAGCAGAGGCTGTAGGAGCACCTATCTCAGATATTGATGGCATGGTGATTGGAGGCCACTCAGATACTGGAATGGTTCCATTGAGCAGATTGGCTACTAGAAACTCTGTACCTGTATCTAATTTTGTGAGCGAGGAGCGTTTGGGCCAAGTAGTAGAAGACACCAAAGTTGGTGGAGCAACCTTGACCAAGTTATTAGGCACTTCTGCTTGGTATGCACCGGGGGCTGCTGTGTCTGCAATGGCACAAGCCATTGTATGTGATCAGAAAAAAATGTTCCCTTGTTCTACCTTATTAGAAGGGGAGTACGGCTTGTCTGACATCTGTATTGGTGTACCCGTAATCTTAGGGGTAAATGGAATTGAAGAAATTGTTACAATTCCATTGAACGACCAAGAGAAAGCCAAATTGGCAGAGAGTGCTGAGGGGGTAAGAAAAACAAACAGTCTCTTAGACGTATCATAACCACAACAAGTATATAAGCGCCTTTACAGAAGGCGCTTACTTATTTTGTGATTTAAAACAAATTATTGTCAGTTCCTATTGGAAATGATATATTTGCACGCAATTTATATACCAAATAATAATTCATTGAACTAATGCAAAATAAAGGACTTATAAAGCTATTTGCTTTTTTATTCGGGATAGTGAGTATTTACCAGCTATCTTTTACCTTCATTACCAGTAAGGTAGAACAAGATTCAGTAGCT
>JAQWTF010000024.1:0-5016 GCA_029242825.1 Flavobacteriaceae bacterium | reverse complement strand
ACTCAAAACCAAGGGTACTAATCCTTCGTTTATATCTTATTAAAAGCGGCCCTTTGGGCCGCTTTTTTTTTTGCGTTAAATGTAAAATTAGAAGTTTCGCATCTTGAAAAAAAGAAGAATTTTAGGTATATTGCTCCGCATACCAACCTCCCTTAACTACCTTATAAACAAAGCTATTCATGCCAAAAACAAACCACTTGCCTAAGGTTGTTTTGCTGGGTTTGATCTTGCTCCTTCTTTGGAGTTGTGACAACAAAAGCAAACGATTTGAGCTTATGAAACCCAATGCAACAGGGGTGGTGTTTAGCAATGAGTTAAGCTATACTGAGGCATTCAATCCCTATACCTATAGAAATTTTTATAATGGTGCAGGTGTAGCCCTTGGAGACATAAATAATGACGGTCTTATAGATATATACTTCACCGGAAACCTGGTAGACAATGCACTCTATCTAAACCGTGGAGATTTCAAATTTGAAGACATTACAGAAACTGCCGGAGTGGCCTGTGAAAACATCTGGTCTTCTGGCGCCACATTTGTAGATATTAATCAAGATGGTTGGTTGGATTTGTATGTGTGCAAATCCGGTATGCCGGGCGGTAAAAACAGACACAACGAACTGTTCATTAACCAAAAAGACAACACCTTTAAAGAAGCTTCTGCAGAATATGGCTTAAATATTACGGGGCTCTCCGTACAGGCCGCTTTTTTTGACTACGACTTAGATGGGGACCTTGATTGTTACCTACTCAACAATTCAATGCGGTCTGTTGGCGCATACGACCTGATCGAAGATCAAAGAAACATTCCTGACACAGAAGGCAACAGACTTTTAGAAAACAGGAATGGCTTTTTTGTGAATGTCTCTGAAAAGGCCGGTATTTATTCCAGTAAAATTGGCTTTGGCCTAGGCATTACTCTGTCAGATTTCAACAACGATTTATGGCCAGACCTTTTTATCTCAAACGACTTTTTTGAAAAAGATTACCTCTACATTAACAATCAAAAAGGAGGCTTTGATGAGATGGGAGACACTTACTTTAACGCCACCTCAATGGGCTCCATGGGAGCCGATGCCGCAGACATAGACAATGACCTCAACACAGACTTAATGGTCACAGAAATGCTGCCGGAAACACTGTCTAGAAAAAAGCTAAAAGCCTCCTATGAAAACTGGGACAAACACGAATTGGCAAAAAGCAAAGGCTACGGCAATCAATGTCCAAGGAATGTACTCCAAAGAAATATGGGTGAGGAAACTTTTGCAGAAATTTCAAGAATAGCCGGGCTGGACGGATCCGAATGGAGTTGGGCGGCCCTGTTCTTTGACATGGACAATGACGGTTTAAAAGACCTCTATATCAGTAATGGAATTCACAAAGACCTCTTAGATAGAGACTATCTTACTTTTATGGCCAATGATGAAAAAGTGCGCCAGCTTATAGAAGAAGACAATGACGTACTGAGCAAGCTCATAGATGTAATGCCTTCTGCTGCAGTCCCAAACGGAGCCTACAAAAATAAAGGTAGTTTTCAATTTGAAAACGCTAGAGACCTTTGGGGCTTTGAAACGCCGAGCTTTAGCAATGGTAGTGCTTACGGAGATTTAGACAATGACGGAGATCTAGACCTTGTGGTCAACAACATTAACGCGCCTGCCTTTGTTTATAAAAACAACAGTACAGAAAATAATTATGTACAAATTAGCTTAAAGGGGTTTGAAAAAAACACTTTTGCTATAGGCGGTAAAGTTATCGTACACCAAGAGGGTCAAAAAAGCATGTTAGAACAATTCCCCTCCAGAGGCTTTCAAAGCGCCATTAGCAATAGGCTTCACTTTGGTTTAGGAAAAAACAGTCGTATAGACAGTATTGAAATACTTTGGCCAGATCAAAAACGATCCGTTTTAAAAGAAGTTACTGCAAACCAACACATCCAAGTTGGTTATGCTACAGCAATAAAAACAGGAATAGTTGTTCTAAAAGAGAATAAAAACACGCGGTCAGTGGACCAGGGTATTTTGAATTTTACCCATAAAGAAAATGGCTTTGTAGATTTTAACCAAGAGCGCTTATTACCACAAATGTTTAGCAATGAAGGGCCTGTTATCATTAAAGCAGACCTCAATGGAGATGAGCAACCAGACTTCTTTTTCGGAGGGGCTAAAGACCAGGCTTCAGAATTATGGCTAAGTGATGGAGAAAAATATAGCTCAAGTTCAAAAATTGAATTTGAGAAAGACGCCATGAGTGAAGACACAAAGGCACTTTTTATGGACGTTGACAATGACGGAGATAAAGACCTTTATGTGGGAAGTAGCGGAAAAGCGTATTCTAAGTTTTCCTTTAACCTGCATGATAGAATATACATCAATCATGGAAACGGCAGGTTTGAGAAGCAAAACAGCATCCTTTTTTCAAGGCCTTTTGCTACTGGAGCTCTAACGGCTGCTGACTTTGATAATGATGGAGACATAGATATATTTGTCGGAGAAAGATACCAAGTGGAAACCTATGGAAAAGATGGTCAGGGGTATATTTTAAGAAATGATGGCGCAGGAAACTTTACCGAAGAAGCGCCTGAAGTATTTTCACAAATAGGTATGCTTACAGATGCAAAGCACCTGGATGTAAACAAAGATGGTTATGAAGATCTTATTGTCGTTGGAGAATGGATGTCTCCAAAGGTGTTTATAAATACTCAAGGGACATTTATTGAAGCCAAAGAAAGCTTTGGATTGTCCAATGAACAGGGGCTATGGGCAACGCTAGAAATAGCAGATTTAAACGCAGACGGGCACCAAGATCTTGTATTGGGAAATATAGGAGAGAATAGCTTTTACAAAAAAGGGATGAAAATGTTTGTCAAAGATTTTGATGGAAATGGTACCGAAGAACAAATCATGACCTATCATGAAAGCGGAGCAGACTTTCCTATTTTAGACCGAGACGAACTCTTTAAGCAAATTCCCTCTTTAAAGAAAAAATACCTTTACTACAAAGACTACGCCAGTGCAAATATGACTGATCTATTTGGAGCAGACGTTTACCAAACAGCCTTAATAAAAGAACTTCGTGAATTGAGCAGTGCCATTTATTGGGGCAGTGACAATGATTTTACAAAAAATAACCTAGCTCCTGAAATTCAATACGCTAACGTGAGTAGTATTCTTTTGGAAGATACAGACAACAATGGAACAATAGATATTGTTCTAGGGGGAAACCAGTCCAAAATAAAACCCCAGTTTGGACCATTAGAATCTTCCAATGGTTGGATCTTAAAACAACAAAAGAACGGTATCTTTGATAAGCCAGCATCTTTGGGTGTAAAAGGAGAGATTAGATCAATTATAAGCTTTAAAAATAAAGACCAATATTCAATAATTTTAGGAATAAACAATGACAGTATTAAAATCAAAAACATTCAATAGCTTTTTCTATTTTGTCCTCTTAGGAATGGTTTTATTCAGCCTTGGCTCATGTCAGTCTAAATACGACCGCACCGTAAAAAAAGAAATGGCTTCTGGAAAAAGAATAGACAGCCTGCAATTCAATTTGTATTTTGGGGATAGTAAAAAAGACTTCTTTGCCAAGTGCTGGGAACTAAACAAGAAAGGGCTTATTAAACAAGGCCCTAAAAATCAGTATGTAGCCTACGAGCTAAAAGGGACTTCTGAAACAGCCATGACCCACCTTTTTTACGGAATATTTAATGAAGAAAAGCAAATGGTTGGTCTAGATATGGAGTTTACCTATGACGGTTGGTCTCCATGGACAGAAAAGCTACAATCAGATAAATTGTTATTTGTTGCCATGGACACTCTTAAAAAATGGTATCCCGGGAACGATTTTTTCCTGTTGGAAAATGCGCAATTAAAAACTCCAACCTATGTTAAAATTGACGGAAACAGACAAATAATCATTCATGCTCAAGGAGATAAAGATGTCAAAGCCACTTTAGAAGACCTTAGACATAAGTTTCCTGCTTTAAAATAAAACCATGAAAAAAGCCCATTTTAGTAAATTCTCCTTGACGCTAGCTATGTGCTATATGGTCGTGGTGCTAATGAATAGTTGTGAAGAAAAAACCAATACCCTTTTTGAAATTCAGGACAATGGCTCCATTGGAATGGCCTTTGAAAATAGCTTAGAATTCTCCAATGAATTTAATGTGTATACTTACCGAAACTTTTATAACGGAGGGGGTGTAGCCATAGGAGATATTAATAATGACGGCTGGGCAGACGTTTATCTAACCGCTAATCAAAAGCCCAATCAATTGTTTTTAAACAAAGGGGACTTTAAATTTGAAAACATCTCGGAATCTGCTGGAATAGGCGGCAATAGAGCATGGTCTACCGGAGTGACTATGGTAGATATTAACGCAGACGGATTTTTGGACATCTATGTGTGTAATTCAGGCGATGTATCTGGAGACAGCAAACAAAATGAATTATTCATCAATCAAAAAGACAATACTTTCAAAGAAGAAGCAGCCGCTTATGGTTTAGCAGACAAAGGCTTTTCTACCCATGCTTCCTTTTTTGACTACGATAAAGATGGTGATCTAGATGTGTATTTATTAAACAACTCTTACCAAGCCATTGGAAGTTTTGACCTCAGAAGAAATGAAAGACCCAAAAGAGATGTGTTGGGCGGCGACAAACTACTCGAAAATCAAGATGGAGTTTTTGTAGACGTGAGTGAAAAAGCAGGTATTTACGGATCGGTAATTGGTTTTGGATTAGGGGTTACTGTAGGTGATGTAAACAACGATGGTTGGGAAGACATTTACGTGTCTAATGATTTTTTTGAAAGGGATTATTTATACATCAACAATAGGGATGGTAGTTTTAAAGAAACCCTTACTGCTTCCATAAACTCTATTTCTGGTGCTTCTATGGGGGCAGATATGGCAGACATTAATAATGATCAAAAGGCAGATATTTTTGTTACTGAAATGCTCCCCTCTAATTACGAAAGACTTAAATCCGTAACTACTTTTGAAAATTGGGA
>JAQWTF010000094.1:0-4418 GCA_029242825.1 Flavobacteriaceae bacterium | reverse complement strand
TTTCAGAGTATTTTAAAAAACAGTAATAACCTCGTACTTGAAATACTTAATCAGTTCGAGGTTGATACTCTTTATTTTAAACTTTTCTATTATTTAAAATCTAACTACTATTTCACAATTAGATATAGTGAGTCCATTAAGGGAAATTCCCTTTTGAAAAATTATTTCCATTTTTCAGTTGAATCTAACAAACACTCAAACAAGAATTCAACTTATCTGCATTTTTACGAGTTCAGACCTTTCTTCTTTACCTCTCGGAACACTAATGACTGGTTTTACCTATCGGTGAGTGTTGGTCATTATTGGGTACTTCCCCCATGTGTCAGGTGTAGTATCTCGGTAGATTAAGTATTTCTTAAAGTAATCTACAACTCAGTAGAACAATTGGTTCTATATATAAGTATTAGAAACTTTAGAAAACGTAAAGAAAATGAGTAAAAAAAGATGAAAATAACTTGTGCCAAATCTAACAGAGGTTGTTAGTACCCATATCATGGACTTAGTACCCAAGAGGTACTAAATAGTACCCACGGGTACTAATTATATATTTTTATATATTGTATATCAATAAGTTATAAACAGTTATGAGTACAGGTGGGACCACCAGCAAATTTAAGGCATTAGAAGATATTTCTTCTTTTGCCTTTTGTTTTTTGTCCACAATTTTGTCCCTATTTTTTTTCCTAATTCTTAATAGTGCCTTTTTTGAACCTCTCTTTGAATTATCTTTGAGGCTAATAAAATCAATAGGTCCGAGAGTTTTAAAGGGTTATTTGTCTGCATCCCTTAATCCCTGCTATTGCACAAACCCAAGCATTATGAATATAGGCAAAGAATACGCATCATTCCTTAATCAATTTGAGTGGAATTATTTTATCACTTGTAGAACTCCTTACAGCATTTATACAATGACAGTAAGAAATTGGATTACAAAGCTTCTACAAAAGACCAGTAAGGTTGAACAAGTGTTTTATGTATCAGAAAGAGACAAGGGAGACTATAACAATACACATGTTCATATGCTGATTGGCACTAATTCAGACATTACTTATAAGGAGATTAAGTATGGCATGGGTAATGTATCAGTTGGAGACTATCAGCCAATATATGATAGTGAAAAAGTTGAATTATATGGAAACATTAATAATTTTGCGCATATTTTTACTTTGTGATACTTTCACAAGGGCTTTTTTTGTAATGTTGTTTCGTTTCATATAAATTTATTAGGTCTATTTTTAGCATCGGCCAAAGGCCATAAAACCCTCAGGGGAAACCCCATGCAATAAATTTTTAAAATATACTATGATGCGTTTTACCACTAAATACTTAAAATTAGGCTTTTTACTTTGCCTGTTCACCACTGCGGTTGTGGCACAGGATCTCACCGTGCTTTCGTACAATATTCGTTATAATAGCCAGAGCGACGGAGAAGATCTTTGGGACTTGCGTAAATGGGAATTGGTAGATCAGATTCAGCAGCATTCGCCCGATAGCTTTGGTGTTCAAGAAGCTACAGCGGTTCAAATACAATACATTCTTGAGGCTTTGCCAGAATATGCCTATGTTGGTGTGGGCAGAGATGACGGTGCAGACCAAGGCGAATACAGCGCTATTTTTTACTTAAAAGAAAAGTTCGAAGTAGTAGAAAGTAACACCTTTTGGTTGTCAGACACCCCTGAAGTAGTGTCAAAAGCATGGGACGCCGCTTTGCCAAGAATTTGCACCTATGCTCAATTAAAAGCGCACTCTAGTGGAAAGGAGTATTGGCATTTTAACACCCATTTTGACCATATAGGTAAAATAGCAAGGAATGAATCTGCCAAGCTTATAGTGAATCAGATCAATCAAAAGACAAAGAAGGGGAGCGCTGTTGTGATTACAGGAGACTTTAATGCCCAAGCTGAAGAAGCACCTATTCACACTATTAAAAAGGACTTTAAAGACCCCCTTGACGCTTTGGCTTTAGAGGGTCCAAAAGGGACTTTTAACGCATTTGTGATAGGAGCGGCTTTAGGCCGCAGAATAGATTATATATTCTATAGAGGGCTTAGACCTTTAAAATATACACATTTGGACAAAACTAGGGCCAATGGCCGATGGATCTCAGACCATCTCCCCGTAAAACTGCAGTTGGCTTATTAGTGCTGTTAATAGCAACCTTCAGTCATAAGGGATTATTTCACAGGCTGATTATGGTATTTTTTTTAAAACTGTAACAAAAGTTTTTTTGGGCTATCTTTAAAAGGAATACTATTTTATATATTACACATCATGAAGTTACTAGCCATTATTTCACTTTTATTTCTAAGCCCTACCACAGAACAATCCATTGATACTAAAGATGGGGGAAAGCTCAAATTTTATAATGAAGGTTGCCTCTCTAATAATGGAGAAAACTGTGATATTATTATTGAAAAGTACGACACCTCTCAAAAATTGAGCTGGAAGGCAGCGGTTGGAGGAAGTTCATGGGATTATGTAGAAGATGTCATTGAAGTAGCAGATGGATTTTTAGTCTTGGGAAATACCAGCTCCTATGGTCAAGGAAACCTAGATGTGTATGTGGTTAAGTTAGACCCCCAGGGAAAAGAACAATGGTTTAGGACTTATGGCGCCTTTTTTAACGAATACGGAAGAACTATTGCGCCTAGTGGCGACCCAGATGGCGGCTATATTATAAAAGGAGAACGCCAGCACTGCCTTAAAGAAAATGTATCTCAGGACTGTTACATGAAACCCCTTACGATTAAAATAAATGAGATTGGAGACAATCTTTATGAGCAATAAGATTTAAAAAAAAGCCCCTCAATTGAGGGGCTTTTTTTATTTTTATACGCTATGTTAGAACACTATTTTGATTGCCCCCATTGTTGGGAGTCCCAGCTTAAAATGATAGACCCTTCTGTAGGGTTCCAGGAATTTATTGAAGACTGTGAAGTCTGTTGTAATCCCATTCAGTTTCAAATAGGAGTCTCCTATAATGAGGTGAGTGAATTTTCAGCGGAGCCTATTGGGCAATAGGGAAAGCAGTCTTTTAAACAGTGGATTATCTCATTTTTTCCAAATACACGGCTTGTTTTACTTTGCCATCTTCTACCGCGACCAGTTGTTTGTCTAAGAGCATCCAAGCGCCGTCGTGCTGAACATTCACATGGTCGTTGTCTATATCTTCTATTTCCAGTTGTCCTTGATTGTTAATGAACCACTTAAGGGTTTCTGTTTCTGTGGTGTCTTCATCCTTATTGTGAATCTTTAGCAAGACTTCGTTATTTCGCTTAAAATCAAAACGAATGTCTACATGGTTCATGGCGGTGGTCACAATACCAGATACAGCACCTACTAAGGCTTTTTCTAAAAAGTTAAGATCACTGTCTTTGTCTTGAATTTCTTTTTGAAGGTTTACATGTAGCTTCCATTCACCAAGCACGTCTCTGTCTTTTACTTTAGATTGTGCACTTACAAAAGAGCTGCTTAAAAGGGCTATTATACATAATAAAGCTAATTTTTTCATGGGGGGGTATTTTTAAGGGTTTATATAATGACGAACTTAGGGGTTAATTGTTACAAAAAAACCCCGCATCTATTGCGGGGTTTTAAATGAATGAATGGCGCTTTGGTTTAAGATGTAAAGCGCGGGCAGTTACTCAATGCCTTGTCCAGCCATATAAGGTGCTCCAGCTTTTTTAAGTGCCGCTTCTATAGCAGGTACTTTTTCTTCAGCCAACTCTTTAATAGCCCCCTTCATGTTTTCCAACAATTTAGCAGCAATAGTTAAGCTCTGCTTATGAAGCGGTGTTGGGCCATAAGTGGTACTCATTCCTCTCATAGCTACACCTAAATGATCTTGCCAAGAGGCAGGATTGCGTTCTCCTATCACATTTTTAGAAGGGCTGCCATCTATTTGTTTGCGCAAACCAGCCAACGCTTTTTTAGCGTCGGTGATTTGAGTTAAAATAGCCTGAGGATCTGTAGCAGTTCTATACAAGGCCGTTTCAAATAGCGCTAGTTTTTTTTCTGCCATAGACAGGGCGTCTTCGTAGGCGGCACTTTCATTTAGAAGGGCTTTTACACCTGTAAAATAATTGTTAAACGTCGCGTAATCTACTCCTTTTAACACCCCTTCTCTGATGGGTTTTACCTCAAAAGAAACCGGGCTGTCTAATGGTGTAATGACCCCGTCTTTTTCTAAAGAAAGATGGGCCGTATAGGTTCCAGGAGTAGCCATTGGCCCTCCAGACCTTCTGCCGCCACGCCCATTTGTTACAGGATATGGATTAGCATGCCTAAGGTCCCAGGCAATTCTTTGAGATCCTTTTTTAGGCTTAGCTGTGATGGTTCTGATCAGGTTACCCTGAGCATCTTTAATGTGTAACAATAATTTGGCAGCTGTTTCAGAAGCCTCTGCATCTAATGCGTCC
>JAQWTF010000082.1:0-5430 GCA_029242825.1 Flavobacteriaceae bacterium | reverse complement strand
TTTGAATGCTAGACTTCTGTTTTACAGCAGCTTATTTTTATTTGTCTCTGTGACGCTTATTGGGGGCATCTTAATATTAAGAAATTATCAAAAGTATATCCTGCAAAATGTATTCTATTTTATTTTGTACCTTTGCGCTCTTGAAATAGCCCCGTTTTTAATAATTGTAAGCATTTTTAATACGTGATTCCATGAAGGTAAAAACAATTTTAGTCTCACAGCCAGAACCAAAGATGGACAACTCTCCATATGCAAGGCTTATTGACAAGGAAAAAGTAAAGGTAGATTTCAGACCTTTCATTCATGTAGAAGGCGTAGACGCTAAAAACGTCAGACAACAAAAAATAGACCTAAGCCAATTCACAGCAGTTATATTAACAAGTAGAAATGCAGTGGATCACTATTTTAGGCTGGCAGAAGAAATGCGATTCAAAGTGCCAGACAGCATGAAATATTTCTGCCAATCGGAAGCCGTTGCTTATTACTTACAAAAATATGTGGTGTACAGAAAACGTAAAATTTATGTAGGTAAAATGAATTTTGCAGACTTAGTGCCCTTATTTAAAAAATACAAAGAAGAAAAATATTTACTCCCTTCCTCTGACGTACTAAAACCAACTGTCCCTGAGGCATTAGATCAATTACAACTCGATTGGAAAAGAGGTGTTTTTTACAAAACAGTGATTAGTGACTTATCCGATCTAAGCGATGTTTTATATGACGTATTGGTTTTCTTTAGCCCTTCAGGAATAGAATCACTGCTCAAAAACTTCCCTGAGTTTAAACAAAACAACACCAGAATTGCTGTTTTTGGAAATTCTACTATTAAAGCAGCCACAGACGCAGGGCTAAGAATTGATATTAAGGCACCCACCCCTGAAACACCATCTATGACTATGGCGCTTCAAAAGTATATCAATACAGAAAATAAGAAATAATTGTTTTGTTCATAACTTATTTTAAGTAATTCTTTAAAAATATAACAATTCGCTATTTTTAAGAACGTATAAAACCGTTCTCATCATGCGAAATATTCTTTTAATAGGTGCTGGAAAATCTACTGCTTACCTCATTGATTATCTATTAGATCAATCAAAGAAAGAGGATATTTCACTTTGTATTTTAGACAGAGAGACCGCTCACATACCAAATCAAATAGCTTCTCATCCTGCACTTAGCATTGTAACTGCCTCTGTCACTGATACAGTGATTAGACAAAAACAGATTGCATTAGCAGACATTGTAATCTCTATGCTTCCTGCGCATATGCACATTTTAGTTGCCAAGGACTGCCTCAGTCTTGAAAAACACTTGGTGACTGCTTCCTATGTAAGTCCTGAATTAAAAGAAATGGAGGATCAGGTAAAAGAAAAGGGATTGATTTTCCTCAATGAAATGGGGGTAGATCCTGGGATTGACCATATGAGTGCCATGGCTTTTATGGACCAAATAAAAAACAAAGGAGGAGAAATTAAACTATTTGAATCCTTCACTGGCGGCTTAGTGGCTCCCCAAGAAAAACCAAATTTGTGGGATTATAAATTCACATGGAATCCAAGAAATGTGGTGATAGCAGGACAAGGCGGTGCCGCTAAATTCATACAAGAAGGCACTTACAAATACATCCCTTATCACAAATTATTTAGGCGTACTGAATTCATGCACATTGAAGGCTATGGAAAATTTGAAGCCTATGCCAATAGAGATTCTCTAAAATACAGGACTGCTTATGGCCTAGAAAAAGCCCTAACACTATACAGGGGAACCATGAGAAGGGTTGGTTTTTCAAAAGCTTGGAATATTTTTGTGCAATTAGGACTCACAGACGACAGTTACCATATAGAGGAGAGTGAGCAAATGAGCTATAGGGCATTTATTAATTTATTTCTACCCTATTCCCCAACAGATAGTGTAGAGTTAAAAGTACGGCATTATCTAAAAATTGACCAAGACGACATTATGTGGGACAAGCTCATGGAATTACACCTATTTAGTGATCAACACTTTTTAACCAAACAAAATGGCACCCCCGCTGAACTACTTCAAGAAATCCTGGAGGCTCATTGGACCCTTGGCTTGGAAGAAAAAGACATGGTGGTTATGTACCATAAAATAGGCTATGAACACCAAGGGAAAATGAGACAATTAGACGCTCATATGGTGGTTGAAGGGGTTTCTCAAACGCATACCGCAATGGCCAAAACGGTAGGTTTACCCCTGGCTATATCCTGTTTACTTATTTTAAATAAATACATTAACACGCCCGGGGTGCGTATTCCAATTGACTCAGAAATCTACAAGCCCGTATTAAAACTATTGGCTCAAGAAGGTGTGGTATTTAAAGATTTTGAAGTGCCATATTTAGGATATGCAACAGAATACGTAGCTAGTTCTTAAATTACAATACAAGAATCTGGCTAAATTTATAAATAATGAAACAAAATATGTAGTTTTACTTAAAATATGTAAGTATGACTCATAGTGACTCCCTGCCTAAAATAGACGGAATAGATAAAGAAATTCTCCGATTCCTCATGGAGGACGCCAGAAAACCCATCTTAGAAATTGCTAGAAAAATTGGGATCTCTGGTGCAGCTATTCACCAAAGGCTCAGAAAACTAGAAGCCTCAGGAGTGATTAAAGGGTCAAAATTTATTGTCAACACCAAGACACTAGGCTATAACACCATGGCCTACATTGGGGTGTACTTAGACAAAGCCATGAGCAATCCAGCGGCAGTGAGCGCATTAAAAAAAATACCTGAAGTGCTAGAATGTCATTACACTACTGGAAATTGGTCCATATTGATCAAAGTGCTCTGTAGAGATAATGAACACCTCATGCGTTTACTCAACCAAGAAATTCAACAAATAAAAGGGGTGTCAAGAACAGAAACATTTATTTCCTTAGACCAGCAAATAGACCGACAAATTGGGTTTTAATCCCTTGAACCTAAATAACGCAACACAAAATAAGCCAATGTCGCTAGGGCACCAATAGCGGCTACTACATAGGTTCTTGCGGCCCATTTTAAGGCGTCTTCAGCACCAGCATATTCTTCTTGTCCCACGATTTGTTTGCGCTTTAACCAAGCTAAAGCCCTGTTACTAGCGTCGTATTCCACAGGTAATGTTATAAAAGTAAAGGCAGTTACAATGCCGTATAAAACAATTCCAGCAAGTAATAAGCCACTGCCCAGTGCTGTGGTAGCAGAAAGGACCAAACCACCCATAATAACCCATTGAGAAAGGCCAGAAGCCACCTGAACTGCAGGCACCATTTTAGAACGCATTTGAAGCCAAGGATACGCCACTGCATGTTGCACGGCATGGCCGCACTCATGTGCAGCAACTGCTGCTGCTGCGGCATTTCGCTGTCCGTATACAGACTCACTTAAATTAACTGTTTTTGTCAATGGATTGTAGTGGTCTGTGAGTTGTCCAGGAGTAGACACCACTTTCACATCTCTAATGCCGTGGTCTTCCAACATTCTTTGAGCCACCTCAGCGCCACTCATACCATTTCTGAGCGTCAATTTTGAGTAGGTTGCAAACTTAGATTTTAATTTCTTACTCACCGCCATACTCACTAGGGCCATGAGTCCTACAATAATATAATACAACATCATAATAATAGCTTTTTAAATATCACAGCAAAAATAACACCAAAATAAACTGTCAGCATTTCCACTGACATTTTGGCCTTACTTGTATTTTAATTTTAAGACAATCACTGCTAAAGTCAAAACAGAAGTAATGATATTGGCAAAAATGATGGGTGCGCTATTGTGATACAACCCATAGACCAACCACAGTACTACCCCTGTAAACATAACCAAGTACATAGAAAGAGAGATGTCCTTAGCAGATTTATCTCTCAACACCTTCACTACTTGGGGGAGGTAAGCTGCCGTAGTAAGTGTAGCGGCAAGCAAACCAATCATCTCTATTGTTTCCATAGTTCGCGTAGGATTAGCCCACTATATTAATAATTTTACCAGGCACCACAATCACCTTTTTAGGGGCCCGCCCGTCCAATTGCTGTAAGGTTTTTTCATGCGCCATGACTGCAGCTTCTATTTCCTGTTGAGACATATCCATTGGAAGGGTCAGTTTAAATCTCATTTTACCGTTAAAAGATACTGGATACTCTTTCTCAGATTCCACCAAATAAACTGGATTAAATACCGGGAAAGGCGCCGTAGAAATTGATTCTTCATGACCCATAGCTTCCCACAACTCCTCTGCAATATGAGGGGCATAAGGAGAGACTAAAATAGCCAGGGCTTCTAAAATTTCTTGACTCGTACATTGCAGTGCAGCCAATTCATTCACGCAAATCATAAAGGTAGACACCGAGGTATTAAAAGAGAAGTTTTCAATATCTTCTGTCACTTTTTTAATGGTCTTGTGCAGTGTTTTAAGTTGCGCTGCACTCGCTGGTTCTGCTTTAAAAACAGGGCCGCTTTCGTTAAAATACAACTTCCACAATTTCTTTAAAAAACCGTGTGTTCCGGTAATTCCAGCAGTATTCCAAGGCTTAGATTGCTCTAATGGCCCTAGGAACATTTCGTACAAACGTAGAGAATCTGCGCCATATTGTTCGCAAATAGCATCTGGACTCACCACGTTATACTTGGATTTAGACATTTTCTCTACCTCTCTACCCACCTTGTAAACCCCTTTGTCTTCTAATTCAAAAGTAGCCGCTGAGTATTCTGGTCTCCATGCCTTAAAAGCCTCTATATCTAACTCGTCAGACACATTTACCATAGACACGTCTACATGAATGGGCTGAACAGATCTCCCGTTAATTTGAGATTTAGACACATAAGTGTTTGTATCCGGAAGTCTGTACACAAAGGCAGAAGTTCCCGTAATCATTCCTTGATTGATTAACTTTTTAGCAAACTCAGCCTCTGGCAATACACCCAAGTCATACAATGCTTTCTGCCAAAAACGGGCATATAACAAATGGCCTGTAGCATGTTCACTACCTCCAATATAAAGATCTACTTCTCCCCAGTAATCCAAAGCCTCTTTTGAAGCCATTTCTGCTGAATTGGTAGCGTCCTTGTATCTGTTAAAATAAAAAGAGCTTCCCGCCCATCCAGGCATGGTATTTAACTCCAAAGGAAAAACAGTTTTTTGGTCAATAGTCTCGTTAGACACGACCTGATGCGTCTTGGTACACCAAGCCCAATGGCTTGCATTTCCAAGAGGAGGCGCACCAGTTTCTGTGGGTAAATACTTAGCTACTTCAGGCAATTGAATGGGTAAATGGGCTTTGTCTATAAGCACTGGCACCCCATTGTTATAATAAATTGGAAAAGGTTCCCCCCAATAACGCTGTCTACTAAACACCGCATCTCTCAACCTATAATTCACTTTTCCATAACCAGACCCTAAGGCTTCTAAGGCCAATATTGAT
>JAQWTF010000078.1:0-10335 GCA_029242825.1 Flavobacteriaceae bacterium | reverse complement strand
AGCTTCTTTAAATGTAGTGTTTATTTCATTAATAGTTGTTGGTTTTATGACATTAAATGTAATATCGGTCAATGAACCATTTGCCACAGGAACCCTTATGCCGCAACCACCCATTACTTCAGCAAGATCGGGAAATACCCTGGTGAGTGCTTTTGCAGCCCCCGTTGTTGTAGGTACTATTGATTGCCCTGCAGCCCTGGCCCTTCTGAGATCTCTGTGAGGCTGATCGTGTAAACTTTGGTCCGAAGTATATGAATGAACCGTAGTGATGTAAGCCTCTGAAATGCCGCACAATTCCTTGATTATTGCTATCATGGGTGCAGCATTATTTGTAGTGCAAGAAGCATTTGAAATAATTTGATCTCCTTTTTTTAAACTGTGCTCATTAATACCCATAATGATCATTGGAATAGTGTCTTCCTCGGGAGGTGCTGCTAAAATAACTCTTTTTACACCCTCTTTTAGATGTAGAGATAACAAACTTTTGCTTTTAAACTTACCGGTTGCTTCAATGATTATTTCAGCACCAGTTTCTTGCCAAGATATGGAATCAATAGATGCTTCATTGAAGACAGGTATTTTATTTTTAGCCACTAATATAGCGTGATCCAAGCCCACGATGTCTTGATCCAATACTCCGTGTATGGAGTCATATTTTAAAAGATGGGCGAGTGTTTTTGCTGGGGCTAGGTCATTAATTGCAACCACCTCAATAGAGGGGTGATTGATTAGAAGGCGAAATAGTGTTCGACCAATTCGGCCAAACCCATTAATACCTATTTTTATTTTTTTCATCTAGATTTATGCTGTTAAAGCATGTGTTTGTGTGCTTTGTAGGAAGATCTTACTAATGCGCCACTTTCCACATGTCTAAAGCCCATTTCTAAACCAATGGTTTCGTATTTTTTAAACTGTTCAGGCGTAATAAATTCTGTCACAGGGAGGTGATTTTTAGAAGGCTGTAAGTATTGACCAATGGTCACTACGTCTACTTGTGCATTTCTTAAATCCTTTAAGGTCTCAATAACCTCTTCTTCTCTTTCACCTAGTCCTAACATTATACCAGACTTAGTTCTGTTAATCCCAGCTTTTTTAAGATAGGCTAGTACCTCTAAACTCTTCTCGTATTTGGCTTGAATCCTTACAGCTCTTGTGAGTCTTTTAACGGTTTCCATATTGTGAGAAACCACCTCAGGATTAGCCCTGACAATTCTGTCTAAATGTCTTGTGATTCCTTGAAAATCAGGAATAAGTGTTTCTAAGGTTGTGCTAGGATTTAATCTGCGAATAGCGCCCACTGTTTCTTCCCATATAATAGAACCCATATCCTGTAGGTCATCTCTGTCTACGGAAGTAATTACAGCGTGTTTTATACCCATTATTTGAATAGAACGTGCCACTTTCTCAGGTTCTTCCCAATCTACTGATTCAGGTCTCCCCGTTTTAACACCGCAAAATCCGCAAGACCTAGTACAAATATTTCCTAAGATCATAAATGTTGCCGTACCTTCTCCCCAACATTCCCCCATATTTGGGCAGCTTCCGGAAGTACAAATGGTGTGTAAATCATACTTATCTACCAAACTTCTAAGTTGGGTGTATTTCTGACCTGTGGGGAGTTTAACCCTTAACCATTTTGGTTTTCCTGCCTTAGGCTTGTCTTTAGTGGGTGTTATTGTATCGGTAGCCATCTTTTTTTAAGCAAATATAATAAACAATGGGGATAAAAACCTTAAATCAAAGGCTTGTTCCTAATCAATTCGGACAATAATTTTCTTGCCCTAAGTGCTTTCACTTTAATGTTATTTACGGGTTCACCTAATTCTAATGCCATTTCAGCATAGCTCATTTCATTAAAATATCGCAGGTTAATTACTTTTTGATAAGCGGGTTTTAGCTTTTTTATTTCTGTGAGTAAATCTGCTAAATTTTGTTGCTGTATTAATTGATCTTCAGCACTAGGAGTACTGTCTAAAACCTCTGATTCTCCCGTGTTGTTTTGATAAGAGAAAGTATTGTTTTCAAGGCTCCTTTTCTGTTTCCTCAAGAGATCTATGTGTAGGTTCTTTGAAATGGTAATGAGCCAGGTTTTAAACACAAACTCTTCTTTAAAGCTATTAATTTTATCAAAAGCTTTAGAAAAAGTTTCAATCGTAATGTCTTCTGCCTCTAACTCATTTTTTGTTCGAAGCAGTTGAAAGCTATACACATCATTCCAAAATGTATCCAAGAGGTTACTAAAAGCCAGTTGCTGTCCGGATTTAGCATTTTGAATGGTTTTTGATATGTTTTCGGGGGCTAAAATCAATGGTTTTTTATGGAGTTATTTCATTTCTACATTCCTGCTCAGATGGAAGTTTGCCACACATCCCACAGGCTTCACCTTCTTTATTTAAAAAAGGACTTTGACTGGCGCATGTTCCTGAGAAAGCACCGTCTTTTTTGGCCCAAATTTTTAGGGCAATACCAGCGAAACCTAATCCTAAAAGTCCAATTGTAATGAAAACTAACTTCATCTGTTATCTTTTTTTACAAAGGTACAAAATATGCTATTGCAACACACTTATCCAATAGGTATATTGACTATAGATGCTTTAGGGTCAGGGTTTGGATTCCCAGGTTTTTCCTCAATAGTGATATGTATTGTACCCTTTTCTTTAAAAGGAATTTGAATTAATTGTTGTTTGTCAATTTTTGAGAGAATTCCAATGTTTTCTTTTACCCCATTGCGACTTACCCATATTTGGAAACACATGCTTTCTGGTAGCTTGGGTAAGTTGTCGAATTGTAAGAATCCCAATCTCTTTTCTTTATTGAGATAAGAAGAAAAATTAAAGGAGACCTCATTGTATTGAGATTCATGCTCTTTTTTCTCGGTTTGTGGGCTTTGAAGTACTATAAATTGATTCCTTAGATCTTCTAGTTTTTGGTCAAAATCTGTAGTGAGTTCTTTAATCTGATCATTAACTATAGACTGCTGGGTTCGCATTCTTTTAGTCTCTTTGAACACATAAAGTGAAGTCATTAAAAAAACTACTACAGCTAAAACAATGGAAGCCCATGAAAATTTAGCCAACCGCTCTATTCTTTTTACCTGTCGCTCAATATTGGCTTTTAAGGATTTTACAGGTGTTTTTTTGTATTGCGCACTAAATTCTAAAAGATGGCTTTCTAATAGGTCTATATGTGCTTTTATATGAGGATTGTTTTCAATGAGGCTTTCAATGCGAATGGCCTCTTGAGGATCCAGACTTCCAGATACATATAATTCAAGATCACCAGATGCGATTATAGCTGCTGTATTTTCTTCCATTTTTTATTGCTTAAACTGATATATGTTGCCCAGTACTTTTAATCCTATTCTAAGCCTAGATTTTACGGTACCCAATGGAATATCTAAATAATCGGCTACTTCTCTTTGCGTCATGCCAAAAAAGAAAATAGCTTCTAGTACCGCTTTATTTTTTTGTGCCAATCGATCCATATGATTTTGAACATCTAGGTGATCACTTTCAAATCCTTGGTCTTTTATATTTACGGTGCTTATGCCTATTTGGACTTCTAAGGGTTTTGTTTTGTTTGTTTTTCGGTATAAATCAATAGCAGTGTTGCGTGTAATTCTTAAAATCCAGGTAAATAGTTTAGCTTTTTTTTGATCGTAAGTATGGCTGTTTTTCCAAATTTTTATAAAACTGTCCTGAAGGGCGTCTTCTGCAGCTGAGGTGTCTTTTAATATCTGAAAACAAACGCCGTAAAGCACTTCTGAATAGTTATCATAAAGTAAACTGAGGGCTTTTTCATCCTTAGCTTTTAAAAGTCCAACAATTGTCGTGTCTATACCCATCTATGTTGGCTAAATGATATTTACTTCAGGCTCTAAGTGTATGGCAAATTTTTCTTTGACTGTTTGAATGACTTTTTGGGCCATCGCTAAAAGTTGTTTTCCACTAGCATTTCCGTAGTTAACAATGACTAAAGCTTGTTTTTCGTGAATTCCAGCGTCATTTTCTCTGTATCCCTTTAATCCAGACTGCTCTATGAGCCAGCCAGCAGGAATCTTGTATTGATCCTCTGTGATCTTGTAAAATGGCGCATTTGGCCATTTAGCATGAAAAGCATTAAAAAAATCACTGTCAACCGTTGGGTTTTTAAAAAAACTACCGCTATTCCCCAATACTTTTGGATCGGGTAATTTTGATTTTCTAATACTTATAATAGCCTCTGAGACATCCTTTATACTGGGATTTTCATCTGTATTGTTTTCTTTTAAGACCCTTTGAATATCTCCGTATTTGGTCTGTAGCGTATGGGACTGTTTAGAAAGGCGAATCCTAACAGCATAAATAACATATTTTCCTTTGGCAGCTGTTTTGAAAACAGACGTTCTGTAACCAAACTCGCAGGCCTGAGCTGAGAGCGTAAATGTTTTAAGCGTTTCTATTTCCAGGACCTCACAGGACACAAATACATCTTTTAACTCAACGCCATAGGCTCCAATATTTTGTATTGGAGCGCTACCTACACAGCCAGGTATCAAGGATAAATTTTCAATACCGCCGTAATGATGTTCTAAACACCATTGGACTAAATCGTGCCAATTTTCTCCAGCTGCGACATCTATTATAGCCTCTTTTTCTGTTTCAGTAACTAGTTTTATTCCCTTATGACATATTTTAATCACATGGGCATCTATGTCTTTGGTGAGCAAAAGGTTGCTGCCTCCACTAATAATAAATACATTAGGATGGCAGCGATTTGTCAGAAGTTCTTTTAAATCTTCTAAATGGTAACTCTCAGAAAAGTAAGCTGCATTGACATCTATGCCAAAACTATTATGTGGTTTAATGGATATGTCTTTAGAAACATTCATTAATTTGGATAAACCTCCAAAGCTTTTTTTAGAATTTCTGTAGCAATGATTAATTGCTGTTCTTCTAACACATAGGCAATCCTAATCTCATTTTTACCTAAGCCTGGTGTGGCATAAAAACCAGCTGCCGGGGCAACCATGATTGTTTTACCATCTACAGAAAAAGAATCGAGTAGCCACTTGGCAAAATTATCAGCATCTGCTACTGGCAAAGCAACAACACAGTAAAAAGCCCCCCTTGGATTAGCCACAGCTACTCCTGGAATTTTTTTTAGACCAGTGATTAATACATCCCTTCTTTTTTGATACTCAGTATTTACAGATTTAAAATATGAAGAAGGAGTATCTAAAGCAGCTTCAGCGGCTATTTGCGCATAGGTGGGAGGAGATAGCCTCGCTTGAGCAAACTTCATAGCTGTATGAATGAACGCTTTATTTTTTGAGACCAAACAACCTATACGAGCACCACACATGCTGTATCTTTTTGAAACAGAATCTATCACTATAGCGTAGTCTGCTATTCCTTCTAATGTTAAAATGGAGTGGTGTACAGCTCCTTCGTAAGTAAATTCTCTGTAAACTTCATCTGCGATTAGAAAAATATTGTGCTTTTTAACCAAAGCAGACAAGGCTTCGAGTTCTTCTTTTGTATAGAGGTAGCCTGTTGGGTTTCCTGGGTTGCAAATGACAATGGCCTTTGTTTTTGGTCCAATTAAGCTTTCAAAATCAGCAATTGGGGGTAGGGCAAAATTCTCGGCTAAGCTAGAAACTACAGGAACAACTGCAATATCGTTTGCAGCTGCAAATCCATTGTAGTTAGCGTAAAAAGGTTCCGGGATAATGATTTCATCTCCTGGATCTGCAATGCTTCCCATGGCAAATGACAATGCTTCAGATCCTCCAGTAGTTACTATAATATCTTCTTTTGTAACGGCTACCTGGTGTAGTTTGTAATACTGGGCCAATTTGTCTCTGTAAGCATCGGAGCCCTCTGTTCTACTGTAAGCTAGCACTTCAATTTTTGCATTAGACACAGCATCCAGGGCAATTTGAGGTGTTTTAATATCTGGCTGACCAATATTTAAATGGATCACTTCAGTACCTCTCGCTTTGGCATTTTCTGCAAAAGGCACAAGTTTTCGAATGGGAGATTCGGGCATAGAGTGCCCTTTTTTAGACAATGCTGGCATGGATTTTTTTTTGCGAAATTATGAATCAAAAACAAGCCCAGCTTGTTTTTTTTAAAATTATTCTGTTTTTTCCACCATACCCTTGATAGTTAGTATTTTAGTGGGTGTGTCTGCATTGGATTTAACGGTAATTGCTTTTCTTATAGGTCCCACTAAAGCAGTGTTGTATTTTACTTGAATTTCACCTGTTTTACCCGGTAAAATAGGTGCCTCTGGTTTTTTTGGAATCGTGCAGCCACAGCTGGAATTCACTTCAGTAATGACTAGAGGAGCGTCTCCAGTATTGGTGAATTCAAATACCCTTATTCCGTCACTGTTTGCCGCAATTGTTCCATAATCTATAGTTTCTACTTTGAAAGTTATTTTTGCAATTTTTTCTTGGGCCAACGCCGTGTTTTGAACGAACATTAGGGCCAGTAAGAATAGTATTTTTTTCATTTTTCTATAGTTTAGAAGAATATCAAATATAATTCTTTTCATAACAAGGGACAAAATTCTTTCAAGAGAGACAGAGTATCCTTATTTTTGTATCTTATTATTTGCTAATAACAAGCCTAACTACTATATCTCATGGAGACTGCTTCCAAATATTCCCCCCAACAAATTGAAAACCAATGGTATGACTATTGGATGAAGCATAATTTTTTCGCTTCTACACCAGATGAGAGAACGCCCTATACCATAGTAATTCCTCCGCCAAACGTCACAGGAGTTTTACATATGGGGCATATGCTAAACAATACCATCCAAGATGTACTGATCAGAAAAGCAAGATTGCAAGGTTTTAATGCATGTTGGGTACCTGGAACGGATCACGCTTCAATTGCAACAGAGGCAAAAGTTGTCGCAAGACTCAAAGAGCAAGGCATTTCTAAATCAGACCTGAGCAGAGAGGAGTTTTTAGCCCATGCTTGGGAATGGAAAAACGAATATGGAGGTGTTATTTTAGATCAGCTTAAAAAATTAGGCTGCTCTTGTGATTGGGATAGGACCGCTTTTACCATGGATCCTACTTTGTCAGATTCTGTGATTAAAGTTTTTGTAGATTTATTTAATAAAGGCCTTATTTACAGGGGCAATAGAATGGTAAATTGGGATCCTGAGGCACTCACCACTTTATCAGATGAGGAGGTTATTTATGAAGAGAAGCAGGGTTTATTGTATTATATCTCCTATCAAGTAGCAGGAAGTGATCAAAAGCTTACCATTGCCACAACAAGACCTGAAACTATTTTTGGTGATACGGCTATTTGTGTTCACCCAGAAGACGAACGTTTTAAACACCTACACGGTAAAAAAGCCATTGTACCACTTTGTGGAAGAGAGATTCCAATCATAGCAGATGCTTATGTAGACATGGAATTTGGTACAGGTTGCTTAAAAGTGACCCCGGCACATGATCTAAATGATAAAGCACTTGGTGAAAAACACCACTTAGAGATTATCGATATTTTCAACCCCAATGCCACTTTAAATTCTTTTGGTATGGGCTACGAGGGAATGGACCGGTTCCATGCTAGAAAAAAGGTTTCGAAAGATTTAGAAGCTCAAAATTTCTTGGTAAAAACTGAGCAGCACCTTAATAAAGTAGGCACTTCGGAAAGAACCAAAGCGGTTATAGAGCCTAGACTTTCAGACCAATGGTTTTTAAAAATGGAGACTTTAGCCCAGCCTGCTTTAAAGGCGGTTTTAGAGGACGAAGAAGTAAAGTTATTTCCTAAAAAGTTTGAAAACACATACCGTCACTGGATGGAAAACATCCGTGATTGGAATATTTCTAGACAATTGTGGTGGGGACAACAAATACCTGCCTACTACTTTGGAGCTGGAAGAGAAGACTTTGTGGTGGCTGAAAATATTGAAACAGCACTAACACTCGCCAAGGAGAAGTCGGGCAATTCTAGCTTAATTTCTCAAGATTTAAGGCAAGATGAAGACGCCTTAGATACCTGGTTTTCTTCATGGTTATGGCCCATGAGTGTATTTAATGGAATACTCGAGCCAGATAATGAAGAGATAAACTATTATTATCCCACCAATGATTTGGTTACAGGACCAGATATTATATTTTTCTGGGTGGCTAGAATGGTGGTTGCAGGGTATGAATTTAGAGGAGAAAAGCCATTTTCTAATGTGTATTTTACCGGCTTGGTAAGAGATGCACAACGAAGAAAAATGTCTAAATCTCTAGGGAATTCACCAGACGCCTTAAAGCTTATAGAAGACTATGGCGCAGATGGGGTTAGGGTAGGGCTCTTATTGAGTTCAGCTGCAGGAAATGACCTCATGTTTGACGAGGCATTGTGCCAACAAGGAAAGAATTTTGCCAATAAAATATGGAATGGCTTTAGATTGATACAATCGTGGGAAGTGGCAGATATTCCACAACCTGAGTCTGCCAAAACAGCCATTGAATGGTATTCAGCATTATTCAATAAAACGGTATTAGAAATAGAAGACCACTTTAGTAAGTACAGAATTTCAGATGCATTAATGGCTACTTACAAATTGTTGTGGGAAAATTATAGTTCATGGCTTTTAGAGTTAATTAAACCCCAATATCAGCAAGCTGTAGATAGCACTACAAAAACTCAGGTGATTGCTTTAATGGAGAATAATTTAAGGATATTACACCCCTTTATGCCATTCTTATCGGAGGATATTTGGCAACAAATTTCAGAAAGATCTCCAGAAGAAGCCCTCATTGTAAATCATTGGCCAAAGGTGAGCCCAGTGGATCAATCAGATTTATTGACTGGATTTGAGTGGGCCAAGCAAGTTGTATCTGAGGTGAGAACAATAAGAAAAGAAAAGCAAATTGCCCAAAAAGAAGTGCTAGACATGTTTGTAATGCACCCATCTAACCCATTGTTATATTGGACTGCTGGAATTGAAAAATTGGCTAATTTAACACCGCTTCAACTGACTCCATCTCCCATTGAAGGGGCTCTAAGTTTTAGGGTAGACGCATATGAATACTTTATTCCTATTGCTGGAGCTATTGATGTGGACGCAGAAATAGCTAAAGTAACTGAAGAGTTGGCTTACACTAAAGGATTTTTAACCTCCGTAGAGAAGAAACTGTCAAATGAACGATTTGTTTCGAACGCCCCAGAAGCCGTTCTTGCTTTAGAAAAGAAAAAGCAATCGGACGCTATAGCTAAAATTGAAACACTTGAACAAAGTTTAGTATATTTGAGAGGCTAGTAGATTTTAAAGTACAAGCCTATTCTTGCTATGGAAGCTTATGCGAACGCGCTATTAATTGCGATACCTTTATTTTTAGTCCTCATTTTAATTGAAATTGGGTATGGGTATTGGCGAAAAAAAATCACTTATGGTGTGCTAGATACTGTATCTAGTATTAGTTCAGGTATTACAAATATTTTAAAGGACACCTTAGGCTTGGGTCTTGTACTGGTAACTTACCCAAGTATATTGACTTTTTTTAATGTAGCTCCTTTGGAGATGCATTGGTGGGTTTGGGTAGTGGGTTTTATCTGTATTGATTTTGCGGGTTATTGGAACCATAGACTCAGTCATAAAATCAATATTTTCTGGAACCAACATATGATTCACCATAGTAGTGAGTCTTTTAATTTAGCCTGTGCTTTAAGGCAATCAGTTTCTAATCTAATTGCTTATTTTCCGTTATTACTTCTCCCAGCAGCATTATTAGGTGTTCCCTATAAAGTGATTGCCATATTGGCGCCGGTACAATTGTTTGCTCAGTTTTGGTACCATACCCAGCATATTGGCAAATTGGGCGTGTTAGAGTATATTATTGTTACTCCCTCACAACACAGGGTGCACCATGCCATAAATGAGCGCTATATAGATAAAAATTTAGGACAAGTTTTTAGTATTTGGGATCGTATGTTTGGCACTTTTCAAGAAGAACTAGCCACTGATCCTCCGCAGTACGGTGTGTTAAAACAGGTCAATACATGGAATCCATTGGCTATTAATTTCATGCATTTTTGGCAAATAACTAAAGACGCTTGGCACACAAGATCATGGATAGATAAGCTACGAATCTGGTTTATGCCTACTGGCTGGCGTCCCGCCGATGTCGCAAATAATTACCCTGTAGAAATAATAGAAGATGTATTTAATTTCAAACGCTACCCAGATTCAGGAAGTTCTTTATTTAAGGCCTACGCTGTTTTTCAATTGCTGGGTGTTTCTATGATTCTTCTCCTTGGGCTTTCAGAGGTAGGCAGTTTAGAAGCCATTGAGTTTGCCCTTTTGGCTTTGTATATAGCCCTGAGCGTA
>JAQWTF010000075.1:0-12757 GCA_029242825.1 Flavobacteriaceae bacterium | reverse complement strand
TTAATGCAGACTTGTGATTAGCCATAGTTTTAATTTGTAATTGTTATGAATGTTACCATTCGCTTTTGTAGTCCGTAGGGGAATCGAACCCCTGTTACCAGGATGAAAACCTGGCGTCCTAACCCCTAGACGAACGGACCGTTTTTGCAGCATATGCTGCGGGATAAATTTTGTAGTCCGTAGGGGAATCGAACCCCTGTTACCAGGATGAAAACCTGGCGTCCTAACCCCTAGACGAACGGACCATTACTTTACGCAATTGCGGATGCAAAAATACAACTATTTTTCACTATTGCAAGAGCCAACTACAATTTTTTCTTTTTTTAATAGGCCTTAGCAAATAAGACCCTTTTAGAAGAGGGCTTACCGGTAAGAATACACAACCCTTGCTCCTCTTTTGCATCTATAGGAATACACCTAATTGAAGCTTTAGTGTCGTCTTTTATCTTTGCTTCCGTCGCTATAGTTCCATCCCAATGTGCAGAGACAAAACCACCCTTTTCATCAAGTACCTTTTTAAAATCTTCATAAGTGTCTACAGGAGTAATATGGGTGTCTCTAAATTCAAGGGCACGTTGGTATAGATTATCTTGAATAACGACTAACAACTGCTCTATATGGTGTACAACCTGGTCAGACGCGACGGTTTCCTTTGTAAGGGTGTCTCTTCTAGCAACTTCAAAGGTATTGTTGTCTAAATCTCTTTGCCCAATAGCCAAACGAACAGGAACTCCCTTGAGTTCATATTCATTAAATTTAAATCCTGGTTTATGGGTGTCTCTTTGGTCAAATTTTACTGAAATCCCCTTAGACTTGAGTTCTTTGACCAATGGTGCTACTTTTTCAGCAATAGCGTCTAATTGGTCTATCCCTTTATATATAGGTACAATTACTACTTGTATGGGGGCTAATTTTGGAGGCAGTACCAATCCGTTGTCGTCTGAATGGGTCATAATAAGTGCCCCCATTAGTCGGGTAGACACTCCCCATGAAGTGGCCCACACATGCTCTTGTTTTCCTTCTTTACTTGCGTAGGTTACATCAAAAGCCTTGGCAAAGTTTTGTCCCAGAAAGTGTGACGTTCCTGCCTGTAATGCTTTTCCATCTTGCATCATGGCTTCTATACAGTAGGTCTCTAAGGCACCTGCAAAACGCTCAGATTCTGTTTTTAGTCCTTTAATCACAGGTACCGCCATAAATTCTTGTGCAAATGTAGCATATACCTCCATCATTTGCTCAGCCTCTGCTACGGCCTCTTCTTTGGTAGCATGGGCCGTATGCCCTTCCTGCCATAAGAACTCTGCTGTCCTTAAAAACAGGCGGGTTCTCATTTCCCAACGCACCACATTGGCCCATTGATTAATAAGCAATGGAAGGTCTCTATAGGACTGTATCCATTTTCTATAGGTGTCCCAAATAATAGTTTCTGAAGTAGGCCTAACAATAAGCTCCTCCTCCAACTTGGCGTCTGGATCTACCACTACCCCGCTACCATCCTCAGCATTTTTAAGCCTGTAATGAGTCACTACAGCACACTCCTTGGCAAAACCATCTACATGACTGGCTTCTTTACTGAAATAAGATTTTGGAATAAACAGGGGGAAATAGGCGTTTTCATGACCAGTTTCCTTGAACATGTGATCTAGCGCTGCCTGCATTTTCTCCCAAATAGCATATCCATATGGTTTTATGACCATACAGCCTCTGACACCAGAATTCTCTGCAAGGTCTGCTTTTCCTACTAATTCGTTATACCACTTAGAGTAGTCTTCGCTTCTTTTGGTTAAATTTTTACTCATAACTTAGAGTTTGGCACAAATCTTGTAATTTAGCCTATAGTTAGTATCTCATTCTCAGTACTACGCCTTTTTGGGGCCATTTTATTTGTCTAGTACTGTGGCACAAAACTAACTATTTTTAAAGAGCATCACAATTAAATTATAGCCATATGAAAACACAAACACTTACTTCCAGTTTTAGATCTTTAGGATTACTAATAACAGCAAGCTTGTTTTTAACTTCATGTGGAAGTTTTACCCAAGCTTCATTTTACGCACAAGATGGGATTTATAGCAATTCCAATGGCGTAGTAAGAACCGTAGCTACTACTGAAACAGCAGTTCAGGTAGTGAACGACAACCCCAATGAATTTGGGTCTTACTTCTCAGATCGTGCCAATACTTATGCGTCTTTATTAGAAGAAGATAATTTTACTTCCGCAGACCAGTATAGCTCATCTGATCAGTATAATGATGACCAATACTCAGACCAAAATGGTCAGACATACAGAGCTCAAAACAATCAAGTTTCTTCGGGTCAAAATAATGCACAAGCTGGTTGGGGAAGTAGTCCATCTGTTGTAACTATTCAGGTCCACAACAACCCTTGGTTCGATCAATTTTATGGTGGGGGACCTTTTTTTGGGAATATGGCCATTGGACCTATGGCTATGAATGGATTTGGATTCCACCCTTGGAGAAATTGGAGATTTAACCGCTGGGGATGGGGAAACAACGCCTGGGGAATGAACCCATGGGGATTTGATCAATGGGGTTGGGGCTTTAATAATTGGGGTGGAGACCCTTGGGGCTGGAGCTTTAACAATTGGAATAATATAGGCTGGAACAGTTGGAATAGATGGGGGTGGAATAACTGGGGTTTCCAAAATCCAGTGGCTTTTTACGGACCATACAATTATGCTAGAGTCAATAGGTTTGGAAGATACAACCGCTTTAACAGAAGTCGCTACAGAACAAACGTTGCGGTAAATGCTACAAGGAGAGGAAAAAGCAACCAAACGCAAAGAAGAAACAGCAGCTATGCGCTTAGAAAAAATACCTTAAGCGTGAGTGGATTGAGGAATTACCTCAGAACTAGCGACAATACAAGGGTTGTAGACGCTTACAGAAACAATAACAGGTCTGTAGATGGAATAATCACCTCTAACAATACCCAAAGGTCTAACAACGGACTTAGAAACAATATTGGTCGGACTACTTCTAACACAAGGACAGTGTCTTCTAATGGAAACACAAGAATGGTGTCTTCCAATAATTTGTCTAATAACCTGAGGAATAGAACTTACAATACCTATAACGCAATAAGAAACAACAGTTTAGTAAGAACACCCCGTGCAACTAGAAGCAGTTCTGTAAGAAGCAATCAGAGTCCAAACACTCAATTGTACAGAAATTTAGCCCCTAGAACGAGTAATTTTAACAGTAGCGCTACAAGAAGTAGCGGTAGTAATAGTGTTAGAAATGTGAGTCCAATTAGAAGGAGTAATAATATTCAAAGCACTCCCGTTAACAGGTCTAGTTTTAGACGCTCTAGCAACAACACGCCCGCTGTAAGATCCTCTAATAGCGTAAGAAGTAGCAGTAGTGCTCGGTCTAGTTCTTCTAGCAGGTCTTCTTCTAGTAGCAAATCTAGCGGAAGAAGAAATTAATTAGCATTTCAATTCAATGAGAAAAATATTATTAGCCGTCATTTTGACTACAGGTTTATTCACTCATGGGCAACAAATTCAGGACCTTCCTTTGTTTGGCTTAGAACAAAGAACAGGAACAGCGAGATTTCAAGCCATGGCGGGTGCTTTTGGATCCCTAGGAGGAGATTTCTCTGCGCTCGCTATTAATCCTGCTGGGGCAGCCGTATTCAAACACAGCCAAATGGGCTTTGGACTCTCTTATTTTCAGACAGAAAACAATACCCGATTGAACGCAACAAATACCCAAGCCAATAAAGGCCATTTAGGGTTCAACCAAGCGGGAATTGTTTTTGTGTACAACAACAGTCAAAACAGTCCATGGAAAAAAATCAGTTTTGCTTTAAACTCAGACAATAGCAACCAATATAAATCGAGGATAAATGCGCGAGGAAATACCTCAAATGGTTTGGACCAGTATTTTCTTCAATACGCCAATGGCATCCCTTTTGGAGACATCTTAAAATTAGACGGAGAGTTGCTTGAAGAAGCCTATCTAAATATTGGTGCAGAAATTGGATATGACGCTCAACAGGCATTTTTAGGGTATTACAGTGGTGTTTTGGACCCGGCTGAATTAGACAATAATAGTATTAGTAGTTATGTCTCTAATGCCCGCTACCAAGAAGTACGCCAGAACCATCAGATTCAAACCAAAGGGAGAAATAGTAAATTTGTCGCTACCACAGCAGCACAATACAAAGACTTCTTGTTTCTTGGTGCTGGACTTGAATTTCAAAGCTTGATTTATGAAAAACAAGGCAGGATAAATGAAGATGGATTTAGCTCAAATAGCCCCATTCAATACATAGATTTTGACAATTTTATTAGAACAGACGGAAATGGTGTTGCCCTAAGCCTAGGTGCCATAGCCAAAGTCTCACAAATTCTGAGACTTGGAGTGAGTTATAGAACCCCCACCTGGTATACCATATCCGAAAAAACACACCAACAAATTGGGAGTAATCTAGAAGATGTAGACATTGAATTCATTGACCAAAACCAGATTAATCTATTTGAAGATTACAGAACAACAATCCCCTCAAAAATAACCCTGAGCGGCGCTTTGGTATTTGGTAATAACGGTTTACTCAGCGTTGATTATAGCCAGCAAGATTTTTCTACTGCAAGGTTTAGACCCCTTAGAGACCCTTACTTCAGTGAGCTAAACAATGTCGCCAGCAATAGTCTTGGCACAGTCAATAGTTTAAACATTGGCGGAGAATTTAATCTTTCAAGATGGTCTCTTAGAATGGGGTATAGCACACAAAATAGTCCTTTCACAAACAACCCCGTCAACACCACAAACACCAGCGCTGGATTGGGATGGATTTTTAATGGAGGCAGAATTGATTTTGCTTTTAGCCAATGGAACCAAAATCAGTCATTTTATGCTTTAAACTATCCAGGAAGCACTCCTTTTCAAATGGAAACAACTAGAAATATTGCTAGTATGACCTACACCCTTTTCTTCTAAACCAAAAAAGCTATAAATCCCGGTAGAATTGCCCTATATTTGCAGTAGAAACGTACTACATTTAGAATGAAAATAGACCAAAACGCTATGGAGGCTCAAGAAGAACTTTCTATGGACCACCTGTCTGCAGCAGAAGACACTCCGCTACGATCAGACGCCTTTGACCTCTCTAACGAGGACAAAATTGAACGTATTAAAGGCCATGTAACAGCCATTCTAGACACATTAGGTCTAGACCTCACAGACGACAGTTTAAAAGGCACTCCTAATAGGGTGGCTAAAATGTTTGTGAATGAAATTTTTGGTGGTTTACATCCAAATAAAAGACCAAAAGCTTCTACTTTTAGCAACAAATACAAGTACGGAGAAATGCTTGTAGAAAAAAATATCACCCTCTACTCCACCTGTGAGCATCACTTACTACCTATTGTTGGGAAAGCACATGTGGCATATATATCAAAAGGGACTGTAGTGGGATTGTCAAAAATGAATCGGATTGTAGATTATTTTGCCAAAAGACCCCAAGTTCAAGAACGTTTGACCATACAGATTGTCAGGGAATTACAAAAAGTGTTAGGAACACAAGATGTGGCTTGCGTCATAGATGCAAAACATCTTTGCGTAAACTCTAGGGGTATTAGAGATATTGATTCTAGTACCGTTACTGCAGAGTACGGCGGCGCCTTTAAAGAGGCTGCTACCAGAAAAGAATTTATAAACTTCCTCAACCTTCCGGTTAATTTCTAGATCAAAAGAAGATGCCTGTATCACAAACTAATACCTTAAAAATATACAATTCCCTCAGCGGAAAGAAAGAAGTATTTACCCCTATTACACCGGGTTATGTAGGTATGTATGTATGTGGGCCAACGGTATACTCTCAAGTACACCTTGGAAATTGCAGGACCTTTATGTCTTTTGACATGATCTTTAGATATCTCAAACATTTAGGCTTTAAAGTGAGGTATGTCAGAAATATCACAGATGCAGGGCACTTAGAAAATGACGCAGAAGAAGGAGAAGATAAAATTGCAAAAAAGGCCCGATTAGAGCAGATTGAACCTATGGAAGTGGTGCAAAAATACACTGTTGACTTTCATAACATCTTGACTCAATTCAACCTATTACCTCCCAGTATTGAACCCACCGCAACTGGACACATCATTGAACAAATTCAAATTATAGATGAAATTATAGCGAAAGGCTATGCGTATCATGTAAATGGATCTGTTTACTTTGACGTTCAAAAATTTAATGAAACCCATGATTACGGAAAGTTAAGTGGTAGGAAACTAGAAGACATGCTGGCCAACACCAGAAGTCTAACAGCACAAGACGAAAAAAAATCTCCTCAAGATTTTGCGTTATGGAAAAAAGCAGAACCGCAACACATCATGAGATGGCCCTCTCAATGGGGCGACGGTTTTCCTGGATGGCACCTAGAATGTACTGCGATGAGTACAAAATATTTAGGAAAAACTTTTGATATTCACGGAGGAGGAATGGATTTAAAATTCCCCCACCACGAATGCGAAATTGCTCAAGCAGAAGCCACTAATGAGGTATCTCCAGTGAAATATTGGATGCACGCCAATATGCTTACGCTCAATGGTAAAAAGATGTCTAAATCTACCGACAACAATATTTTGCCTGGGGAAATCTTTACAGGAGATAATAACATACTCTCTAAACCTTTCACTGCCTCTGTAGTTAGATTTTTCATGATGCAAGCGCATTACACCAGTATTTTAGACTTGAGTAATGAAGCCTTATTGGCCTCTGAAAAAGGGCATTCACGTTTAATGGATGCTTTAAAACAACTAGACAGCGTAGTGGTGGGAACCCATACTGACTTTGATGTAAAAAGCTGGGAAGAAAAGTGCTACACCGCTATGAATGACGACTTTAACACCCCCATACTCATTGCACACCTATTTGAGGGAGTAAAAGAAATTAATTTATTAAAAGAAGGAACGCACCAAATTAAGCAAGCAGACAAAGTGTATTTTACAGCTTTATTAAAGGCTTTTGTGTTTGATGTTTTAGGCTTAAAAGAGGGTGAGGAAATGGCCACAAATAGCCAGACACCGGCATTGGTAGAAATGCTTATTAAACTCAGAAAAGAGGCCAGAGACAATAAAGATTTTGCTACTTCAGACGCGATTAGAGACCAATTGTTGGCCCTTGGCATACAGTTAAAAGACGGAGCAGAAGGGACTACCTTTAGCCTGTCTTAATTGTTGCTAACAAAAAGCTTCTCAATGTTGCAAGCCGTGTAAAAAACAATGGGTACGCTACAAAAAGCTGGTGTAAGCATTCCTATAACTCGAATAAACGAAAACAACTGCGTTTGAAAAAAATACTTATTTTTCCTTTTGTGATCTTGATTCGTTTTTACCAAAACTTCATTTCACCACTCACACCACCCAGTTGTAGGTACACCCCTACTTGCTCTAGCTACAGCCTTGAAGCCTTTCAAAAACACGGACTTTTTAAGGGAGCATGGTTGTCTGCCAAGAGAATTTTAAGTTGTAATCCTTGGGGAGGGCATGGACATGACCCAGTGCCATAAAATAAATTCGGTGAATAAAGCCATCTATTTTGCTATCTTAGCGTAAACTTTTCAAGCATGCATATTTTAGGAATTATATGGAACCCAAATGAAACCTTATTCAGCTTAGGGGGATTACAGATAAAATACTACAACTTACTTTGGATTATTGCCTTTGCACTAGGCTGGTACTTAATGAAAAAGATCTTTTTATCTGAGAAGAAAACCTTAGAACAATTAGATTCTCTCTTTATTCATGCAGTATTGTCCACCATGCTTGGTGCCCGATTAGGACATGTTTTTTTCTATGACTGGGCCTATTATCAAGACCATTTATTAGAAATCTTATTACCCATTAGAGAAAGTAGTAAAGGGGCCCTATTTGGGCTGATTCGAGGCTATGAATTCACCGGTTTTGCTGGTTTGGCAAGTCATGGGGCTGCTATTGGTATTATCCTAGGGATGATGCTCTACATAAAAAAGAATCCAGAATTCAAACTGCTTTCTTTATTTGACAGACTGGTCGTACCTGTTTCTCTTGGTGCATTCTGTATTCGTCTGGGTAATTTTTTTAACTCAGAAATCAACGGAAAAGTAGTGAATGAAGATTTTATTTTTGCCACTAAATTCATCAGAGACTCAGAAGACATGTCTGCCTATAAAGCCATGGGTATTACAGGGGAGCGTACTCCAGAGGCTGCCTACGCCATGATTGAAACAAATCCAGACTTTGCTTCGTACCTAGAAGCCATTCCGTTTAGACACCCTGCGCAACTATACGAAGGGGTAGCTTATTTGGCTATTTTTGTTTTATTGTATTATATCTTTTGGAACACCGCTAAAAAAGACAAACCGGGCTACCTCTTTGGGCTATTTTTTATCCTACTTTGGGCTACAAGATTTTTTGTAGAATACGTAAAGAAAAGCCAAGGAGGATTTGAAGAAAGCTTGGGTCTTTTGAGCACAGGTCAGTGGCTCAGTATTCCATTTATACTCATAGGCGCCTATTATATGTTGCGCCCAGCAAAAAAATAACATCAGATGCCTTCGCATCTCCATCTGCTCATAGGAAATCACATCAGTGAGGACCAGGTCTATAGGTATTTAAATGTAGCCTACCCAAAAACCTTAAAAGCTTCCTGGTATTCTAAAAAAGCCATTCAAGCTCAGATCCAAGAAGAGCGTATTCACGATTTAAAACTGTTCGTAAATACCTATGGTCAAACACTAGAAAGCATGTCTAGTGGGCAACAAGGCGTGGCATTTTTTAAATATATCCTGAGCCAACAAAAAGAGACCATTGTACTCATAAATCCAATGGCGCATTTAGACGCAATCAATAGGGCTTATGTTGTAAAGGAACTGGATAGAATATGTGACCAAGTCCATCTTGTCATAGTGACTTCAAATGAACATTGGACACCCAATTTCAATGGTCAAAAATCCTATCTAGAATACGATCTAACTTTAGACAGTCAAAAAAAATCACCCCATACAGAACACAATACTTTTAATCAAAAACTATGGCCGACTATTAATAAAAGTGCTGTGGAGCACTCAATTCCCAAGACTCTAGTGAGGCTTGAGAATGTAACGGTATCCTATGGCAGTAAAAAAGTGTTGCATCTAATTAATTGGACTATTAAAAGTGGAGATTTCTGGCAGTTGAAAGGAGAAAATGGGTCAGGAAAAACCACCCTTCTCTCCCTAATCACAGGAGACAATCCAAAAGGTTTTGGCCAAGACTTATGGCTTTTTGGCCATAAAAAAGGAAGCGGCGAAAGCGTTTGGGAGATTAAGAAACATTTGGGCTATTACGCCCCTTCCATGATACAGATGTTTCCTGGCACTCATAGCGCAATAGAAATGATCTTGGGCGGGGTATTAGACCAAGTAGGTTTATACCAAAAGCCTTCTGAGGAGATGGTTCAAAAAGCCAAATTATGGCTGGAGGCGGTGGGTCTCTCCACTCTGGAAAAACAGCCTTTCCATGATTTATCTGAAGGGCAAAAAGGAATGATAATGACCTTAAGGGCCATGATAAAACTTCCTGCATTACTGATTTTAGATGAGCCTACAAGTGGATTAGATTCCATTCAAAGTAGTCAATACATTCAATTAGTAGAGAATCTGGCAAAACATACCGACACTGCTATTATTTTAGTCTCTCACATAGAGGCACACGAGTTTAAGAGAGCCAAACAAATAACACTCCACAAAACACCCCAAGGCAGTATTGCTAAAATGATATAAAAAAAGGCGGCCAAATGGCCGCCTTTTTTTTGCATCGAACAACAGTTTAAATTATTTTCCTGATTGAATCTTCTTCTTTAAGAAGTCAAACATAATTGGTGTTGCAATAAAGAGTGAAGAGTAAGTACCTACCAACACCCCAATAATCATAGCGAACATGAATCCTCTAAGAGACTCTCCTCCAAAAACAAAGATCGCTAGCAATACCACTAAAGTAGTTAAAGAGGTATTTAAAGTACGGCTTAGCGTACTATTTAAGGCCAAGTTGGTATTTTCACCAGACTTCCATCCTTTTTCTGCTATGATCTCACGAATACGGTCAAATACCACCACGGTATCATTTAATGAGTATCCAATTACGGTAAGGATCGCCGCAATAAATGCCTGATCAATTTCCATATTAAATGGCATATACTTCCCTAATAAAGAGAAAATACCCAGCACGATTAATACATCGTGGAATACCGCCACAACAGCACCCAATGAGAACTGCCATTTTCTAAATCTCAATAAGATGTATAAGAACACCACCAATAGAGATCCTAAGATCGCTAAGAAAGCGTTGTTTTTAATATCATCTGCGATCGTTGGACCCACTTTAGAAGACTGCATAATACCAATCGTTCCGCCACCATCTCCAACAATAAAGTCTTCATAGCTAGTTCCAGCTGGTAAATATTTCTGAAGTGATGTGTACAATGAATTTTGAATTTCATTGTCTACTTCAATACCTTCAACATCCACCTTATATGCAGTAGTAATTTTTACTTGATTGTCTTCTCCGTAAGTCTTCACATTAGTTCCTGTTCCAAACACATCTGACAATTCAGAAGATAATTCAGATGGATTCACCGCCTGTTCAAAACGAACCGTATAAGAGCGACCACCAATAAAGTCTACGCCTTGCTGTAAGCCTTGGGTAAATAGCGAACCTAAACTCACTAATACAAAAGCTCCAGACACCGCGTAGGCAATAGTTCTCTTTCCTAGGAAGTTAATATTAGGCTGTTTGAATAAATTCTTAGTAATGGCGGTGCTAAAGTCTAAAGAGGCAGACTTTTTAGCCGTGTACCCATCGATTAATAATCTAGTGATAAAGATCGCTGTAAATAATGAAGTGATAATACCTATTAATAAGGTAGTCGCAAATCCTTTAATCGGTCCTGAACCAAATACAAATAATATAATCGCTGTAAGTCCTGTCGTAATGTTAGCATCTAAGATGGAAGAAAGGGCGTTGCTAAAACCGTCTGCAATAGCGAGGGTTTTTCCTTTTCCTTTAGCCAATTCTTCTTTAATACGCTCAAAGATGAGCACGTTTGCATCTACAGACATACCAATGGTCAATACAATACCTGCAATTCCCGGAAGGGTCAATACGGCATTTAAACTCACCAATACACCAAAAATAAGTACGATGTTTAGCAATAGGGCAATGTCTGCAAAAAGACCTGCTCTACCGTAGTATAAGATCATCCATAACAACACCAATACCATAGCTAAAGAAAATGAGTTAAACCCACTATCTATAGCTTCCTGACCTAGTGATGGACCCACAATTTCAGACTGAATAATCTCAGCAGAAGCCGGTAATTTACCTGCACGTAAAACGTTGGATATATCTTTGGTTTCATTTACGGTAAAAGATCCTGTAATTTCAGAACGACCTCCTGAGATAGGACCTGAAGAAACTCCTGGGGCAGTGTAAACTTTGTTGTCTAAAACAATCGCAATACCAGTTTGGTTGTTAAATGCGTCTCCAGTTAATTTCTCCCACTCTTTGGCTCCTTTAGTATTCATAGTCATGGACACTGCAGGACGGCTAAATTGGTCAAAATCATCTCTGGCATCACTCACTACATCGCCACTAATTCTAGGGGTGTTGTCTCTATTAGATTTTAAGGCGTACAAACCAACTATTTCAGAATTAGCTGCAGGACGCTCCCACACAAACTTCACATTAGCTAAAGAAGCTGGGATGAGTTTGCGAATTTCTTTCATTCTCAAATAAGACCCTACTGTAGCAGTATCTCTCACTGAAAATTTAAAAGTTTCATATCCTTGTCCTTGACCTCTAATCAAGTCAATTAATGGATTTTGTTGGTTGGCTAATGAATCTTGTGCTACGTCTGCCAATAGAGAATCAATCTCTGAAGCAGGCTTTTGAGTTTCTTCTTTAGTAATCACTAAAGACTTTAAACGCTCATTGGCAGCCACAAAGAAAGAAGCAATATCTTGGTTGTTCGATGGGTAAGTTTCCCAAAATTCTAATTGTGCCGTACTAGACAGTAAATCTTGCGCTCTGGCAATATCTTTGGCTCCTGGCAATTCTACCAGAATTCTTCCGGAATTACCTTCTCTTTGAATGTTTGGTTGTGTTACCCCAAAGCCGTCAATACGCTCTCTGAGTACCTCAAAAGCAGATACTATAGACTCGTCAATTTTTTGACTTAAAATAGGCTTCACCTCATCGTCTGACATTTGAAAGTTAATCGCGTCAGATAAGGCTTTGTTTGCAAAAATAGAAGGATCTGCTAACTTGGTGTCTCCTTTAATCGCGTCAAATGACTCGAAGAATAAGTTTAAGTAAGTGTCGTCACTACTTTTAGACGCATTATCTGCATCTGCAAGGGCTTTATTAAAAACAGGATTCTTAGAATTGTTGGCCAATCCTTTTAATATGTCTTTTACAGAGATCTGTAAAGTCACGTTAATCCCCCCTTTAAGGTCCAATCCTTTATTGAGTTCTTTTTTCTTAGCGTCTGAATAGCTGGTGAATCCAAAGATTGGATTGTTTGCTACAGAATCTAAAAAAGCGGTTTCTGCTGTCCCTCTTTTTGCGAGATAGTCTGCGTCAGTGTCTGCAATCTTAGCGGCAGCGAAAGCTACTGAATCTTGTTCTACCTTACTGGTAATGAAGGTAAAAGATAGCTGGTAAATACTCACTATCCCGAATAAAAAAGCAAATAGCTTTATAAGTCCTTTATTT
>JAQWTF010000006.1:0-4415 GCA_029242825.1 Flavobacteriaceae bacterium | reverse complement strand
TGTTGCTGAAGAGACAAAACAAGACCAAGTAAATGACTTATCAGAGGAACTTACCTTAAAAAAGCCCATAGAAATTAAAGACTTTTTAGACCAATTTATCATTGGTCAAGACCGCACCAAAAAGGTGCTGTCTGTAGCGGTGTACAACCACTACAAAAGACTCTTACAACTGGATACTAAAGACGAGGTGGAAATTCAAAAATCCAACATCATCATGGTAGGTCAAACAGGTACCGGAAAAACGCTCATGGCAAAAACTATTGCCAAGATGCTAAATGTACCCCTCGCAATTGTAGACGCAACAGTGCTTACAGAGGCGGGATATGTAGGAGAAGACGTAGAGAGTATTTTAACAAGACTGCTACAGGCAGCAGACTACGATCTAGAAAAAGCAGAAAGAGGTATTGTATTTATTGACGAAATAGATAAAATTGCTAGAAAAAGTGACAACCCATCCATTACCAGAGACGTCTCTGGAGAAGGTGTACAACAAGGGTTGCTTAAACTACTGGAAGGAACTACGGTCAATGTACCCCCTAAAGGAGGCAGGAAGCACCCAGATCAAAAATTTATAGAAGTAAATACAGAAAACATCCTCTTTATTGCGGGAGGTGCTTTTGACGGTATAGAGAAAAAGATCAGCAAGAGACTTAACTTACAAGCAGTAGGATACAGTGCCTCTAAAGCAGACGAAGGCTTGGACAATGAAAATATACTCCAATACATTACCCCAAAAGACCTTAAAGACTTTGGTTTAATTCCAGAGATTATTGGAAGACTCCCTGTGCTTACTCACATGAATCCTTTAGACAAGAAAACGCTAAGAGCCATATTAACCCAACCAAAGAATGCCATTATTAAACAGTATGAGAAGCTTTTTGAAATGGACCATATTGCTTTAGAAGTAACAGATGAGGCTTTAGATTTCTTAGTAGAAAAAGCATTAGAGTACAAACTAGGCGCTAGAGGGCTTAGATCCTTATGTGAATCCGTCTTTACAGACGCCATGTTTAGCTTGCCAAGTTCAGAGGAAAAGGAATTCAAAGTAGACAGAGCTTATGCAGAAAAAAAATTAAGCTTTGAAACAGCCAAATCTTTAAAAGCGGTTTCTTAAGGCCATACACCCTTTAGCAATAAATTCCTGCATATTACTAGCCAAGAAAAAGACCTATAAGGCCATTAACTCCTCCAGGTACTGCCTAGAGTTGGAAAGCCTGGGTATTTTGTGTTGTCCGCCTAATTTGTCTTTTGCAGCCAACCAATCGTGAAATTGTCCTGCCCTAGCCTTGTGCACTACAGGTTCATTTAGAGTCATATTATTATACCGCTTTGCTTCGTAATCAGAATTGAGTGATTTTAGCGCATTGTCTAACAGCGCCGTAAAATGACCTAAATCCTCTGGAGGAGTTCTAAATTCTATGAGCCATTCATGCCCCCCTTTTTCCTTACCTTCCATGAAAATGGGTGCAGCCGTATACTCTATAATTTCCGTCTTTGTTTTTTTACTGACAATCTTCAGCGCTTCTTCTGCATTTTCAATAATAAGCTCTTCTCCAAACACATTAATATGGTGCCGGGTTCTTCCAGTAATTTTAATTCTATGGGGGCTCAATGAAGTAAAGCGAACCGTATCTCCAACTTTATAGCGCCACAATCCAGCATTGGTAGTAATCACTATGGCGTAATTTGTGTGGAGGGCAACTTCTGACAATGGAATGGCATATTCCTCCTCTTTACCATAGGCATTCATTGGAATGAACTCATAAAAAATTCCATAGTCCAACATAAGCATTAGATCAGAGGCCTTATTGCGGTCTTGGATGGCAAAAAAACCTTCAGAAGCATTGTATATTTCGTAATAATTGAAAGATTTTCTCGGAAGTAGCTTTTTAAATTGCTCCTTGTAAGGACTAAAACTTACTCCTCCGTGAAAATACACCTCCAATTGGTCCCAAACCTGAAATAAATGATCGTTTCCAGTAGTGTCTAAAAGCTCATTCAACAGCACCAACATCCAAGACGGCACCCCAGCCATACTGGTGACATTTTCCTTAGAGGTCTCTGCAATTACCGCAGCCAGTTTGGTATTCCAATCAGGCATTAAGGAAACTTTATTAGAGGGCGTAGAGCTAAACTCAGCCCAAAAAGGCATATTGTCTATGAGTATGGCAGAAAGATCTCCAAAAACACTGCCATGAGATTCATACAACTCCTTTGAGCCCCCCAAGCGCAAACTTTTCCCAGTAAACAATTGAGAATTCTCGTTATTATTGAGATAAATAGACAAAAGGTCTTTACTAGACTTGTAATGACAGTCTTCCAAAGACTCTTGACTTACTGGAATAAACTTACTTTTGGCATTGGTTGTTCCGCTACTCTTAGCAAACCATTTGATTGGAGTGGGCCAGAATAAATTGGCTGAACCACGCCTGGCTTGATCTATTAGATGCTCCATCCCTTCATAGTTGGTTATAGGCACACGAGAGGCAAAGTCTGCATAGTTTTGAATAGAACTAAAATCATAACTCTTACCCATTTCAGTGTCTTTAGCAAATACTACCAATCCCATGAGCAATTCATCTTGCACCTCAATTGGGTACTTTAAAAAAAACTCAATCTGGTGCAGCCTCTTTTTAAGCAGCCAAGAGGCTACTGTATTAATGATTGGTATGGGCATGTAGACTATATTTTGTAGCTTGCTTAAAAATAGGTTTTAATTTGGTTTTCACCAACCGCAAAACAGTTTTAAACAAAGATGACATACCAGGGTGTTTTAAAAAAAATGCAAACAGAATTGGGCGCTCCAATTCAGTACTATTTGGTTTTTAATGAAGATTTTGTGCACCTCAACACCCTTCTAGGAAGGGAGATAAACATAGACTTTCAAAGCTATGAATGTTTAAACTGTCATGAAGACAAAGCTATTTTTAGACAAGGATTCTGTAAAAATTGCTTTTTTGACACTCCCCAAGCTGGAGATTGGATCATGCGACCAGAATTGAGTAAGGCACATTTGGGCATAGAAGACCGAGATTTGGCCTATGAACAAAAAGTACAATTACAACCCCATATTGTGTACCTGGCCAACTCCAGCCACTTAAAAGTTGGGGTAACTAGAGGGTCACAAATACCTACCCGATGGATTGACCAAGGCGCGCACGAAGCCATAGAAATTTTGGAAGCCCCTAATAGGTACCTCGCAGGAATTACGGAAGTAGCTTTAAAGGATCATGTAGCAGACAAAACCAACTGGAGAAAAATGCTTACTGGTCAAACACAGGATGAAGATCTCGCCGCAGTAAGAGACCAACTAAAACAATACATACCTCAAGAAGCGTTACCCTATTTTTTGGATCAAAACAAAGAACAGCACATGGACTTTCCAGTGACCCAATATCCTGAAAAAGTACAATCTATAAACCTAGTTAAAACCCCCTCTTTTAAAAATACCTTAACAGGCATAAAAGGGCAGTATTTAATTTTTAAAGACCAGCGGGTTTTTAACGTAAGAAGCCATGAAGGCTTTGTTGTGAAGCTATCATTTTAACAAAACTGCTCCTTTCATTTAAAAAGTCCAAAAGAATATTACCAAGAGATCTCTCCTCCTTGAGGCAAGTGAAATTTCTTCCTTAAGATACCGACAAAAAGATATAAAAAAGGGGTGTCCAAAGCAGCTACAATCACTTTAAAAATAAAGCCGCTAGCGACCAATCCTAAAAATAAATCCCAGGGTAAAATATCGAATGCACACAACAGCAACACCACTAAAAAAGTGTCTGCGAATTGAGATAAAAAGGTGGAAAAATTATTGCGCAACCACAAATGCTTTCCTGCAGTCAATTTTTTCCAAAAGTGATACAGACTTATATCTATGTACTGAGCCGCCAAATAAGCCAACATTGAAGCCAAAACAGCCACAGGAGAAAGGGCGAAAACTTGCCCAAAAACAACATTATCTACAGGAGATGTTTCCATAGCAGGCACTACATTAGCCAACCAGATAATACCCATGGAAAATACTGAGGCAAATATTCCTGCACTCACTATAGCATTAGCCTTTTTGGCGCCGTAAATTTCAGAGATCAAGTCTGTGATTAAAAAAGTAATGGGATAGGGTAATATACCCACGGAAACCTGAAACAAAGGCACGCCAAAAAGGCTGATGTCTCCAAAGGGTTGCCAAGAGAAAAATTTCTGAAAAATTAAATTAGACACCACCAAAGATGTTATAAATAGCGCCCCTAATAAAAGGTATATTTTTTGCGCATGCGCTTTTTGTTTCCCTTCTAATACTAATACCATAGACCTATAACACTACTTAATCTCCAGAGCAAAGGGCAATCTTGCCTGTATGCCCTCTTGTTTTAATTGCATACGCACTAATTTCAAATAACCAGCTGCATCTAATTGATTGT
>JAQWTF010000055.1:0-3505 GCA_029242825.1 Flavobacteriaceae bacterium | reverse complement strand
ATTTTTAAAATACAAATGCACACCACCTTTGTACAGCGTGCTAGCCACGTAGGTTTCTTAATAACGTACTGGTTTTTGTCGGTCATGCGTTAGAAATCTTGCAGCTGTCCTTAGGGGCAGCTGCTTTTTTTTAAATCTTTATTATATCATAACACCCAATTTACAATAACTTAACATTAGTAATGGTTCTTTGCACCAGACAAAAACCAGTACCATGCAATTATTTAAAAAAGCAGTCATTTTAGCCTGCCTTTGTTTTTCTTTTAGCCTAAGCGCACAAGAAACCCCAGCACCCAATTTTGGAAAAGGCCTATTTAATCTAGTAGGTAAAGACAGTACTTGGACCATGAAAATTGGTGCGAGAATGCAAATTTTAGCCATCGCTAACTGGAAAGAAAGTGCGTCAGGAGACTTTGAAACCCAAGAAAGCAATATGCTCATTAGAAGGGCCCGCTTAAAATTTGACGGGTTTGCTTATTCCCCAAAATTAAAATACAAATTAGAGCTAGGACTCTCCAACAGAGATATTTCAGGTGGTTCCATTTATACCGGAAACACCCCAAGGTATATATTAGACGCCGTAGTGATGTGGAATTTTCATGGAAACTGGGAATTGTGGTTTGGGCAAACCAAACTACCAGGAAATATTGAGCGGGTTATTTCCTCAGGGAATTTACAACAAGTAGACCGTTCCTTACTCAACAGCCGCTTTAATATAGACCGTGATATGGGGGTGCAATTGAGGCACAAAACCAAAATAGGCAAACACTTTTTAATGCGAGAAAAGTTTGCTATTTCACAGGGAGAAGGTAGAAATATTACTGCTGGAAATTTAGGGGGTCACCAATTTACCAGCCGTATAGAGCTTTTGCCTTTTGGGGCTTTTAAAAGCAAAGGAGCGTACAGTGGGTCTGATTTAAAAAGAGAAAATTCCCCAAAACTTATGATAGCCGCTACATACGACAGCAATCAAAATGCCGTAAAAAACAGGAGCAATATGGGGTCTTATATGGAAACTGATGCTGGTCTGTTTCAAACAGATATAAATACCTGGTTTATAGACGGTATGTTTAAATACCGCGGTTTCTCCTTTATGGGTGAATACTCAGACCGCAGTGCAGCTAATGCAATAGCTAAAAATCTGGACGGATCAGAAACAGGTTCGGTAGTGCAAGTTGGAAAAGGCATTAACTTACAAAGTGGTTTTTTACTAAAAAACAATATTGAAATCTCAGGGAGGCTCACTAAAATCACCCTAGACCAAGTCATCACAGGAAAAGTTCCAGAAACCCAATACACGGTGGGTGTGTCAAAATATATAGTGGGACACAAATTAAAAGTGCAATCAGATTTTAGCTACTTAGACAGTCCCGGCGCTTCCAATAAACTCATGTACAGGCTTCAATTAGACTTACATTTTTAACCTTAAGATAACCTCAAATACCCAAAATTAAGAGTACATTTAACCCCTTTTAAAATAGATTATGGACAATTTATATATTTTAATGTTGGCCGCACTTGCGGTATTGGCTATTGCAGATTTAGTGGTTGGTGTGAGCAATGACGCCGTGAATTTTTTAAACTCTGCCATTGGATCTAAAGCCATCTCTTTTAAAACCATTATGATCGTTGCCTCTATTGGAATTGCCATGGGTGCTATTTTTTCTAGCGGTATGATGGAAGTGGCTAGAAAGGGTATTTTTAATCCCGGAGAATTCTATTTTAACGAGATCATGTTCATTTTTATGGCCGTGATGATCACTGATATTTTATTGTTAGACTTTTTTAATACCCTGGGAATGCCTACCTCTACAACGGTTTCAATTGTATTTGAACTACTAGGTGCTTCTGTAGCCATGGCATTAATAAAAATAAGCAATCAAGGTGGCGCTTTTTCAGATGTTGTGCAGTACATAAACACCTCAAAAGCGGCAGATATTATTTTTGGTATTTTACTCTCGGTAGTTGTTGCGTTTTCTATTGGCGCTATTGTTCAGTGGGTTTCTAGGATATTACTTTCTTATAATTTTGAGAAAAAACCCAATTGGGTTTCTGCTGTTTTTGGCGGTATTGCTACTTCTTCAATTACCTACTTCATTTTAATGAAAGGAATAAAAGGAACTGCCATAGCAGGAGAAAATTTAGAGATACTCGGTGGTCAAACTATTAAAGATTTCTTAGAAACAGAGGTTTGGAGTCTCATCCTTGTGAATTTATTAATATGGTCCTTAATATCATACCTGCTTATTTCATTGGCTAAAATTAATATCTATAAGTTTATTATCGTCATAGGTACATTTGCTTTGGCTTTAGCTTTTGCTGGAAACGACTTAGTGAATTTCATTGGTGTACCTATTGCTGCCTGGCAATCTTATGAAGCTTGGAGCATGTCTGGTATTCCAGCTGCAGAGTTTAGCATGAACATTTTGGCTAAAAAAGTGCCAACGCCTACCTTTTTATTATTTGCATCAGGAATGGTCATGGTGGCTACTCTTTGGTTCTCTAAAAAAGCGAGGTACGTTGCAGAAACAGAAATTAATCTGGCTAGAGAGGGAGAATCCAAAGAGCGCTTTAACCCAAACTTCTTATCCAGAGGAATTGTGCGTTTCGCCATGAGCATTTCAAATTACTCACAAGCCATTCTTCCTAAAACATGGCAAAACAAATTAGACGCACAGTTTCAAAAACCAGTCATTTCATTATCCAAAGACAAGAACTTTGAACTGCCCGCTTTTGACATGGTCAGGGCTGCAGTAAACCTCGTGGTTGCTGGTATATTAATATCTATTGCCACTTCCTATAAATTGCCCTTATCTACAACTTACGTCACTTTTATGGTGGCCATGGGAACCTCATTGGCAGACAAAGCCTGGGGAGCAGAAAGCGCCGTATATCGTGTAGCTGGAGTGCTCAATGTCATAGGAGGATGGTTTGGAACAGCGCTAATTGCATTTGTAGCTGCTGGAATTATTTTAACAATCATCTCTATAGGTCAAGGAACAGCCATTGGCGTGTTGCTTATTTTGGCTATATTCTTATTGGCTAGAAACTACGTTAGTTACAACAAAAAAAGCAAAGAGTTTCAAGCAGAGGACAGCCTTAGAAAAGCAGAGAGCAGTTCTATTCAAGGGGTTATAGAAGAGAGTGCAAACAACATTTCTAACGTGATTAGAAGAACCCAGAACATCTATTCTAATGCAGTTACAGGACTGGCAAAACAAGATCTTGAACTGCTTAAAAAGAATAAGAAACAAGGGGCCAAATTGGCCGACGAAATAGAAGACCTACGCAACCACATATTCTACTTTATTAAAAATCTAGATGAGTCTAGTGTTCGTGCAAGTGATTTTTACATCTCCACCATTACACACCTCACAGATGTGTCTCAATCTTTGGATTACATCTCCAAAGTGAGCCACAAACACGTAAACAACAACCACAAAAAGCTTAAATACAACCAACTCAAAGAGCTAAAGGAATTAGAAAACCTTTTTGAAGAAGAATT
>JAQWTF010000027.1:0-1788 GCA_029242825.1 Flavobacteriaceae bacterium | reverse complement strand
TTAAATAATTTCTAACAACCGTAATAAAAAACCTGTTCCCTAACTCTTTTTAAGGATAATTTAATTCAATCTTATTGTAAAACCATATCGCTATGATTCTACGCGCTGTCTTTTCAATATGTCTATGAACTTGTTTTTTTTATTCTTACTCTGTCTCCCAAAGCGGGTGCAAATATAGAACGAGTTTTCTGGTTTCACAACAACTATTTGTAAAAATATTTAATCTTTTTTCCGACCTCTGCACACTACCCTATTTTACAAGTAGTTAGACCAAATAAAAATTGAAATGAAATGGGAAAAAGCATCGGCCAGAGGCCAAAAGAGCCTGTAAGTAAAAAGAAAAAAGGCGGCAAAAAAGCGAGTTGGCTATTTAAAGAAGTTCCAAACTAATCCAAAACGGACCACAAAATCTCTAAAAGGGTAACCGGGCGCTACGTAATAATCGTAACCGGTAATGGGCGCATTAAAATGCTCTGCCTTTAAATAGATCCTGGTCTGTTTGACCTTTCCATTCATAAAAAAGTCTACCAGCGGGTAACCGCCATTGAAAGTGCTGTTCTGGGTGTAGAATTCTCCCAGCACCGGGCTGTAGCCATTCATGAGAAAGGAAGAGAAATACTTGAAAGTAAGTCCTGTTTGGAAAAACATGGCACCGTTAAAGATATCTTTAGAAAAATACAAGGTATTGCGCGTGGTGATCTCAGGCACAAAGAGGGCACCATTTTCTTGAGACACCTTCTGGTACATGACCGTATTGTTGAGTGCAAAATGACCCAATCTAAATTCCTTCTGGTATTTTACCTTGATAAGTGCCAGATCTGCTGCCTCCTGTAAGGGCGTTATATAAGCGTTGTCCAAGACTTGTTCAAAGACATAGTCTTCTGTACGCTGCTCAATAGGAATCACAGGCTGCTGGCCTGCAAAGTAGGTGTAGTTGCCAATAAGTGTGTAACGGGCATCTAAATTTCCCCATACGGGAGAGTCCAATTGAACAAAGGCAGACTTATGATCTTCCATCTGAAAATCTGCGGTATGCTGCCAGTTAAAATTTTGGTAATCACTTTGGTAAAGTAAGAAATTAAAGTCTGGCATTCTCAGCTGGCTGTTCACCCCCACACTCAGTCTGTGCTTCTTTCTGTGTATATAAGACAAGGACATATAGGCTTTATGCGCCGACAATTCACCTACCAGGGTGTAATCCAAACTGCCTTCTAATTCAAAAGAAGGCGTCTTTTTGAGGTATCTTGCCCCCACAGACACTTCCTGACCCGTGAGCGCAGATTCAATAGTCTGCGTTTCGGTAATCAGTAAGCTATTAAAATAATACCTGTAATCGTATAAACGTGCCTGTGTTTTTAAAATTCCAAGCAATGGATTGCTAAAGGTAGCAGACACCTCTTGGGTAAGCGTTTTTAGATGGGACTTGTCTTGTATGGTATTCCTAAATGCGTCTCCAAAATAGGTGTTTTTAGAAGATTGTATAAACTGGAAAGACCTGGTTTCATAGGCAATACTGTGGCCCAACACCAGGCTACTCTTTCTTGGCTTGGCTAAGGAGTCTTTGGATCTGGCGCGGGTAAGCCTGTAGGTCTGGTCCAAAAACACGCGTTTCCCACTGGCTACAGAAAGGGCGTTGGTAAAATAAAGGTCTATCCTAGAACGGTCCAAAAATCGCGGATTGGCAGACTGAAACTGTCTTTCCCTAAAGGGCAACCCACCGTGCTCTTCTCCTTCAATATTTTGAGCGGCGTAATGCCCCCTGACTGTGTAAGCGTTGTCCTTAGACTG
>JAQWTF010000164.1:0-21391 GCA_029242825.1 Flavobacteriaceae bacterium | reverse complement strand
TAATTTCATTAGATTTACAAATAATCACAACTTTATGAGACTTAAAAGGTGCTTTTTACTCTTATTAAATATTTTTTTAGTTATTTTCTTTTTATCATGTGATAGAAATAAGAGCAAAAACAAAATAAATATTGGTTTTTCTCAAGCCATGAGCAATGACGATTGGAGGCGTTCCATGAATAATTCGATGAAGTTACAAGCTTCAATGAATCCTGAAATTAATTTAATATTCAGAGATGCTAATTACGATGTACTTACACAAATAAAGCATATAAATGAACTCATTGCTGATAGCGTAGATGTGCTAATTGTATCCCCTATTAAATCTAAACCTATAACTGCTGCCGTATACAAGGCATTTAAAGCAGGAATACCCGTTTTGTTAGTAGATAGAAAAGTCGAAGGCCAACAATATACCGCCTATATTGGAGCAGATAATATTGAAATAGGAAGAAATGCTGCAAAAGAAATAATTTCATCAAACATTAATGATTCTATACGGATCATTGAGATTAAAGGTTTAGCTGGTTCTTCCCCTGCAAAAGAGAGGTCAATAGGTCTTAAACAAATCGTTGATCAACATAACACAGCTAAAATTGTTGCAAGTATTGAAGGAAACTGGGAAAAAGAGTCTATTCAGAGTAAGTTTATACAATTATTAAAAAGTGATATCAAAGTAGATTATGTATTCGCCCACAACGATAGAATGGCAATAGGAGCTTGGGAGGTAGCTCGAGATTTAGGAATTGAAAACGAAATTAATTTTATTGGAGTTGATGGACTTAATGGGACTAATGGTGGAATTCAAGCAGTAAAAAATGGTGTTTTAAAAGCTACTATTTTTTACCCTACCGGAGGTGATGAGGCCATAAAATTAGCACTGAAAATTTTAAATAAAGAATCTTTTGCCAATAACAATATACTTTCAACTACAGTTATAAATAAATTGAATGCTGATATTATGACAGCTCAATTTGAAAAAATTAATGATCAACAAGTCAAATTAGAAGAACAAATAGATGCTGTAAAAAAACAAGAAGAGCTATATTATTCCCAAAATAACCTTTTAAAAATAACAATAACACTTTTGTTAATTGTATTAAGTCTTGCTATCTACAGTATATACTCCATTATTGCTATTCGAAAAAGGAATAGACAGCTTGTGATAAACAATAATAAAATTACTGTTCAGCGGAATCAAATTGAAAAAATTGCTGAAGAAGTTAAAATAAGTAATGAGGCAAAAATGAATTTTTTTACTGGTCTATCTCATGAATTTAAAACACCCATTACATTAATACTGAGTTCAATAGAATCTATTACCGATTTCAATAAGGAAAAAAGTTCTAAAATTATGAACGAAGTGGAACTCATTTACAATAATTCCAATCGCCTATTGAGATTAATCAATCAATTACTTGATTTCAGAAAAATAGAAGACCGTAAGTTTAATATTAAAGCATCTCAAACTAATTTACTTAGTTTTTCAAAAATCATTTATAAAGATTTTGAAAGGGAAGCTAAAAAAAGAAATATTGATTTTAGTTTAATATCCAATAATGAATCATTAGATATTTTCATAGATAGAAATTTGATGGATAAAGTATACTTCAATTTACTTTCAAATGCCTTTAAGTTTACCCCTGACAATGGCAAGATAGAAATTACATTAGAAGATGATTCACTTAGCAATAATATTGAAATCCGTTTTAAGGATTCAGGCATCGGTATACCCAGTGAGGAAATGAATGAAGTATTTCAAGCATTCTTTAAAGGGTCTAACAACAGAAAAAAAAGTTCTGGAATAGGATTGCATTTAAGCAAAGAGTTTGTTGAAATGCACAAGGGAACAATTCAAGCAAAGTCTCACCAGGGAACAGAATTTATTATAACATTATTTAAAGGTAAAGCACATTTTGATGAAACAGAGATAATAGCAGAACAGGATTTAATAGACACAAACATTTTAGATTTTACTTCGGAAAACTTAACCGATGAAAATTATTTTATTCAGGCTCCAGCTAAAAACAACGAAAAACATTCATTATTGATAATTGAAGATAATAAAGATCTTTCTCAATTTCTCAAGAATAAATTGCAATTGGAGTATGATATTCATCTATCCGATGGAACTGATGCTATTGAAATGGCTTATGAAATTGTTCCTGATATTATACTTTGTGATATAAATTTACCAGATAAAGATGGTTTTGAAATTTGTGAAATTTTAAAACAGGATTTAAGAACTTCTCACATCCCAACAATAATACTTACTGCTTTTGGAGATAAAGAATCTTATTTAAAGGGACTAGAATCAGGGGCAGATTTGTATCTAACTAAACCCTTTAGTTATTCTATTTTAGTTCAGTCAATTAAGTCTTTACTATATAATCGAGCGAATCTTCGATATTATTATACTAGCAATATTCATAAAATTGAAGAAATAAATTCATTTGGTAATATAGAACAAAAATTTATACACAAACTAAATTCACTTGTCAATAATAATGTGGGGAATTCTGAATATTCAGTGGAAAATCTCGCGAAAGACCTTTTAATTTCTAGAGTTCAGCTTTATCGGAAAATAAAGGCTATAATGGGTATTAGTATCAGTGATTACATTTCTAACATCCGATTGGAAAAAGCTAAATTGATGCTTGAAACCGATTCATTAACGATAGCTGAAATTGCATATTCAAATGGATTTTCTTCTCCAAATTATTTTTCTACAGCATTTAAAAATAAATATGGCATGTCCCCAGCAGCATTTCGTAAATCATTTTAGTTTACTATTCAAAAATTTACTCCTATACCTTCCTTTATTCAGTATCAATTTCTAATGTTATGTAACATAAAAATGATTTTTTAAATATTTACAATGCTAATAATATAGCTTAAATATCTAATAATCAAATAGTTATACTTATCAATCAACTCTCTTAACAATATCATAACACATTGATACATCATCAAAATATGAACTCATTTTTAACGAATACTTTAGTAACCACACTAGATTATTACGATTATGAGAAAAATATGGATTTGGTCGATTACCGCTGCACTGGCTGGTTTTCTTTTTGGCTTTGACACTGTAGTCATATCCGGAGCCGATAAAAAACTGCAAGCCCTATGGCAATCTTCCGATATGTTTCATGGTACAGTGGTAATGGCAATGGCCTTGTGGGGAACCGTTGTGGGTGCAATTTTAGGTGGGATTCCCACAAACAAGATAGGGAGACAGAAGACATTATTATGGATAGGTATACTTTATACATTATCTGCCCTAGGCTCAGCTTTTGCCAATGATCCAATAACTTTCGCAATATTCAGATTTATTGGTGGTTTAGGAGTTGGCGCATCAACCATAGCAGCACCTGCATATATCTCAGAAATAGCTCCGGCAAAAGACCGTGGAAAATTGGTAGGACTTTACCAGTTTAATATTGTATTCGGAATTTTAGTTGCGTTCTTATCCAATTATCTGTTAAGTGGGGTTGGAGAAAATGCATGGCGATGGATGATCGGTGTGGAGGCTGTACCTGCATTTATCTATACCCTTTTTGTTTTAACGGTTCCAAAAAGCCCAAGATGGTTGTTGACCAAAATGCGCAACGATGAGGCAATAAAAGTATTGCAACTAATCAATCCTGAACAAGATCCTGAAGTTTTGATGTTAGAGCTAAAGGCAGAAAGTGACAATACAGTTTCAGGTGAAAATATTTTTATTAAAAAATATAGGTTCCCTCTCATGTTAGCTTTTTTGATTGCAATGTTTAATCAATTTTCAGGCATAAATGCATTTCTTTATTATGCTCCAAGAATTTTCGAGGAAGCGGGCCTAGGTGAAAGTACTGCACTTTTAAGTAGTATTGGAATTGGAATTACCAACTTGCTTTTTACCTTTTTAGGTGTATTTCTTATCGATAGGCTTGGAAGAAAGCAACTGATGTATATCGGTTCGGTTGGTTATATAATCTCTTTATCATTAGTGGCCTGCGCATTCTTCTTTAATTGGGAAGGTATGGCTGTGCCTATTTTCCTTTTCTTTTTTATTGCAGCACACGCCATAGGACAGGGTACCGTTATTTGGGTATTTATTTCAGAGATTTTTCCAAATCATTTAAGAGGATCAGGGCAATCGTTCGGTAGTTCGGTGCATTGGATTTTAGCGGCTATTATCCCTTCATTAGTTCCTGTACTATTTACTTCTATTGGTGCCGGGCCTGTATTTGCATTTTTTGCTTTTATGATGTTTTTACAACTATTGTTCGTGGCTTTTATGATGCCTGAGACCAAAGGTATTTCGTTAGAGCTGCTAAGCAAAAACCTAACAAAAAGAAGAAAGATTACTACTGATACATTTATTGGTAATGATGATTAGAAAGCAAACTTTGGTACTATAAAAAATTAATAAAAAATGAAAAATAAGACAAACAAGTTCGTTTTAACAATAGGAATTTTTACAATGCTATTTTCTTGTAAAAATGCAACTGATAAAAAAGATAACCAGGTTCAAAATGTTCAGGAAATTGAATCCATATCTAATGAAGACCTCTACCGACCAAACTTTCACTTTACGCCAAAAAAAGGCTGGATGAACGATCCGAATGGAATGTTTTTTTATAACGGATATTATCATTTATATTTTCAACATTACCCTGATGGAACAACTTGGGGACCTATGCATTGGGGCCATGCAATAAGTACTGACTTATTTAATTGGAAAGAACAACCTATAGCTTTATTTCCAGACAATTTAGGGTATATTTTTTCGGGAAGTGCTGTTGTAGATTATGAAAATACATCAGGCTTTGGAAAAGATGGGAAAATTCCAATTATTGCAATTTTCACAAGTCATGACCCTAAAAAGGAGAAAACTGGTGAAATAGACGTTGAAAATCAAAGTATTGCATACTCATTAGATGAAGGGCTTACATGGACAAAATATAAAGACAATCCAGTTTTGAAAAATCCAGGAACAAGAGATTTTAGGGATCCAAAAGTTAGTTGGGATAAACAAAGAAAAAGATGGACAATGGTTTTAGCTGCTGGCCAAGAAATTCAATTTTATATTTCCAAAGATCTAAAATCATGGAATAAGTTAACAAGTTTTGGAGAAGGTATTGGAAATCATGGTGGAGTATGGGAATGTCCAGATTTCTTTCAATTACCTGTAGTTGGCAGTTCAGAAAAAAAATGGGTTTTGTTAGTAAGTATAAATCCTGGTGGTCCAAATAATGGTTCTGCAACTCAATATTTTGTTGGAGATTTTGATGGTAAAAACTTTGTTTTAGATGAATCATTCAATACAGAAACTGAAGAAGAACTGGGCTTTTGGGTTGATTATGGTCGTGACAATTATGCAGGAGTTACTTTTTCTAATGTTGAAAACAAAGATGGGGGAAAGTTGTTTATGGGATGGATGTCTAATTGGTTATATGCCAATGAAGTACCTACAGAAAATTGGAGAAGTGCGATGACAATTGCAAGAACTTTAGAATTGATAAAATCAGATAATACTTATCGTATAACTTCAAATCCTGTGCCAGAACTAGATGAATTTAAGATTGAAAAACTTAAAAATTCAAATGTTTCAATAAATGGGAAGACATTGCTAACCACTTCTAAAGCAGTCGATTTTACGAGTGTACAAATTAATTTTAAAATCGAAAATTTAATTGATGGTGTTTACAATTTTGAACTAACAAACAGTGAAGGTGATAGTTTGCGTTTTGGATATGATAGTTCAATGAATAATTACTTTGTAGATAGGAATAATACAGGAAACACTGATTTTTCAAACAAATTTAGTGATAGAATTGCTATCGCTCCTAGAACGAATACTCAAAAGGATTGGACTGGAACAATAGTACTGGACAAAACTTCAATAGAGTTATTTTTTGATAACGGCCAAACCGTAATGACAGAAATATTTTTTCCCAAAGCACCATTTGAAAGTCTTTATTTTCAAGCACCTACAAAAGAATCTAAACTCGAATACATAGAAATCAATCAACTTAAATTAAACTTAAATTAAACAATTATGAAATTAAAACTTTTACTATTATTAATGGTATTTGTTCCTATAGGTCTAATGGCCCAAGGACCAATTACAGGTACGGTCACCTCATCAGGTGATGGCGCTCCACTACCTGGAGCTTCAGTAATAATCAAAGGTACCACAACTGGTACAACAACTGATTTTGATGGTAACTATAAATTAAACAGTGTAACTAGTGATGCAACACTCGTTATTAGTTTTATTGGATTTATTACAATTGAAGTTCCAGTGAACGGTCAGTCTCGGATTGACGCAGTATTACAAGAAGACGCACAACAACTCGATGAAGTAGTATTAACAGGTTATTCTGCAGAACGTAAGATTGATTTGACTGGTGCGGTAACAGTCGTGGATATTGCTCCAATAGAAGGTCAAAGCTTAAGCTCTGGTAACGCAATGCAAGCTTTGCAAGGAAGAGTTGGCGGTCTATTTATTGAAAAATCTGGAGACCCAACAGGACTTAGCAGTAGAATACTTATCAGAGGCCTTACAACATTAGGAAATAATGATCCCCTTTACGTCATTGACGGTGTTCCTACAAAAAGGCAAGAAGTTTTTGCTAGTCTAAACCCGGCTACAATCGAGTCTATTCAAGTTTTGAAAGATGCCTCAGCTTCTTCAATATATGGATCTAGAGCAGCAAATGGTGTTATAGTAGTTACTACGAAAGGTGGTGAGAAAGGTGAGCGTCTTTCGGTTAGCTTTAATTCAAACTTATCGCAACAATCTGAGCGAAAACAACGCTATGATATGTTGAACTCTCAACAACGAGGCGAGGCTTTATGGCGGGCTTCTGTAAATGACGGAGCTGATCCTAATGCAGGTTATGGTGAAATTTACAATTTTAATTGGAACAATGATTTTTCCAATCCAGTTTTAAATGGTGTATCAGTACAGCCTTTTGTTGGTGGTGATTCAAATGTTCCAGTAGGAGATACAAACTGGCAAGATGAACTATATAAAACAGGATATGTATATAATAACGAACTTACAGTATCTACAGGTACAGAAAAGTCTTCTTTATTAATTAATCTTGGTTATCTTAAAAATACAGGTATGTTAAAGTATACTGGTTATGACAGGTATACTGCTAAAATTAATGGAACGACTAAGCTTTTTAATGATAAGGTGAAATTTGGAGTTAATACACAAATTTCTACATCAAATGAAACATTGGTTTCAGGTGATGTTGGTGGTGCAGCCACTACTGGTTTATCAATCACTCTAGCACCAACCATTCCAGTATATGATGCAAATGATGAATTTGCTGGACCACTAGGAGCTGGTTATTCTGATAGGAATAACCCATTATTAATGCAATATCTTAACAGATGGGATAATGCTACAAAAAATAACTTCTTTGGAAATGTTTTCGCTGAAATAAACATTCTCGATAACCTAACTTTTCGATCTAGCCTTGGTTTGGATTTTAGTGATTTTAAAAAGAAAAATATTGAGCCCAAAGTGTTTAACGGTTTTGTTACAAGAAGTAATAATAGGCTGATTTATGACACAAACAAGTTTAGTACAATATCATTCTCAAATACGTTGAATTATAAATTGGAACTTGGAAAGCACAGATTTGGTGCACTATTAGGTATTGAGTCCATAAGAGAGGATTTTGATACGATTTTTGCACAAGCGGATGAATTTGCAGTAGAACAAGAATCTTATTTTGTGCTTTCAGCTGCTACGGGAGCACGAACTAATAATGGTATTTCTACTCAATATAGTCTGGCTTCTCAGTTTGGAAAGTTAAACTATGCTTTTGACGACAAGTATTTAGCATCTTTTACAATTCGTAGAGATGGTTCTTCAAGATTTGGTGCGAATAATAGATATGGTATTTTTCCGGCCGCTACAGTTGGTTGGAGAATCAGTCAAGAAGAGTTTTTAAAGGATAGTAATTTAATTTCCAATTTAAAAATAAGGGCTGGTTATGGAGAAGTAGGAAACCAGGAAATTGGTAATACTGCAAGATATGGTTTATATGAATCTAGATATGGTCAAAACCAAGCGCAGTTGACTGGAGGCTTCTTTGAAATCTATTATAATGTAGGTACTGCTTATGATATAAATGGCAATAATACAGGTACACTCCCCTCTGGTTTCGTTTCGACACAAGCATCAAATCAGAACTTAAAATGGGAAACCACAAAAGAATGGAATTATGGTATTGATTTCGGATTTTTAGAGAATAGAATAAGTGGTTCTTTCGATTATTTCACAAGAGAAACAACAGATATTTTAACCACACCTCCTATTGCTTCCGTTATTGGAGAAGGACAACAAAGGGTGTTGAACGGAGCAGCTACATCAGCTAAAGGTTGGGAATTGAACGTTGGTTATTCCAATACTTGGGATAATGGATTCTCTTTAGGTGTTTCCACAAATTTTGGAGCTTTCAAAGATGAAATTACCTTTCTTCCTGAGGAAGTTAGGGCTGCATTTCCAGGAACTGCTCAAAATTCAATTCTTGGACAATCTCAAACTGCGATTTTTGGCTACAGAACAAACGGACTTTTTCAAAGCCAGGCAGAGGTAGACGCCCATCCTACAGGTGGTGTTCAAACAGGTAATGCCAGACCAGGAGGAATTAAAATTGTGGATACAGACAATAATGGAATTATTGATAGTAATGACCGTGATTTTATTGGAAATACCCTTCCTGATTTAGAGTATGGGATTAGGCTTGATGTAGGTTACAAAAATTTTGATTTATCTATTTTCGGTTCGGGTGTAGCTGGACGTATAGGAGTTGATTCTTATATGTTTTGGAATAATTTTGTTCAAGGAAGGGATAATGCTGGTCTAGGAGTCCTAAACGCATGGACACCTCAAAATACTAGTTCTAACATACCTTCATTATCACTAGTAAATAACTTTACTGATACTTCTGATTATATCTTTAGAAACAATTCTTACTTTAAAATTAGAAATATGCAAGTAGGATATTCCTTACCTGCAGATGTTATTAGCAAAATGGCAGGAATGACAGGACTTCGAATATATCTTCAAGGAGAAAATTTATTTTGGTTTACACCAAAAGGATATATTGGTTCTGATCCAGAAAGAATAGATGTAAATAGAATTCCTGTGCCTACGGTATATTCAGTAGGATTGAATATTAACTTTTAAAAATAGCGATAATCATGAAATATAATCATAAAATAATAGCATCAGTGATATGTGCAACCTTATTGCTCACTGCATGTTCAGATAATTATTTAGAATACGAACCAGAAGGTGTTTTATCTAGTGAAAACGTAGCAACTGCTGAGAACGCAGAATCATTAGTGATTGCAGCGTATGCTGGTATAGCCAATGATGAAATGATTGGACCTTTAACACATCAATGGGTGTTTGGTAGTGTCCGATCAGACGATGCTTACAAAGGCGGCGGAGGTCGAGGAGATGTTGATGTTATTGATAAATATGAACAATACAATCTAACTATTGCCGATATGGGTGATTGGATGGCACCCAGGACTTGGACTGATTTTTATAAAGCAATTTCTAGGGCTAACTTTGCACTATCTGTAATTAATGATATACCAGATGGTGAATATGCTCAAAAAACTACAAGGCAGGCAGAATTACGCTTTTTAAGAGCTCATTCTCACTTTATGCTTAAATTAATTTTTAAAAAAATCCCATATATCACTGAGAATTTAACCCAAGAAGAAATTGGTCAAATGTCAAATGATGTGGATAATGATGCTTTATGGAATACAATTGCTGAGGATTTTCTTTTCGCCTATGAAAACTTACCCCAAGCTCAAGAGCAAGTGGGAAGAGCAGACCGTAACGCAGCTGCAGCTTATTTGGCTAAGTTGCGTCTATTCCAGGCTTATGAGCAAAATGATCAGCACCAAGTAACCAGCATTAATACTGGGCGCTTACAAGAGGTGATAGATTATGCGGACAAAGTTATTGGTAACTTACAACCAGATTTTGGAGAAAATTTCTTAGATGGTTTTGATAATGGACCGGAATCAATATGGGCGGCTCAGTTTTCTATAAATGATGGTACAACGGTTGGAAGGGTTAGTTTTGTTACTGGTCTAAATTCACCACACGGCACAGGACTTTATGGCTGTTGTGGATTTCATTTAGCCAGTCAAAATATGGTAAATTCCTTTAAAACTGATGCTAATGGGCTACCACTTTTTGACACATTTAATAATTCAGATATATTCACCAATATAGATGCAAATGGAACAACCCCACCTGATAGTGGTTTGAGTGTTGACCCTAGAATTGATCATACTGTTGGTATACCGGGAAGACCATTTAAATACAGGAATACAGTAAATGATTCCGGAGATATGGTGTATAATTTTAGCTGGGCTAGAGATCCTGGAGTTTATGGGTATTTCGGTAATATGAAAGAACAACAAGCGCCGGACTGTTCATGCTATGTAAAAGAAGGCCCATTTGTAGGTACTTCTAAAAATGTTGATTTCATTAGATATGCAGATGTTCTTCTTTGGAAAGCTGAAGCATTAATTCAATTAAATAGATGGGATGAAGCTTTACCTTTAATTAATCAAGTAAGGAACCGTGCTGCAGCTAGTACACAAAGACCAATAGACGCGGGTGCAGCTGATATATACGCTATCTCACCATATTCTTCATTCCCATCAAAAGATTATGCATTGAAAGCATTAATGTTTGAAAGAAGATTAGAATTTGCAATGGAAGGGCATAGATGGTATGACCTTGTAAGATGGGGAATAGCTGAAGAAACTTTGAATGCATATTTAGCTGAAGAAAAAACAAAAAGAGATTTTCTTGCCAATGCGCAATTTACAGCTGGTAGGGATGAATACTATCCTATACCACAAAGAGAAATTGATTTTACTGGAGGTCTTTATGTTCAAAATCCTGGATATTAAATAGGGTTATGAATCAATAGCATTTAGTTAATTGATTTAGTTAGTTTTAGTTTATTTAAGCATGGGGGTATTTTCCCCATGCTTTTTTTATGAAATTTCACAAAAAAAATGAAGATATCTGATCAAAAAATTAAAGTAGTTTGCTTTGGCGAAGTACTTTTTGATAATTTCCCAACATATTCTAGAATCGGAGGCGCTTTACTTAATGTCAGCGTAAGATTAAAATCACTTGGTGTTGATGTTTCAATGATAAGTAGTGTAGGTGAGGATTCCAATGGTAGGGAGATTATCAGATACCTTAATGAAGAGGGTGTAAATACTAACGGAATATCTGTAACTCATGAGTTTCCAACAGGACAAGTTAATGTATTATTAGACAATAAGGGCGGAGCCTCATATGATATTCCTTATCCTGCTGCTTGGGATAAAATCGTATTAAATGGAACGCATCAAGAAATAGTCAAAGATGTAGATGTTATAATATTTGGCAGCCTATCATGTCGTGAAGAAATTAATAGATTGACTTTAAAATCTATAATGAAGCATGTGAATTACAAAGTTTTTGATGTTAATTTGAGAGGTCCCCATTATACTTACGAAATTCTTATAGATCTAATGAAAGAATCAAATTTAATTAAGTTTAATGATGACGAGCTTTTTGAAATTGCCGAGTATTTAGGCTATAAAAATTATTCGATGGAACAAGTTATAACTCATCTAGTAAAAGTAACGCAAACAGATTCTATATGTGTTACAAAAGGAGCATTCGGAGCAGTTTTATTTACCAATGGAATATTTTATTATCATAGCGGGTATCACATTAAAGTTTTAGATACAGTTGGAGCGGGAGATTCATTTTTGGCTTCTGTAGTGTATAAATTAATGAATGAAGATGACCCACAGGAGGCACTCAATTATGGTTGTGCAGTAGGTGCTTTAATTGCTAGTAGTAAAGGTGCTAACCCTAAATTATCTATAAATAAGATTAATACATTTATGAACTCTTATTCAAATTAAATACTCTTATTTTAAATATTATTAAGTTAGTTAATAAAAAAAACATATAAATACTAGTAGTTTTAGCCCTAAGTTCTACTCAATAAAGTTTTATAAATGAAATACTTTAATATTATATTTAAAAACATTCTAGTTTTTGCCATTGGAGCAATCTTATCCTGTGAAAATGAATTTCAACATGCAGAACTAATTATTGTCAATGCTAATATCTGGACTGGTAATAAAAAACAACCTAATGCGCAGGCTATGGCAGTTAGAGGAGATTCCATAATAGCCATAGGAGCAAAGCAAGACATTTTAAAATTCATAAATCCTTCGAGCAAGATTATTGATGTAAAGGGGAATTTTATCACCCCAGGTTTTATAGATACTCATGAATTCGCAGGATAATAAGAAGTTAGTAAACAAATTTGTAAATAATTCTACACCTAAAGATTTTATTCATATATCTAAATGCAATCATTATTATGAATGGAACAAGAAAAGCTTGCATAAAGAAATGAACATCAACGCGATAGCCTAAACAAATATGCCTGTTATATTAGGGGTGCATGAGATGCGGGTAGGGGTTATGTATTTGTTAAGGGCCTGGATTTAGTTAGCATATTGTAAACAACCTCTGCTTTAAGTAAGCTTTATTGTTTTTGCATAGGTTTTACATGGGTTTGCGCTATACTTCTGATTTTAGATTTTCAATGTTTATAGGGTCTGCCATCTCTTTTTACATAGGTACATAGGTTTATCTCTTAAAAGTAAGTATAAATAGAAATAGAGAACAAGATTTATAGTAGTTTGCAAAACAACCTATGCAACCTATGTAAGATGATAGTGAAAAAAAAGACCAAAGCTAAAACAAGCCTGGTCTTTTTTTATTAACCTGTTCTAGGTTGTCTTTATATATTGTAGCCTTAAAACCAAGCTGATCTTATTGGCTCATGACCCTTTAAATATGAAAAACAATAAAGTTGCTTGGAACCACTCCTTTTTTTAAGCTTTTCACCATCAGGAACCATTTTCTTTAGTGCATTACCAAGTAATGTGTCAGATACGTTTCTGTGTCCTTGCCCTTCAACACTTCTCTTGATTGAAGAAAAAGTTTCCCTTCCATTTGGATCATACTTCAATATAGCGCTTAAAGAATCCTCTAGCGGAGATTGATAAACAAAACTCTGGGCTTGCTGATTAATAAGATGAAGGTCTTCAGCGTTAAAGTATACCCCATCCTGTTCCTTTATTATCTGATCCCTAATTTGAGCCCAAAACTGAAATTTATCAATGCTATTAAACAGTTCGATATCGACGCTTCCTTTTTGTAAAAACGGCATATACCTGTTCTCTGTCTTATCCCTAATCAGCTCCATATGATTAGAAGAACCGCAAAAAGTAACCCTTCTAGGTAAATTCTGGGTTTTACTTTGATAGAGTTCTCTGATTGAGATATCAGTAGACGAGATCAAACTCCTAAATGCTCCGGTAGCCTTTATCATAACGTCTGTTAAATCGTCAAATTGATATAACATATTAGATATCTGCTCTATTTTAAACTGCCTTTCATCTTTTGGGAGTTCCCCTTGAGTCTCAGAATAAAATTCAGCTCCTGATATTCCAGTTGCCTCCTTAACAGAGCCAGACATTCCTAGTTTCTTCCAGAATGTTGATTTACCTGTGCCCTTCACTTCGTTTACTATAATAGCAATCACCCTAGAGTAGCATTCCTTTGGAATCAAGGGATCTATACCTCTAAAAGCAAATCCATAAACAGTACAGAAGAACTTATTAAGAAGATAGAGGTTGTTATTAAAGTCTCCAGTTAAAGAAGCGCTCTGAACTATATCAGGAATCCTATCCACCCCGTCCCAAGGGGTTAGCCTTAGCTGATGGTATAGGATGGTAAGAGGTTCTAATTTTTCTACACGATCTGAATCCATTACACGTTTAAACTCAGACTCACTTATTTTCATTCCTGCATCTTTTAGATCTAAGAATAAATCACTTAGGTTCTTTTTCTTGCTAAAGTCCAGAGTGCCATCTAGGTTTTTTTTAACAGCTACCTCACATATAGAAACAACAGCTAAAGAGCTGCCTATATAATCTCTGTATGCAGCATAGTTTTTTGGTAGATCATGAAAACTCTTCAAATCAAACGAGTCTTTAGGAGTCAGCTTATCATTGAGTTCGTAGATCACTACCTTGGCGTCTTCTGACACGTCCAAGTCTGAGTACCAGTACTTGCTAAGAGTATAATCGTCTAAAGACAAGTGTGAGCAAGTCTCTTTAAAGCTTTCTATATTAAGACTTGAGTTTTTCATCTCAAAAGCTAAAGACCTAATTTCATGCTCGCTGAGCTGGCTTTTGTATTGAGAAACCTTAGAGGCACATTGAAGCACAGTACTTGGTGCTTTATTTATGAGATAATTAAGAGCGGATTTAAAATCATTCCCATGTTTCTTTACCATGTGAGCTGTAAATGGACTTATAAAGGTCTCAGCTGGATATTGGGTGCTGGTACTGAATAAATACATTGCCCCAGAGTCTTCAAAAATAGTTCCACTAGTCTTAGATTTAGTATCTCCATTTCTAAGAATAGAAGTACCTTTAAGGGTTTTTCCAACCACTTTGAACTCATCTCCGACAATATCCAAGATAGGGGTTTCTCTATTAAACCTATTGATTATATCAAGGCTAGAGTGAGACAAGCTTGTTGTGTATGACCTCTGGGTTTTCTGTATCACATCTTCTCGCTCATCGAAACTTTTGAAGAAGCGAAAGAGTAAACTCCTTTCACTATCTGTAATGTACTCAAGTGTCTCGTAGTTTCTGCCAAATACGTTTTTGTCGGGATAAAGAAAGGCGTAGCCTCCAACACCTCTTGTTTCGTAAAGAGTTCTTTCATCTTTAAGCTTAGATAACACCTGGTTGCCTTCTTTCTGTTCGGTTTTGTAGATGATATGAACCCCTCCACTCATTGTCTCGTATAGAGCCAATTTATTAGCGGCATCCTCTATATTTTCTTGAATAAAAGAGAGCATGGTATTGTAGTGACTATCCTTATCTTCTTCGCTAGGCAGGACCTTGTAATCAAGATCCAACACCTCAACATTGTTTACTCCGCATATCAAGCCGTAGCTATTGGATTTAATCATATCATTTGGGCTCTTAGGAGTTGTTTGTAACTCTTTCCAGGCTCCAATAGGCCTTTTATCATCTCTTAACGGAATAACTCCGTATCCGAGCTTAAAAAGCGTTGTTGCTAAATTTAGGTGACTTGAATTATTCATTACCACCCTCCCTTCTCTTTCTTTCCTCGGTCTCTGATTCCTCTACCTCGTCTTTGTCGTAGTAAGGGTTTTTCTCAATAGCCTTTCTGAGGAACTCTTCCTCTTCTGACTCGCAGGGTGATCCAAACCTAAGATCAAGCATGACATTTTCTAAAGCCCAAAATGCACAATCTAATTTCGCTAAGCTGAAGCCTAATTTTTTACTAAGCTTTTTGTTTATAGCAACAGGTACTTTGGGGTCGTTAATGTAAGAGTTTATTAACTTTGCTAGTTCTACAATTGCCTCTACTTCCTTTGTCTCATCTTTATGTATCATGACCTAGCTGGTTTAAATTCAACTAAAGCTTTCATGATATCAGAGTGCTTAAAGAAGACTCTGCCTCCTAAACGGTGTGACAAAATCTTACCCTTGTTTACATAGGATCGTAGTGTAGACAGGTCGACTGCCAGTAACTTAGCTGTTTCTTCCCTGGTTAGTACTCGATCTTCTTGGGTTTGCTCAACCTTTTTACTTAAAGCAGCCTCGACTGCTTGTCCAACAACTAGAGATAACTCTTCTGTCGTCAAATTTTCAAAAAATACTCTTCCCATTTTTTCTTTTTTTGTGGGTTAATAATCCCAACATTTGGCAGGAAAGAAAAAAGGTTGTAAGTTTGATTTGCAGAACAAACACTAGCCGATAATCTTCGCTTGCCGATATGTCGGCTTTTTTTGTGTTCACACTTGAACACTAGGACTGTAATAATAAATCAAACATTTAATTCACAGCACTTAATCACCAATTTGTTTTCAACCTAAGATGTTAATATCTGGACTAAAGCTATTATATTAAAGGGTTAACAAAAACATATAAAAAGAACTATTTTTTATTTTCTCATTATATTGAGACTATTTTTAACCTTAAGAAAGTAGTTAATTTTGTTGTAAATGATTTCTTATAAAAAATATTACATTAATCCAATATTTACTGTTCAAAATTACAAGAACGACTGGAGAGGAACTTATAAACAGACCAATACATACATTCCTGCAGGATCCTATTTCTATGTGGTGGATTTGAATAATGGACAAGAACAAATAAAAGGATGGATATATATTACTTATTAAGATTTAAAAAACAGATATTCACAAAAAAGCTGTTGTTTCTACTTAGCATCTTTGCTATTGGTTTATCCTGTTCTTCAGATGAAACCTCAACACTAGTTACTCCACCACCTGCTCCAAAAGTTAAATACACTATTACCTTGTCTGCAGGAGAAGGGGGAGTTGTGTCTACTACAGGAGGTGAATATGAAACAGGACAAACAGTAAACGTTACAGCTACACCACAGGGAGAATATGTTTTCACAAGTTGGTCTGATGGTATTACAGATGCCACCAGAACAATCACGGTTAATTCAAATGCAACATTAACTGCCAACTTTGAGAAAAGAAAGTATCCTCTTTCAGTAAACTTTGAAGGAGAGGGTGGGGTAATAGAGGAGATTATAAACGCTGGAAGAACTACTGAATACGATTCAGGCACTACTGTTAAGCTAACTGCCATTCCTGCAGAGGGTTGGGAATTTACAGGCTGGGAGGGTGCAATTAACGGAACCTCTAACCCCCAACAACTTTTCATCTCAGAATCAAAAGCAGTTACAGCTACTTTTAATTTAATGGCGGAAATAGAACCACCTCAAGGATTTAAAATTAGTAAACAAGAGTATATGTTAAAGTTGGAGTGGGATTATAATGCAGATGCCAGAATTGATTCTGTTGTCATTTATAAATGCAAATCACTAGATGCCTTATTCCAATTCAAGTCATTACCAAATACTCAGCCTCTGTTTGAGGATAATTTAGTCGGAGTAAGAGAAAGATATTTTTATAAAATTGCGTTTAAGGCCGGAGGGAATTTAACTTCATTTTCAGAAATACAATCTGAATTGCCACTAGAACCAATTAATATGGATACTCCTATTAAAAATGAAATAGGTGGGATTCATTATGCATACTGGGATTTTACAGAGCCAACACTAGAAAAAATCAGTCATAAGTTTACTATACACGAAGAACCAACTAACGAGGATGGAAGTCTGAATGGAGATGGTGTATACTATCAATTTTATCAAGGTATTTTGAATGATACAATTGGTTTTTATTATGGTATTCAGACCAGGCTTTACAAAGCAGGGGTTGGCTATAAGAAGGGCCTAATTTTTTCTAGATGGAAAACAAGAGACACAACAAATTACTCAACCTCATCCAACAGCTGGGGTGAGAGCGCAGGATATGAGGGAGATTTTATTGGGTTAAGGGAGCATTACGAATGGGAAGTTGGAAGTTATGAAACAGTAATAGAAAAGGATAGTACAGATAGCGTAGGTGACTGGTATAGTTTAAAGATTAAAAACTTACAGAATGACATAACCGAATATATAGGTTCCTTAAGGTTTGAGACTAGCTCAAAAAGTATTGGTATAAAATCAGGGGGAATTACTTGGAGTGAGTTGTATGGTAAAGTATCTGATTCTCCAGCTCCCAACTGGCACGTTTCTGTTGATGAGGTCATTGCAGATGATTACTTAAAACCATTTAGGGTTTATACTACTTATAATGATAATAAGTTTGTTGGTTTCAATAACATTTATACTACAAATAACAAAGATGTTCACTTTTTAATGGGCCCAAAAGTTAAGAGAACAAAGGACAATGGTTATTTATGGAATAATTAAAATTTACTCCAGGTGTTACAAATGCTTAAGAAACTCCTCAGCTTGCTTATCTCTGTTTGTGTCTTGGTTTATGTATGCGTAGAAAACACTTTCGGTCTTATGGCCGGTAATAGCCATTAAGGTTGGTGTGCTTACGTTTTTATGAAAGAAGTTAGTGGCAAAGCTTCTCCTTAAGGAGTGAGAGGAGAGGAACATCCACTTAGGTCCAGTTACTAACTCATCTCTGTGACTTTTATTTCTTATGTACCCTGTGGTTTTAGAATCTATACCAGATCTTTCGCATACTATTTTAATGTACTGGTTGAATCTCTGGTCACTGATTCTATGAATTCCCCAGTTCCTTACAATATCTAATACGTAGGGATCTTTAATGGGTATAGTGACCGGTGTCCCAGTTTTTTTCTGGATAACATCTATTAAGCAGTAGTCATCAAAGTGCCTTACGTTAGAGTTTGTTATATTTAGTAGGTCACTAACGCGTTGTCCTATGCATAAACCTATCAGTAGCCATCTCCTCGCATTAACTAGGTAAGGTTCTGATGGTTCGTACGCTTTTATCATTTCAAACTCTGAGTCGTTGATGATAATAATGAACTTCTTCTGGTTACTTTTCTTAAGCTTAAAGTACGAGAACATTGGATTCACAAGTACTCCTTTAGAGAGAGCCTCCCTACATATCGTTTTTAGCCTAGAGATCTGCTTAGCTACATTTGAAGGCTTATATTTCTTCTCGTTTAGTAGCCAGTCGTTAAAGTCCTCGAACCAGTTTTTGTCCATCTTGTCAAACCTGATCCTTGACTCTACTGCCTTTTCATATGCCTCTAATATAGTGTATAATGACCTATAACTTTTTATGGTCCCTTCCTTTATGCCGGCATCCTTGGCAAGGTTGCTTACAGCTCTACTAAGGAATGTTCTGTAGAAACCTAACACAAATATAGGATCCTCTGAATCTACCTTACCAGCATGGGAGTCTAGTTTTCTTCTTACCCAGGCTGAGTCAACTGTAGTGCCCTCTAGAGATGCTTCTTTGATCTGCTTGGATAAAAATATATCTAGCTTATTAATTTTCTCCTTAAGATTAACGTTATTTTTAGGCCTCATAACGACATCGTCCCAATCCTCAGGGTTAATTCGTAAATTTGTCTTCATTTCTATTTGTTTTGAGCCAGGAGCTCGCAATAAAATGTATATGCTAACATCTTTATCTAGACTTGACCTGAGTTTGAAGGTTATTTTTCCCATACCCAAATATATGTTTTTGCCTTCAATTTGCCTTCATTTTGTTCAATTACATTCAATTACATTCAATCTAATTCCACTTTGTTTTTTATAAAAACCCTGAATATAGTTGTATTTATTTAACTTTTTTATGTTTTACTAGGATTTTAGAGTTACTCAAAATTGTGGGGTTCTGGTTCTTGTAGACCAACATAAAAACCCAAAGTTTTCGCTTTGGGTTTTTTATTGTATAATACCTAAAATATTGTATATTTGTGGCGATTAAATGATAAAGGAATAAGAGGGGACCAAAAGTCCCCTCTTTTATTACCCATAAATCTATGTTCGAAAAAGAAGTAAGGACCTTATTAGATACAGCTTTGGAAGAAAATCCATCCCTGTTTTTAATAGATTTTAAGATTACAACAGACAAAAAAATCTCCGTGGTATTAGATGGAGATGCTGGTGTGACACTTCAAGATTGCATGAATGTGAGTCGTGCAATAGAGCACAACTTGGACAGAGAAAGCATAGATTTTGGATTGGACGTAGCCTCTGCAGGAGCCACAGCTCCATTGGTAATGCCTAGGCAATACAAAAAAAACCTGAACCGTTCTCTGACGGTTCGCACTGAAAATGAAACGGTAGAAGGGAATCTCATAGAAATCCTAGATCACGGAATTAAATTACAGTGGAAAGCCAGAGAGCCCAAACCAATAGGGAAGGGTAAAGTAACCGTGACTAAAGAGCAAGAGATTGCTTTTACAGATATTAAAGAAGCAAAAGTGAACCTTAAATTTTAATAGATAGCAAGATGGAAAATATTGCGCTTATTGAATCTTTCTCAGAATTTAAAGATGACAAGTTTATTGACAGAGTAACCCTAATGGCCATTTTAGAAGAGGTTTTTAGAAGTGCTTTGAAAAAGAAATTTGGATCAGATGACAATTTTGATATTATCATTAACCCAGACAAAGGGGATTTAGAGATTTGGAGAAACAGAGTGGTAGTAGAAGATATAGATGTGATGGATCCAAATGAGGAGATATCTATTACTGAAGCTAGAAAGATTGAGCCAGATTTTGAAGTAGGAGAAGATGTTTCAGAAGAGGTGAAGTTAATTGACTTGGGAAGAAGGGCTATTTTGGCGTTGCGTCAAAATTTAATTGCCAAGATTCACGAGCATGACAACACCACGATTTACAAACAATTTAAGGACCTAGAAGGGGAGATATACACTGCTGAGGTGCACCATATTAGACATCAGGCGATAATTTTATTGGACGACGAAGGAAACGAAATTATCCTTCCGAAAGACAAGCAAATACCCGCAGATTTCTTTAGAAAAGGAGACAATGTTAGGGGGATTATTGAAAGTGTAGAATTAAAAGGAAACAAGCCTGCTATTATTATGAGCAGGACTTCGCCACTATTCTTAGAGCAATTGTTCTTCCAGGAAATTCCAGAGGTTTTTGACGGTTTAATTACCATTAAAAAGGCGGTTCGAATTCCAGGAGAAAAAGCTAAAGTTGCGGTAGATTCCTATGACGACCGTATAGATCCAGTGGGCGCCTGTGTGGGAATGAAGGGATCGAGAATTCATGGAATTGTCAAAGAATTGGGCAACGAGAATATAGATGTAATTAACTGGACAAATAACCCTACTTTATTGGTGACTAGGGCTTTGAGTCCAGCAAGGGTTTCTTCTGTAAAGTTAGACGACGAAAAAATGACTGCTCAAGTTTACCTCAAGCCAGAGGAAGTTTCTAAGGCTATTGGTCGTGGCGGTCACAATATTAGATTGGCTGGTCAATTGACTGGATATGAAATAGATGTATTTAGAGAAGGGGTAGAGGAAGATGTTGAATTGACAGAATTCTCTGATGAAATAGAGGCATGGATTATTGCAGAATTGTCTAAGATCGGTTTGGATACGGCGAGAGCGGTGTTGGAACAAGATGTAGAAGATTTAGCAAAGAGAACAGATTTAGAAGAGGAGACTATTTTAGATGTTGTTAGAATTCTAAAAGAAGAATTAGAAAGTTAAGCAGTAGGTAATACACAAATAATTAAAGGATTTCATCCTTGAACCTATTTCATTATTTATATTAGCAGAAAAATACTAGTAAGCACAAATTTTTTTTATGGCAGAGAATGCAACCATTAGGCTTAATAAAGTCCTAAGAGAATTAAACA